>JBKOXO010000146.1:0-16357 GCA_046744105.1 Actinomycetota bacterium
GGGCTGGGGTCGTCCTTCGGGCCGGCGGCCTCGGCCGCCTCGTCGGCCGCGAGCGCCGCGGCCTTGGCGTGCCGCGACCAGTGGCGCAGCCGCTGGTCCGGCGCCCCGTTCGGACGCTCGGCGGCGGCCAGCAGGTCGCGGGCGGCGCGCGCGGCGGCGTAGGCGGCTGCGTCGCTGTTGGTGGCGGTGGTGACGCCGTCGCACACGACGAGCGCTGCCCAGCTCTCGCGCACCGCGACGGCGAAGGCGTCCTCGTTCCGGCGATGGATGCGGCCACGGTCGCTGACGGCGGCGACGGTCGGGGCGGGCTGCTCGGCAACGTGCTCGCGTCCGTTGGAGCCCCGCGCCCCGCACACGGTGCACCAGCCGTCGTCGCCCACAGCGCCGCCGCACTCGGCGCACAGCGGTGCCGGCGGCGTGTCCGGCTCGGCGTGCAGGCTGATCAGGTGGGTGCGCGCGGAATGGTCGCGTTCCGGCGCTGGCGCGCTGGCCGCGGAGGGAGTCAGCGTCGCTCCGCAGTTCTCGCAGAACGCGAAGTCAGCGCCCGCGGCCGCGCCACAGCTGGCACACCTCATACGAGGGTCCGTGGACGGATGGCGTTGGCCGCGTCGACGAGCCGGATGCGTTCGGCCCGGTCGGACGTGAGCGCGGCGAGCCGGCGAAGGGCCTGCTCGGCTCCGGCTCGCAGCTTGGCTTCGGTGGCCGGTACGCCGGCGACCTGCGTCTGCGGCTCGGCGCCGGACCGCCGGACATGATCGAGCGCCCGGGCCAGGACGTTTGCGACGAGCAGCTGGCGTTGGCGTGGGTCGATCGGCACCGCCTCAATCGTGGCGGCCGCGTCGGCCAGGGCCGGCAGCCCCTTGTCGCTGTCGGCCAGGATGTCGGCGCGCGTGCAGCGGGCCGTGACGTATGCACCGCTGGTAGGTCCGACGAGGTCGAGGGCGGCCAGCGCACCGTCGATGTCGCCGGTGGCCAGCGCGGTCCGGGCCAGCCCGAACGCCGCCGGCGCGACATAGTTCGCGTCGACTGCGGTGCAGGTGCGGTACAGCCCCTGGGCCAGGTCGCGCTCGCCGCTCAGTTCGCAAGCCAGGCCGAGCGCCAACTTGGGGGCGAGCTCGCCGGGCACCTGGCTCAGCACGGTGTTGAACGCGGTGGTGGCCGCTGCCGCGTCGTCGCGGGCGAGCGCGGCCAGCCCGGCCAGCCACACCGCCCGCCACTCCCACGGGTCGTCGGTCAGGATCTGCTCGATCGTCGCGTCGGCTTCGGCGAACCGGCCCGCCTCGATGGCGGCCCGTCCGCGGGCAAGGCGCACCTCCACGCTGTCGTGCGGTGCGGCGGCCAGGGCGGTCAGCCGCTGCCCCGGGTCGTCGATCGACACGCTGGCAAGCCAAGCTGCGGCAGGATCGGAAGGGTCGGGATGCAGCGGCGGCAGCTCGTCCCAGGTCAGCGTCGAACCGGACGCCGCCGGCGCGCCGAACAGCACCGACGGCGTCGACTGCCGGGCCGGCCCATCCGGACCGTCGCCGGCGACTACCTCGCGGAGCACGGCCAGCAACTGGTCGCGCAGCTCGTCCGCGGACTGGAAGCGGTCGTTCGGGTTCTCGGCGGTCGCCTTGGCCAGCACCCGGTACAGCGAGTCATAGCGTTGGAAGATCGCCACGTCATCGACCGGTGGCAGGCTCTTGACGTATGTCGACTGGTAGCCGAGGAACTCGAACAGCAGCACCGCGAGCGTGCGCCCGATGGTGAAAATGTCGCTGGCCACGCTCGGGCCCACCGTCGCGATCTCGGGTGCCTGGAAGCCGACCGTGCCGTAGATGGCGCTGTCATAGTCGTCGACGCGGCGCACGCCGCCGAGGTCGATGAGCTTTACCGCGTCGCCGGCCTGGATGAGGTTGTCGGGCTTGAAGTCGCAGTACAGCAGGCCCTGGCTGTGCAGGTAGCCGAACGCGGGCAAGATCTCGACGATGTAGGCGATGGCCTGATCGGGTGGGAATGGGTTGTACGCGCCGTCGTTGGCGGCCATACGTGCCTTGAGCAGCTGCTTGAGCGAGCTGCCGCCGACGTACTCCATGACGGTGTAGCCGGCGTTCTCATACAACGCGAAGTTATAGATGTTGACGATCAGCGGATGCTGCACCTCGGCCAGGAACTGCCGCTCGGCGACCGCCGCCTGGTAGGCGTCGTAGTCGCCGGTGTTGAGCAGACCCTTGAGGACTGTGGGGCGGTTGGACACGTTGCGGTCCCGGGCCAGGTAGATCCAGCCGAGGCCACCGTGCGCGAGCGCGCCCAACACCTCGTACTGCTCGCTCACGATGTCGCCGGCGCGCAGCTTCGGCTCGAACGAGAACTCGGTGCGGCACCTGGGGCAGAAGCCGTGGGTGCGTCCGGGCTGGCCGTCCCGGGACCGCCCTACGGGGGCGCCGCACTTGGCGCAGAATCGCTTGTCCTCCGCGACATGCGGGTCCTTCATGATCACCGAGCGCGGATCGGGCACCGGCGCGGGGGGAACGGACGTGATGCCGGCGCCGAGGCGTTGCGAGCTGGTACGCGTCGAGCCGAGTCGGCGGGTCGGCCGGCTCGAGCCTGCGCGGGCCGAGCCGATGGGGGAGCTGGACAGCCGGGCGGCGCTGCTGGTGCGGGCGCTGCCACTGCGCGCGCTCGGGCCTCCGGTCACGGGCGGCGCTTCGGCCGGGCTGCCGCAGACGTTGCAGTAGCCGTCCTCGATCTCGCCTGTACAGCCGGGCTGTGTACACCTCATGGCGTCTCCACCGGGGGTTCCGTCGCCGGGATGGCGCCCACTGCCACCTGGACGGCGTGCCCGTACGTCTCGACCAGACGGCGCGCTGCCATCACGTCGCACGGCGCCAGCCACAGCTCGGCGCGCGCGGCGGCGAACTGCACGTCGAGTGCCGGGTCCTCCGCCAGCCCGGCCGCGGCGGCCTTTGCCCGGTACGCCTCGGCCAGGCCCCGTAACTCGGCCCGCTCGGCGAGTGGCGCCGCATAGCGGCGTCCCGCCTCGGCCAGTGCGGCGGCCGCCTGCTCGAGCCGGGCCTGGTAGGCGTCGAGGGCGGCCCGGGCGGCGGTCCAGGTGCCGGGGACGTCCGGGCCGTCCGGGATCGGCGGGACGGGCCCGAGCGCCGCGACGTCGGGAACGGCCAGCCGGGGCGGGTCGGCGATCTTGTCGCGGCAGCGGTGGGCCGTCTCGCGCACCTCGGCGGCGGTGGCGGTCAGCTCGGCGACCCGAGTGGCGAGCGTGGCGGCGTCGCGGCTGACGGACGCCCGCAGCGCCGTCTCCTTGATCAGGTCCCGTTCGAGCAGGTCGGCGGCGTCGCCGATCCGGCCGATCTGGTCGGCCAGCGTCTTCGGGTCCGAAGCAAGCGCCGCCGCGAGCTGAGCCGCCAGTGCCTCTGCCTCGTCGACGCGGCGCTCGAGCGTGGTCGCCAGGTCGTGGCAGCGGGCCAGGGTCTCGCGCAGCGGGGCAATCCGGTCGGCGGCACCGGATCCCGCGATGGTGTCGGCGTCGAGCCGGGCAGCCAGGCGGGCCTCGAGCGCGGCGGCCAGTGTCGTGGCCTCGCTGAGCGAGAACGCGCTCGGGTTGCCCAGTGCGTCGGGCAGGCGTCCCCACATCAGCTGGGCGAGCTTGACGAGCTCCTTGTCGCCGACCCGGCCGCTGTCCCAGGTGGTGATCAGCTCGTCCGTGCGCCGGTCGATCGACTCGGCGAGCGAAAGAGCCAGGGTGAGATCGGCGGTGAAGGCATCCGCGTTCGACGCCACCCGGGCGCGACGGTCGAGGGCGTCCAACGCGGTGCGCAGGTCGTCGCGCCAGCGGCGCAACTCGTCCAGGTAGCGCAGCACGTCGCCCGGCCCCGCCGGCGAGGTCAGCGACCCGGGCGGCGCCGGTGGGCTGGCCAGCGCGACGGTCATGGCAGGGCCCGCCCGTACGCGGCGGCCGGCTGCCCATGCGTGTCGTTGGGCAGCCACCTGTCGTGGATACGCTTCCACGTGCCGTCGGTGCGCCACTTCTCTAACAGCGCGTTGACATAGCGCACGAAGTCGACGTTGCCCCTGTTGAAGCCCAGCCCGTACGGCTCGGTGGTGAACTGCGGTCCGACGATCTGCGCGTAGGGATCTTGCGAGGCGAAGCCGTTGAGCACGGTGTTGTCGGAGACGATGCCCTCGACGGCGACCTGCTGGAACAGCACCATGCAGTCGCTGATCGTTTCGACGATCACCCGCTGCACCTGCGGGAACCGCGTCTTGAGGTTTTCGTTGCCGGTGGAGCCGGTCGCGGTGCACACCTTCTTGCCGTTCAGGTCCTCGATGCGTTTGTACGGCGCGTTCTTGCGCACCAGCACCTGCTGGCCCGCGTGAAAGTACTCGGCGGAGAAGGCGATCTGGCCCCACCGGGCGCAGTTGATCGTCATGATGTCTGCGACCATGTCGACCTTGCCCGATCGCAGGTCGGGGATGCGCTGGGCGAAGTTCTCCACCACGTACTCGACGTGGCCGCTCGCTGTCCCGAAGATCGCCTTGGCCACCTCGTTGACCACGTCGATGTCAAAGCCTTCGAGGACGCCCGTGATCGGGTTGCGGTACCCGAAGAGCAGGTTGTCGGCCGCGACGCCGACCCTGAGGACGTTACGGCTCTTGATCTTCGCGACCGTCGCCGAATCCGCTGGCGACGCGCCTGGCGCGTAGGACGCGACGCGCGACTTGTAATCGTTGTCGTCGCACCCCGGCGCCGGTGGCGCGCTCGAACTCGGCGCGGGGCCGGACGATGACGGCGCGACGGTGGGCAGCGGTGGTGTGCTGCCAGCGCCGCAGCCGGCCACCAGCGCCGCCGCTGCGAGTACGCCGACGATCGCCCTGTTCACCGGTATTCCCGTAGCCTGGTCGCGACGCCCAGCCCGGCGGCCACGGCCGCGGCGACCCCGGCGATCAGCCCGATCCAGGCGAACACCGGCAATAGCGTCCGGGCGCTGCCGAGGTCGTGCCGTAGCTGCGCAGATCGCTGATCGAGCGCCGTCGCCGACGCGTCGGCGAAGGTCTGGAACACGGTGTTGGCCTGGCCGGTCGCCAGCTTGACGGCGTCATCCCAGTGACCGCCGTCGTCGGCGGCGCGGACCCTCGTGTGCACGCCGAGGTAGTCGCGCAACCGGGCCTGCGCGGCCTGCTCGCCGGTGCCGCCCCGTTTCGCCGCGTCGTCGAGGACGGCGGTCACGTTGGCTGACAGGTTGTCGAAGCTGGCGTTGTACGCCTGTCCCTGGCCGCGGGCGATCAGCGTCAGGCTCTCGGCGCTCTTCGCGTCGAACGCGTCGATGCGGGCGGTGGCCAGTTCGAGGGTGGCGAGGTACGCGCCGCTGCGCGTGTCCTTCGCCTTGCCCTGGCTCCAGGCCATGACGCCGGCCAGCACGATGCCGATCACGAGCACCACCGCCGTGGCGGTGACCAGCGGCAGGTTGAACGTCCGCCGCGTCCGGCCGCTGAGCCAGATCTGCGCCACGATCAGCACGATCAGGACGATGACCAGGCCGACCACCAGCCACGCGGTGGCATCGGCGCTGGCCGAGTAGGCGTGGTCGATGCGGGCCTGCTCGGTCTGACCGAGGTCGGCGAGCAACGGTAGGGCGCCGGTGCGCAGCAGACTGGTGGCCTGGCGCAGGTAGGCCGCGCCGAGCGGGTAGCCCAGCCGGTTGTTCGCTCGCGCCGACTCGACCAGCCCGGTATAGCGGGTCATCGCATCGTTGACCTTGGCGAGCTGCGCCGCGTCCTGGGCGCTGTCGCCCGACGCGGCGGCCAGGGTCTGCGACGCGGTGGCGATCCCCCGCTCGTAGGCGGCCCGCGCGGCCGGCGGCTCCAGCCCGCCGACGAGGAACGCATTGGTGAGGTTCGCATCCGCCGACACGAGGTTGGTCCGGATCGCCTGGATGCGCACCAGCTGCGCGGCGCCGGCCCGGGCTTCGGTCAGCGCGTCGGCCCGGCTTGTCGCGGCGATGAATGAGAACAGCCCGAACACCAGGCAGGCCGCTACCGTCGCGATGGCGGCCAGCCGCAACCGGCCCGGCGTGCCCGCGAAGGCGGACCGGATCCCGCGCGCCACGACCTGCCACGTGTGCGGTGGGCGTGGCGCCTCCGGCTCGGAGGCCCCGGGCGCCGTGGTCGGCGTGGCCGGAACGGGCGCGCGTGCCGGGTGGGCGGGCCGCGTCGTGACCGCCATCAGCTCGTCTCGCTCGTCGTCATCGATTCCTCTCCCGGAGGATGCACCGTATCCGGTAGCTCACCCAGATCGTCAGGGGTCAATTCGCGCAGTTGCGCGACCGATGGATCGCGAACCTCGCGCAGCCTCCATGCCTGCCGAACGACCGCCGCCTCGAAGAGGTTTCTGACGAACCGGGCGTTGCCGAATCCGAGGTCCCGTGGCGTGAGCGTCAGGATCTGCCGCAGCCGGGCGATCGCCTCGGCGGTGGGGCTGAAGTCCGCCTCCGACGTGATCTTGGTGAAGATCTGGACGAGCTGCTCGTCGGTGTAGTCGTCGAACCTGAGCGTGAGCCGGAACCGGCTGGCCAGCCCCGGGTTGGCGCCGACGAACTCCTGCATGGGACGGGGGTATCCGGCGACGATCACGACAAGTTCGTCGCGATGGTCCTCCATCTGCTTGACGAGCGTCTCGATCGCCTCGTCGCCGAACTGGTCGTCGGCGAGGCCGTATGCCTCGTCGATGAACAGCGCGCCGCCGATCGCCTTGGCGCAGACCTCGGCCGTCTTGAGCGCGGTCTGGCCGACGTAGCCGGCGACGAGCGACGAGCGGTCGCTCTCGACGAGCTGGCCCTGCTCCAGGACCCCAAGAGCCCGGTAGATGCCGGCCACCAGCCGGGCGACGGTGGTCTTCCCGGTGCCGGGGTTGCCGACGAAGACGAGGTGGCGGGTGATCGCCGGCTCGCGCAGCTGCTTGGCTTCGCGCAGCTTGGCGACGCGCAACACCTCGGCCTGGTGGCGCACCTCCGTCTTGACGGCATCCAGCCCGATCAGCGCATCCAGCTCGGTGAGCAGCTCGTCGAGGGTCCTGGCCGGCGGCGTCTCGGGTTGGGGCGCCTTCAGCGGGGCACGTGACGGCGGCCGGCCAAGACCGGCGGGTGGGACGGCGGCGGTTTGCGCCGCGGCGATCACCGATGCGGCGCCGACCGCGGACAGGCTCGGCTCGCCCAGTGAGCAGGCCGCGGACGCCAGCTCGGCCAGCGCCGTCGCGTAGGCCGGCGCCTGCGGATAGCCTCGCGCCACGAGCCGGGCCAGCACCGGCGTCGCCCGCGTGGTGAACGCCTGCCCGGCCCGGGCCGCCGTCTGGAACCCGCTCGCCCGCCCGCCGAAGACCGCTGTCCAATCGGTGGCCGCCCCCGGCGCCCGCTCGGCCGCTGCCGCCGCGAGCGCCGCTGCCTCGGCGGTCACGCTCGACTCGGCCTCACCGGCCGCGACACCTATAGCCGCCAGGGCGTCAACCGCCGCCCGAACGGCGTCCACGCTGGTCATCGCGATCTGGGGTCAAGCGCGAGCGCGCCGGAGCCGAACTTCTCGGCGAGGAACCGCCCGTGCGCGATCAGCGCGTCGGCGTCGGCGCGGCAGACCGCGTCGAACACGTCGTCCATCTTCGAGCCCAGCAGGTCCAGCTGATCGCACAGCACGGTCAGCGATGTCTTGCCATTGCTGACCGGACGGTGGTCGGCGAACGAACGGGGCAGCCGCATGTACGCGTTGACCGCCTCGGGCAGGTAGGACGTGGCGGTGCGCAGCACGGCGTGCGCGGTGAGACTGCCCGGGCCGAGGTTGCCCAGCCGGGGCACCGTCTCCCGGACGACGCCGGCCACCCGGTCGACGCGGGCCACCACCATGTCGGGCACCTTGCCGGCGACGGCACCCTGCAGCCGATCCAGCGACACCAGGATCTCGTCGTCAGCAGACGGGGCCGGCACAGCGACCGCCCGCCGCCTGAACAGCCGAGCCAGCCAGCGGAACACTAGCTCATCCCGCCATCGGGCGATGAGCGCTCGCGCGAAGAGCCCCGCCGCCGCGACGCGGCCGCGCCGAAGGCGCGAGCGAAGCCGCGGTTGCACCCGAGCGAAGCGAGCGGTGCGAACGCGGATTCGCCCAGGCGGGATAGGAACAGCGAGCGCTCATCGCTCTAGAGCGAGAGGTTGAGGTCGTTGCCGCCGGCTGGCTTACTGTCGCTGACGCGCACCCGGGCCAGGTACGACTGCGCCTTGTCGATCTCGCCCTGCAGGGTGCCGATCGTCTGCTTCATCGAGTCGAGGGCGGCCACCTTGAACGTGTCGATGGAATCCATCGCCTGGTAGACGTTGTCGAACGAGCGCGAAAGCGACTGGATGCCGATCGTGGCCTCGGCCGACTGCTTCTGGATCGCGACGCCTTGCGTGGCGAGCAACTGCGAGGTCGACTCGATCAGGTTGGCGGTGGTGGTGTTAAGCGCAGTTATCTGGTCGAGGACCAGCTTCTGGTTGGCCAGCGCCTGCGCCACGATGACGGCAGTCCGCAGCGCGGAGATCGTGGTGGTGGTCGCCCGGTCGACGCCCTTGATCAGCTCGAGGTTGTTCTTGCGGACCAGGTCGATCGCCAGGTAACCCTGGATCGAGACAGCCAGTTGGGTGAGCAGGTCCTGGTGCTTCTGCCGCACCGCGTAGAGCACGTCGTCGCGCAGCACCTTGGCCTTGTCCGCATCGGAGAGCTGGGCGATCTTCGCCTCGAGCGCCCTGTCGAGATGCTCGGCCACGTAGGCGTACTGCGCCAGGCGCTGCATCGTCTCCCAGAGGTGCACCTTCTCCTGGTCGAGTGCAGCGTTGTCCTTGCGCAGTTCGTCCTGCCCGTCGAGCAATGCCCTGAGGATGGCGTCGATGTGCGACTGTGCACTCTCATACTTGTGGAAGTAATCGCGCAGCTTGTCGCCGAACGGGATCATGCCGAGCAGCTTCTTGACCCCGGTGGCCTGCTTGGGGTCGAGGTCCTCGACGGTGCGCCGCAGGTCGAGCAGCGTAGTGGCCACCTTGCCGGTGTCGCCGCTCTTCTGCATGGCGCGCACCGGCGACGCGAGCAGCTTGTTCGACGTCTCGGCCGACGCGCGGATCTCGTCGTTGCCCATAGTCCGGACGTCGTCGGCCTTTGCGGTGAACGCCGGCGAATGCACGTCCAGGGTGACGATCGAGTCGACGTAGTCGGCGACCTTCTGGTCGAGCGCCGGCAGCGCCGCCGTAGGGATGGGCACCATGCCGCCCGCCTTGGCCGGCTCGACCGGCTTGACCGGTTCCGGCGCCTGGAGGGTCAGCTCGCTCGGCGGAGTGAGAGCGGCGGCGGTATCTGACATAGCGGCGATGTCCCCCTCGCTCGGACGGCGGCCAACGGCCGTCCGCTCAGCCTAGTAGCACAGGCATGCGCGATTTGGGAAACCATTCACAAGCGCGTAGCGTTTTGGACAGCCTCCTATCACACCGGGTCGCGTGCACTCGGGCGGGGGCGTCCCATACCTGAGCTGCTAGAGGAGCACATGACCGTCCAGCGCGAGGCGGCCGGCGGCAACGGCGCGCGTGCCGTCCCGGACGCTACTGTCGCCCGCCTGGCGACGTATCTGCGTGTGCTGACCGGGCTCGGCGAGGACGCGACGACCACCGTATCGTCCGAGGAACTCGCTGCCGCCACGGGCGTCAATTCCGCCAAGCTCCGCAAGGACCTGTCCTTCCTCGGCTCATACGGGATTCGCGGCGTGGGCTACGGCGTGGCGACGCTGACCGAGCAGATCTCGCGCACGCTCGGGCTCACGGTGCACCGCAACGTGGCGCTGGTCGGCGTCGGCAACCTGGGGCAGGCGCTCGCCGGCTACGAGGGGTTCGCGAGCCGCGGATTCCGCATCGCCGCACTGATCGACGCCGACCCGAACCGGGTAGGTACCACAGTGCACGGCGTGACGGTGCGCGACATCGTCGACCTGGAACGCGTCGTCGCCGACGAGAAGATCACTATCGCGGTGCTGACCACCCCGGCCGCCGCCGCGCAGGACGTCTGCGACCGGCTGGTCGCCGCCGGGGTCGCGAGCATCCTCAACTTCGCACCGGTCGTGCTTTCCGTGCCCGATCACGTCGATGTGCGCAAAGTGGACCTGGCCGCGGAGCTGCAGATCCTCTCGTTCCACGAGAACCGCAAGAACGGGGCACTCGTCGTATGAGCCTGCTCGTGGTTGGCATCTCGTATCGCACAGCACCGGTGCCGGTGCTGGAGCGCGTCAGCATCTCCGCCGACGATCTGCCGAAGCTGCTCGGCGAGCTGCACGCCGACGAGTCGATCAGCGAGGTGCTGGCGCTGTCGACCTGCAACCGGATCGAGGTGTACGCCGACGTCACACGCTTCCACCCGGCCGTCGCCGAGATCACCCAGGTGCTCGCGCGGCATGCCGGCCTCTCCGTCGCCGAGCTCGGTGAGCACCTGTACGTCCACTTCGCCGAGGCCGCCGCCGAGCACGTGTTCTCCGTGGCCTCCGGGCTGAACTCGATGGTCGTCGGCGAGTCGCAGATCCTCGGCCAGCTGCGCGCCGCCTACGCCCGCAGCTTCGACGGCGGCACCGTCGGTTCCGTCCTGCACGACGTGGCGCAGACTGCGCTGCGCGTCGGCAAGCGGGTGCACACCGACACCGGCATCGACCGGGCCGGCGCCTCCGTCGTGGCCGTCGCCCTCGACCACGCCAGCCGAGTGATCGGCCCGCTCGCCGGCAAGCAGGCGCTGGTCATCGGCGCCGGCTCGATGGGTGCGCTCGCCGGCGCGACGCTCCGCCGCCGCGGCGTCACCGACATTGTCGTGGCCAACCGCAGCCCGGACCGTGCCGCCCGTTTGGCCGCGTCCCTCGACGCGCGCGCGGTCGGCCTGGACGCCGTGCACGACGAGATCGCCCGCGCCGACCTGCTGGTCAGCACGACCGGGGCCACCGGTCTGGTGGTCGAGCTCGCCGCGTTCGGCGAGTGGGCGCCACGGCCGATGGTCGTCCTCGACATCGCGTTGCCTCGCGACGTCGACCCGGCGGTAGTCGCGCTGCCGGGCGTGACCTACGTCGACCTGGACACGCTGCGTGCCGACGGCGCGATGGTGAGCGACGACGAGGTCGCCGCCGCGTCGGCCGTCGTCGCCGCGGAGCTGGCAAGCTACCTGGCCCAGCAGCAGGCCCTGGCCGTAGCGCCCACCGTCAGCGCACTGCGCGCCCGGGCCACTCAGGTGATCGACGCCGAGCTGTCCCGGCTCGACTCGCGGCTGCCGTCGCTCGACGACACGACCCGTGCCGAGGTGGGTCACGCGGTACGCCGCGCCGTCGAAAAGGTGCTGCACGCGCCGACCGTCCGCGTGAAGGAGCTGGCCTCGACGCCCGGCGGCGACCAGTACGCGGCGGCGCTGCGGGAGCTCTTCGACCTCGACCCGGCCCGACCCGAGTCGGTCACCGCCGTCCGGAAGGCCGGCTCATGACGATCACCCGCACGTTGCGGGTCGGCACGCGAGGCTCGGCGCTCGCCCGCATCCAGACGCAGAGCGTGGTGGACGCGCTGGGCGCGCCCGCCGAGATCGTCCCGATCGTGACGGCGGGCGATCGCTCGGCAGCACCGCTGGAGCAGATCGGCGGCACCGGCGTCTTCGTGTCCGCACTGCGCGCGGCGCTGGTCAGCGGCGAGATCGACGTCGCCGTCCACTCCTACAAGGACCTGCCCACGGCGCCTTTCGGCGGCGTCGCGATTGCTGCGGTGCCGGGCCGGGAAGACCCGCGCGAAGCCCTGGTAGCGCGCGACGGGCTCACCCTGGCCGAGCTGCCGCCCGGATCGCGGGTCGGCACCGGCTCACCACGCCGTGCCGCGCAGCTGCGCGCCCTCGGTCTGGGATTCGTCGTCGAGCCGATCAGGGGCAACGTCGACACGCGGCTGCGCCGGGTATCCGAGGGTGCCTTCGATGCGGTCGTCCTCGCCCTGGCCGGGCTGCGCCGGCTGGGACGTGACGGCGAGGTTAGCGAGATCCTGGACCCAATTCAGGTGCTGCCCGCCCCGGCGCAGGGCGCGCTGGCCGTCGAGTGCCGCGCCTCGGACTCTGCGATCCGCGGTCTGCTGTCCACTGTGGACGATGCCGATTCCCGTGCCGCCGTGACCGCCGAGCGCGCCCTGCTTGCGGCGCTCGAGGCCGGCTGCACCGCCCCCGTCGCTGCGCTCGCAGAGATCGCCGAGGGGCCCGAGATTTACCTACGCGGGTCGGTGACCGCCCCGGACGGCTCGCGCGCCGTCCGACTGTCGGCCACCGGCCCGGCAACCGACGCCGACGGCATCGGCCGGCGACTCGCCGCCGAGCTGCTCGCCGAAGGCGCTGACACGATGATGGGGAGCTCCACATGACCCGCGCGCGTAAGAACGTCGGCCGCATCACTTTCGTTGGTGCCGGCCCTGGCGACCCGGGATTGCTGGCTGTCGCGGCCACAGAGGCGCTGGCCGCGGCGGGGATCGTGTATGCGGACCGCGCGGTGCCGTCGGCGATCACCGACCTCGCCACCGGAGAGGTGCGCCCGGCCGAAGGAACGACCGCTGACATCGCCAAGGCGGTGCTCGCCGAGGCGCGAGGTGGGGCGCACGTCGTGCGGCTCGTCGCGGGCGACGTGTTCGCCCAAGACGACGCGGTCAAAGAGGCGCTGGTCATCGCCAAGACCGTCGTCCCGTTCGACGTGGTTCCCGGCCTGTCGGTGGGCGCCGGGACGGCCACCTACGCCGGCGTGCCCCTCGGGCCGGTGCACACTGAGGTGTCCGTCACGGACGGCACCGACTTCGACGCCCTCTCGCACGCGCCTGGCACGCTGGTGCTGACCGTGCCTGCGTCGGCCGTTCAGCTACTGGGGGAGCAGCTCGTGTCCGGCGGGCTCAAGCCGGACACCCCTGTCACCGTCAGCTGCCACGGCACCCACACCACGCAGCACACCGCCTCCGGGACTGTCGGCGACATCGAGCTCGCCGCGGCTGGCATGAGCGGCACGCTGGTCGTCACCGTCGGCCGGGCCGCGCTGCACCGGGAGAAGCTCGGCTGGTGGGAGTCACGGGCCCTGTACGGCTGGAAGGTGCTCGTTCCGCGCACGAAGGACCAGGCCGGCGCGATGAGCGAGCAGCTGGCGAGCCACGGCGCGGTACCGGTCGAGGTGCCCACCATCGCCGTCGAGCCCCCGCGCACCCCGGCCCAGATGGAGCGGGCGATCAAGGGCCTGGTCACCGGCCGGTACGAGTGGGTCGTCTTCACGTCCGTCAACGCGGTCCGCGCGGTCCGGGAGAAGTTCGAGGAGTTCGGGCTGGACGCCCGCGCGTTCGCCGGTGTCAAGATCGCGTGCGTGGGCGAGACGACGGCAGCGGCAGTGCGCGCCTACGGCATCAACGCCGAGCTGGTGCCTTCGGGTGAGCAGTCCTCCGAGGGGCTGCTCGCCGATTTCCCGCCGTTCGACGAGGTGCTCGACCCGATCAACAGGGTGCTGCTGCCCCGCGCCGACATCGCCACCGAGACGCTCGCCGCCGGCCTGCGCGAGCGGCGTTGGGAGATCGACGACGTCACGGCCTACCGCACGGTGCGGGCGGCGCCGCCCCCGGCTGAGATCCGCGACGCGATCAAGTCGGGCGGCTTCCAGGCGGTGTGCTTCACCTCGTCCTCGACGGTGCGGAACCTCGTGGGGATCGCCGGCAAGCCGCACGCCCGGACGGTAGTGGCGTGCATCGGGCCGCAGACTGCGGCCACGGCGCGCGAGTTCGGGCTGCGCGTCGACGTGCTGCCCGACACGGCCACGGTGCCGGCGCTGATCGATGCGCTTGCCGAATTCGCAGCCGCGCGCGCCGTCGAGGAGCGTGAGAAGGCGGCCGCCGCAGCTGCGAAGCGCGCGTCCCGCCGCAGGTAACTCCGCTGGATTGCGCAAGCGTTAGCACGCTCACGCTGCCAAACCTTGCGCAATCGTTAGGCTGGCGGTCGTGAGGTTTCCCCAGACTCGGCCGCGGCGGTTACGGGCCACTGCGGCGCTGCGCCGCCTTGTCGCCGACGTCCAGGTCCACCCCTCCGACCTGGTGTTGCCGATGTTCGTGCGGGAGGGCATCACCGAGCCGGTCGCGATCGCGTCCATGCCGGGCGTCGTCCAGCACACGGTGGAGTCGCTGCGCAAGGCCGCCGTCGAGGCGGTCGAGGCAGGCGTCGGGGGGCTGATGCTGTTCGGCGTGCCGGAGCACAAGGACGCGCAGGGCTCCGGCGCCGACGACCCGACAGGCATCCTCAACAGCGCGGTGCGCACACTGCGCCACGAACTCGGCGACGAGACGGTGCTGATGGCCGACCTGTGCCTGGACGAGTTCACGGATCACGGGCACTGCGGGGTGCTCGACGCGTCCGGCAATGTCGACAACGACGCCACTCTGGCGCGCTACGCGAGCATGGCGCTCGCGCAGGCCGATGCAGGGGCGCATCTGCTCGGCACAAGCGGCATGATGGACGGTCAGGTCGGCGCCGTCCGGGCAGCGCTTGACGACGCCGGCCGCCCAGATGTCGGCGTCCTGGCCTATGCCAACAAGTACGCGTCGGCGTTCTACGGGCCGTTCCGCGAGGCGGTGAACTCGTCGCTGGCCGGCGACCGCAAGACCTACCAACAGGACTACGCCCGCGACGTGCGCGAGGCGCTCGCCGAGGTCGAGCTGGACGTCGCCGAGGGCGCCGACATCGTCATGGTCAAGCCAGCACTTCCGTACCTCGATGTATTGCGCGCCGTCGCTGACTCGTCACCGGTGCCGGTCGCCGCGTACCAGATCAGCGGCGAGTACGCGATGGTGGAGGCGGCGGCCCAGCGTGGCTGGCTGGACCGCGACCGGGCGATCGCCGAGACGCTGACCTCGATCAAGCGCGCGGGCGCGTCAATCGTGCTCACCTACTGGGCGGTCGAGGCCGCCCGTGCATACGGCTGAGCCGGGCGCAACTGCCCGCGGGTGAGCGCCGCAAAACCGCGCAGGCCCACCAGCTTCACTAGGTTCGCCGGCGCGAAGAACGCGGTAGGCGACAGGCTCCCGGAGATGACGCCGAAGAACCGGGACGCGGCCTCACGGTCGTCGGCGAGCGCGGCGAACAGCCGTCGCTCCGCGGGGCTCTGCACCGGGAACGACGCAAGGCGCACCGTCATGTCGTACATGGCCTTCGTGTCGCGGTCGCGCGCCTTGGCGTAGCGGGCGAGCGCCTTCGAGAGCGGCGTGGTGCCGCCGTGTCCCTCGGCGATCGCGTCGGCGAGCAGTTCGGCGTCGCGCAGTGCGTGCCCGATACCTTGGCCGGTGATCGAGTCCATGACCAGGCCGGCGTCGCCCGCGAGCGCCCAGCCAGGCCCGTACGGCCGGCGGAATGCGTTCGGCAGGTCGACCGTGCCGCGTAGTGGCCCCACGTGCCGGCCGGCGCGGACCCGCTCGCCCAGGGTCCCCGCCGCGTCCAGGGTGTCCAGCACGTTGGCCAATGGGTCGCGGCGAAATGCGTCGAACTCGGCCAGCGGCCAGCCGATGTAGGTGATGGTCAGCCCGTCGTTGGTGGGGAACGCGCCGGCCAGGCGCCGGTCGAAAGAGTACAGCTCGGCTGTATCTAGCGGGACGCCCTGCCAATAGGTGTAGAACGCAAGCGAGCGTGGCGCGCGCTCGCGATACGTCCGCGCCTGTGCGGTGCGAGCGACGATCGAGTGCTTTCCGTCGGCGCCGACGACGATGCGCGCCTGCTCGGACACCACAGGGGACCCCTTTGCGTGGCATCGGATTCCGCTCACCCGACCGTCGGCGATGAGCACCTCGTCGACGATCGTGTTCTCGCGGACCTCCGCGCCGGCAGCACGCGCGGCGGCGACCAGCACTGCGTCGAGCAGCGTGCGGCGCGGGCTGTACAGCGCCTCTTCGCTCGGGTAGGCACCGCGCAGCACGACGTCGCCGGTATGGAAGCGCACCTCGCGGGTGGGCGGCGTGCCGGCAGTTTCGAGCGCATCGAGCAGTCCCCAACGCCGCAGCCGTGCCGCGCCGGGCGGCTGCAACTGGTGGCTGGACAGCGTGTCGCTCGGGAACTTCGCGCGGTCGACGACCAGTACGCGAAGTCCCTTACGTGCCAGGAGCATTGCGGTGGACGCTCCGGCGACGCGTCCGCCCACGATGATCGCGTCGTAGCTCATGATCGGTCCCCCGTTGTGTGGCTAGCTGGACGACATGGATGAGCGCCTCGATGCGGTCGAGGAACTTTCCGTCGCGGAGCTGCTCGCTGATCGCCTGTGCGCCGAGGAATCCGCCCACGGCGACCTGGGCGAGCATCG
>JBKOXO010000221.1:0-32539 GCA_046744105.1 Actinomycetota bacterium
GGCCGCCCGCAATCCGATGTCCCGCAGCCATGACACGGTCTCGTCGCGGCGCAGACGCAGCTCGTCCACCCTGGCGAGCAGCTCGTCCGCGTGCGCCAGCGCCACCCGCGCGACCGCCTGCGTCAGCGCCGAGAGGTGGTATGGCAGGCGGACGATGCGCACCGCGTCGACAACGGCCGGCGCCGCGGCCAGGTAGCCCAGCCGGCCGCCGGCGAAGGCGAACGCCTTGCTCATCGTCCTGGTGACGACCAGCCGCGGGTAACGCGGCAGCAGCGACAGTGCGCTGGGCGTGCCGGCCCGGCGGAACTCCGCGTACGCCTCATCGACGACGACGACGCCGGGCACCGCAGCACAAATAGCCTCGAGCACGTCGAGCGGAACTGCCGTGCCGGTCGGATTGTTCGGCGACGCGAGCAGCACTACCGACGGCTCACGTTCGGCGATGAGGCCGAGCGCATGGGCGGGATCGAGCGTGAAGTCCTCGCGGCGGCGGCCCACCATCCAGGTGGTGTGCGTATTGCGGGCGTATTCCGGATACATCGAGTACGTCGGGGCGAAGGACAGTGCTGTGCGGCCGGGCCCGCCGAAGGCGCTCAGCAGCTGTTGCATGATCTCGTTCGAGCCGTTGGCCGCCCATACCTCGCCGGCCGTGAGGCCATGACCCAGGTAGGCGGCCAGATCAGCCCGTAGCGCAAGGGCATCCCGGTCGGGGTAGCGGTTGAGACCACGCGCCGCCTCGGCGGCGGCCTGCGCGATCTCGGCCACGACCGCCTCGGAGGGCGGGTACGGGTTCTCGTTGACGTTCAGCCGCACCGGGACGTCGAGCTGCGGGGCGCCGTAGGGCAGCTCGCCGCGCAGTTCGTCGCGCAGCGGCAGGTCGTCCAGCGTGGTCACGAGCGTACGGAGATTGCGGCGCCGTGCGCGGGCAGATCTTCCGCGGCGGCCAGGGCGAGCACGTGCGGTGACACGTCGGCGAGGGCCTCGCGGCTGTACTCGACCAGCTGCACGCCCTTCAGGAACGACTGCACGGACAGCCCGGAGGCGTGCCGGGCGGTGCAGCCGGTGGGCAGCACATGGTTGGAGCCCGCACAGTAGTCGCCCAACGATACGGGGGCGTACGGCCCGACGAAGATACAGCCGGCGTTGCGGACGCGCTCGGCGACGTCGCGCGCCGACGCGGTGATCACCTCGAGGTGCTCGGCCGCGTACGCGTCGACGACGCCGATGCCCTGCTCGAGGTCGCGGACCAGCACGATCGCCGACTGGTCGCCCGTCAGCGCAGTGGTGATCCGCTCGACGTGCTTGGTGAGCGCGACCTGACGCTCGATCTCGGCGTCGACCGCGTCGGCCAGCCCCACCGAGTCGGTGACCAGTACGGAGGCGGCCAGCGTGTCGTGCTCGGCCTGACTGATCAGGTCGGCGGCGACGTGCACCGGGTCGGCGGTTGAGTCGGCGAGTACGGCGATCTCGGTGGGCCCCGCCTCGGCGTCGATGCCAACGATGCCACGCAGCAAGCGCTTGGCCGCCGCGACGTAGATGTTGCCCGGGCCAGTCACCAGATCGACGGGCTCGATGTCCAACCCGGCATCGCCGTAAGCGAGCAGCGCGATCGCCTGCGCTCCCCCGGCGGCATACATCTCCTCGACGCCGAGCAGCGCGCAGGCGGCGAGGATGGCCGGGTGCGGCAGCCCGCCGTGATCGTGCTGCGGTGGTGAGCAGACGGCGATCGACCGCACGCCCGCGACCTGCGCCGGGACGACATTCATCACAACGCTCGACGGATAGACGGCCAGCCCGCCCGGCACGTAGAGCCCCACCCGCGACACCGGCACCCACCGCTGCGTGACGCTGCCGCCGGGCACGACGTGTACGTCCACCTCGGAACGCCGCTGCGCCTCGTGCACGAGCCGGGCCCGGCGGATCGACTCCGCGAGCGCGTCACGCACGACGGGATCGAGCCGATCCAGCGCGGACCGCAGTGCCGATGCGGGCACCCGGGGCGCCGGAACGTCCACCCCGTCGAGGCGCAGCGTCGCCTCGCGGACCGCGGCGTAGCCGCGCTCGGCCACCGCCTCCACAATCGGGGTTGCCGCGGCAAGCGCCTGATGCACATCGACTCGCGCACGCGGCAACAGCCGGCGCACGTCGGAGTCCGCAGCCGTTAGATCGATGCGTCGCAGCACGCGTGCGAGTCTACGGAGCGTCGCCACCGTCCGGGATCACGGTGAACGCCCACCGCCCGCCCGGAAGCGTCGAGGCGTCGACGTAGGGCGGGCGCGGCTGCACGAGGATCTCGGGCGGCGGCTCCTCGGGCAGATCGGCGACGCTGAAGCTGTAGGTGACGGCCCCGTCGGGTCCTGGCGCAACTGTCGGCGCTTCGAGCGGCAGCGGGTCGTAGCCGTCGTCGCCGCGGTGCGCGGCGTACGCGCGCAGCCAGTCCGGTGACCCGGCGAGCGCCCGGTCGAGCGTGACGTCGATGCGCCGCACCGTCAGCCAGTCTCCGACCGCCGCGCCCGGAGCGGGCCACACGTCGACGAGCCGGGCGAGGGCGATGCCGGTGCCCAGGTCGTCGCGGCGCGCAAACAGTGCGCAGAGGGCGTAGACGAGCAGCGCGACAGCGGCCTCCACCAGCAGCAGTCCCCGGGCGTGCACCCGCACCGCCAGGGTGATCACTTCATTGGCCGCGCCCCCGTCGTGCCCGCCGCCGGTCGCGTTGCCGACCCGATCGGTAAGCAGCGCGCCCAGCAGGCCCCCGGCAGCCAGCGCCAGCGCGGTGGCGGGTCCACGGGCCGACCGGCGCGACCAGGCCGCCACCGCAGCGACCAGGCCGACGGCTCCGGTCAGGAGCGCGAACCGCCCGTCGGCGGCGATGAGCGACTCGTTCTCCCCGGCGATGATGCCGTGGGGCGGGATGTAGACGAAGCCCTTGGTGCGCGGGCTGATCTGCTGCCAGAGCAGGCCGAGCAGGGCTCCGGCGGCGGCGAGTCCGACCATGATCACAGCAGCCGGCCCCAGGTCCCGGGACGTGAACCACGGCCCGGACGGCACGCGCCGCTGCGGCCGCTGCGCGGACTGCTCCGGGTAGGCCGCGCTGGCTCGTTCTGTCGACATCCCCGCCAGTCTGTCAGTTCATCGGCAGCATGCCTCCAGCGACTACGTCAGTACCTCGGCGGGCGCAGTTGCCGCACGATCATGTGCAGCTCGTCCAGCCTCGACCCGGGCACCACACGCTCCGCATCGAAAAGTCGCAGTCGCTGGAGTGTCTCGCCACGCCGGGTGCGCCGCGTCAGCCGCCAGAGGAGCAGGGGCAGCGTCCAGGTTCGGCTCGGCACGCCGATGCGGCGCAGTTCGCCGCGGATATCGCCGCGGGTATCGGCGACGAGACGGCGCATCCGGTCCTCGACCGGCCCGAAGTAGCCCGCGCCGGTGATCCGCCGCAGCACGGCGCCGAGCAGCGAGCGCAGCAACAGGACGGTCAGCACGAACACGCCGATCAGCACGGCCAGCCAGTGCGGCCCGAGCCACCACACCAGCACCGTCAGCGCCACGACGAGCAGCGCGAACACCATCAGGGCCTGGCTGACGAACTCGCCGATTGCGCGGCCGACCAGGTACCGACCGAGGGCCCAGCGACTACCCGGCGTGCCCTGTTCGAACGCACCGACGTCGAGACGGTCATGATCTGGTGGCGGCAGCATGGTCACCCTGCTGACGGTACTTGGCCGCAAACACACTTGACATCGAATGGCCGAACACAAATACTCGGTGTCGAGTAATCGAGATGGAGGGCTGCCATGGCGCGACGGCGAGTGTCGAACGCGCTGGCGCTGGCCGTGCTCAGCTGCCTGATCGAGCGGCCCATGCACCCGTACGAGATCTCCTCGACGCTGCGCGAGCGCGGCAAGGAGCACAGCATCAAGCTGAATTACGGCTCGCTGTACTCGGTCGTCGAGTCGCTCCAGAAGCACGGGCTCATCACTGCGCAGGAGACGACCCGCTCCGGGCGGCGCCCCGAGCGCACCGTCTATGCGATCACCGACGCGGGACGCGCCGAGTTCGAGGACTGGCTTGCTGAGCTGCTCTCGACGCCAACGCGCGAATACATGTCTTTGGAGGCAGGGCTGTCGCTCATGCCCGGCCTGCCTCCCGATGTGGTGGCCGGCCTGCTCGACACCCGGGTCGAAAAGCTGCACGCCGAACTGGACGATCTCGAGGCCATGCACGCGGCGGCGCGCCAGCAGGGGCTTCCCGAACTGTTCCTGATCGAGAGCGTCTTCCGGGTGCGGATGCTGCGCGTTGAGGCGGAGTTCGCCACCCAGGTGGCCCGCGACATCCGTTCCAGCGCGATCCCGGGCGCCAAGGCGTGGCGGCGGGTGCACGAGCTGCGCGCCGAGGGCGTCCCTTTGGAAGAAATCTTCGCCGACCCGGTTCGTCATCTCGGGGAGGAGGGACGCGCCCTACTGCCACTCGATCCATCTGACTGAGTCAACCCGCCCGGGTGCGGCAACACCCGGGCCGGGCTTCACCCTCGAGCCGATCCGCGCCCTGACGAGCACCGAATCCACTCAAGCGCAGCTCCCAGGGTAGGCGCTCGGCTCCTCACCTCATGGCAAGGAGCCATCTCGCATGTTGCATTTATCCACTCGCCCGCAGCTCGATCTGGCGCTGGACGCGCGCGATCTCGTCAAGACCTATCCGGTGGGGCGGGGCAAGGACCCAGTGCGCGCCCTCGACGGCCTGTCCATGCAGGTTGCGGCCGGGTCGGTGTTCGGCCTGCTCGGCCCGAACGGGGCGGGCAAGTCGACCACCGTCAAGATCCTCAGCACGCTCTCCCGCCCGGACTCGGGCCGGGCCAGCGTCGCCGGCATCGACGTCACCCTCGCGCCGGACCGAGTGCGGCGCGCGATCGGGCTCGTGTCGCAGCGGCCGAGCAGCGACCCGATGGCCACCGGCCGCGAGAACGTCGTGCTCGCCGCGCGTATCCAGGGCCTGCGCCGGCGCGACGCGCACCGTCGCGCCGAGGAGCTGTTCGAGCGGTTCGGGCTGACTGACGCGGCCGACCGGCTCGTGCGCACCTACTCCGGCGGCATGGCCCGCAAGCTGGACGTCGCCATCGGGCTGATCCACCAGCCGCAGGTGCTGTTCCTGGACGAGCCGACCACCGGTCTCGACCCGGAGGCGCGCTCTGAGATGTGGGCCGAGATCACCCGCCTCGCCGCAGACGAGCAGACGACCGTGCTGCTCACCACGCATTACCTCGACGAGGCCGACCGCCTCGCTCACCGGCTGGCCATCGTCGACCGCGGGCGGGTCGTCGCGGAGGGCACCCCCGACGAGCTCAAGAGTGAACTGCGCGGCGACACCGTGCACGTCGAGTTCGACAACACCGAGACCGCGGCGGCGGCGCTGCGTCTGCTCGAGCGGATGCCCGGGTTCGGCGGCATCGTCCCGGATGGGCTGGCCCTGCACGCCCGCGCCGACCTCGGCGCTCGCGCGGTGCCGGCCCTGCTCGCCGCCCTCGACGAGGCCGGGATCGCCGTCGCGTCCGTCACCATCGCCCGCCCGTCACTGGATGACGTCTACCTGCGCCATGCCGGGCGCCGCTTCGAAGGGAACCACCAGTCATGACCACCGCCGTCCTGCCCGGACGATTCGTCCGCCATTCCGGCTACCTGACCGTGCGCTCGGTGCGCGCGCTGATCCGCCAGCCCTGGTACGTGGCCGTCACGCTCGTGCAGCCGATCGTGTGGCTGTTGCTTTTCGGGCAGCTGTTCACATCGGTCGTGAACATCCCCGGCTTCACCGGGGGTGGCACGTACCTGGAATTCATCACGCCCGGCGTGATCATGATGACGTCGTTGTTCTCCAGCGGCTGGGCGGGCACGGTCTACATCGAGGACATGAACCGCGGCGTCATGGATCGGCTGCTGGCATCGCCCGTCAGCCGTGGCGCGATGATGGTCGCCACGCTGGCCTACCAGTCGATCGTCACGATCATCCAGTCGCTCGCGGTGTTCGCGATCGCGTACGCGTGCGGGGCGCGCTTCGACGGGGGCGCCGCGGGCATCGTCATGACCCTGCTTGCCGCCTCGCTGCTGACCGTCGTCTTCGCGGCGCTGTCGAACGCGGTGGCCCTGCTCGTGCGGCAGCAGGACGCGTTGATCGGCATCAGCCAGTTCATTAGCCTGCCGCTGCCGTTCCTGTCCTCCGCGCTCATCGACACGCAGCTGTCACCGGAGTGGGTTCGGCAGGTCGCGAAGTACAACCCCGTCGACTGGGCCGTGGTGATCAGCCGGCAGGCGTTGTCCGGGTCTCCGGAGGTGGGCGTGGTGGCGCCGCGGCTCGCCGCGCTGGCGGCGCTGGCCGTCGTGATGGCCTGGGTAGCCACTCGGGCCTTCAGCGTCTATCAACGCTCGGTCTAGCTTCCGCGGCTAAGAGTTCGCGTCCCGAATCTTCCGGGGAGTTGTTCGACCCAGGGCGCGCTCCACCACGCCCACGGTCGAACAACTCGTCGATGAGAACCCGGCGGCGCCGAGCCCACGCCGGCATTCTCAGGCTGAGACGGCTTGGGGACCGAGCAACGCCTTGAGGTCGCCCATCAGGGCCGCCGACGGCGTGACCCGGAACCCGTCGGCAACGCGCAACGCATGCTCCCGCTCGCCGCGCACCAGACGTAGGTGCACCTCGGTGGTGCCCGGGTGCGCGGCGAGCACTTCGCGCAGCCGGTTGACCATCGGGGGCGTGCACCGTTCGGTCGGCATCCGCACCACCACTGGGCCGCGGGGTGCGTCAGTCAGATCGGGCACCCAGAGGTCACTGGCGATCAGCTTGACCGTGTCGTCGCGGGCGTCGGCGCGTCCCTTTACCACCACAATGGCGTCCTCGGCGATGTTGATGCCCACCTGCTCGTAGGTCGCCGGGAAGAACAGCACCTCGATCGAGCCCGCGAGATCTTCCAGTACCGCCTGCGCCCACGGCGCACCCGCCTTGGTGATACGCCTGGTCACCGACGACAAGATGCCGGCCACCGTCACGGTCTGCCCGTCTGCCGCCCCTTCAGCGACGAGCGGGGCGATGGCGGTGTCGGCGGCATTGGCCAGGACGTGCTCGACCCCGAACAGCGGATGATCCGAGACGTACAGCCCGAGCATTTCCCGTTCGAACGCCAGCAGCACGGACTTGTCCCACTCGCCACTCGGCACCTGCACCGAGAAGACGTCGTCGGCCACTGACTCGTCCATCGAACCGAACAGGTCGAACTGCCCGATCGCCTCGGCCCGCTTGGTGTCGACGACCGCGTCGACCGCCGGCTCGTACACGTGCATGAGCCCGCGCCGGGCGTGGCCCAACGAGTCGAACGCCCCGGCCTTGATCAACGCCTCGATGGTGCGCTTGTTGCACACGGTGGCGTCGACCTTGCGCAGGAAGTCGGCGAAGTCGACGAAGCTGCCCTTCTCCTTGCGAGCAGCCACGATCGACGCGACGACGTTCGCGCCGACGTTGCGCACGGCGGAGAGGCCGAACCGGATGTCCTTGCCGGTAGGCGTGAAGTCGGCATCAGAGGAGTTGACGTCCGGGGCGAGCACGGAGATACCCATGCGCCGGCACTCGGCCAGGTAGATCGCCGAGCGGTCCTTGTCGTCCTTGGTCGAGGTGAGCAGGGCCGCCATGTACTCGGCCGGGTAGTTCGCTTTGAGGTAGGCCGTCCAGTACGACACGAGTCCGTACGCCGCGGAATGGGCCTTGTTGAACGCGTAGTCCGAGAACGGGACGAGGATGTTCCACAGCGTCGTGACCGCGTTGTCGGAGTAGCCGCGCTGCTTCATCCCGGCGCGGAATGTCTCGAACTGCGCGTCCAGCTCCGCTTTCTTCTTCTTGCCCATCGCGCGGCGCAGCAGGTCGGCGGCGCCGAGCGAGTAGCCGGCGACGCGCTGCGCGATCGCGATGACCTGCTCCTGGTAGACGATCAGCCCATAGGTGTCGTCGAGGATGTCGGCGAGTGGCTCCGCGAGCTCGGGATGGATCGGCACCACGGGTTTGCGGCCGTTCTTGCGGTCGGCGTACTCGTTGTGCGAGTTGGCGCCCATGGGCCCGGGCCGGTACAGCGCGCCGACGGCGGAGATGTCCTCGAAGTTGTCCGGGCGCATGCTGCGCAGCAGTGCGCGCATCGGGCCGCCGTCCAGCTGGAACACGCCGAGCGTGTCACCGCGAGCGAGCAGTTCGTAGGTGGCTGCGTCGTCGAGCGGGAGCTCCTCGAGGACGATCTTCTCGCCCCGGTTGGCCTCGATGTTGCGCAGCGCGTCGTCGAGCACGGTGAGGTTGCGCAGCCCGAGGAAGTCCATCTTGATCAGGCCGAGCTGTTCGCAGGTCGGGTAGTCGAACTGCGTGATGATCGCGCCGTCCTGCTCGCGCTTCATGATCGGGATCAGATCGAGGAGCGGCTCGGAGGACATGATCACCCCGGCGGCGTGCACTCCCCACTGCCGCTTGAGACCCTCCAGACCCTTCGCCGTGTCGACGACCCGCTTGACCTCCGGATCGGCGTCGTAAAGGGCGCGGAACTCGCCGCCCTCGCCGTAACGGCCGTGGGTCGGGTCGAAGATCTTCGTGAGCGGGACGTCCTTGCCCATCACGGGGGGCGGCATCACCTTGGTGATCTTGTCGCCCATCGAGAACGGGTAACCCAGCACGCGCGCGGCGTCCTTGACGGCCTGCTTGGCCTTGATGGTGCCGTAGGTGACGACCTGTGCGACCCGGTCGTCGCCGTACTTCTCGGTGACGTAGCGGATGACGTCGCCGCGCCCGCGCTCGTCGAAGTCCACGTCGAAGTCCGGCATGGAGACGCGGTCCGGATTGAGGAAGCGCTCGAACAGCAGCCCGTGGCGCAGCGGGTCCAGGTCGGTAATGCGCATCGCGTACGCGGCGATCGAGCCGGCACCGCTGCCTCGCCCCGGCCCGACCCGGATGCCGTGCTCCTTGGCCCAGTTGATGAAGTCCGCGACCACGAGGAAGTAGCCGGGGAAGCCCATCTGGACGATGACCCCGACTTCGTAGTCGGCGCGACGGCGTACCTCGTCGGGGATTCCGTCCGGGTAGCGGCGGGCGAGCCCCTTCTCGACTTCCTTGACGAACCAGGACTCCTCGGTCTCGCCGTCGGGCACCGGGTAGCGCGGCATGTAGTTAGCGCCGTCACTGAATGCGACCGAACACCGCTCGGCGATCAGTAGCGTGTTGTCGCACGCCTCCGCGAGATCGTGCTTGTCCGCCCACAGCGAGCGCATCTCGGCAGGGCTCTTGAGGTAGAAGTCGCGCCCGTCGAGCTTGAACCGCTTCGGGTCGGCCATCGTCTTGCCGGACTGCACGCACAGCAGCACCTCGTGCGCGTCGGCGTCGTCGGCGTGCGTGTAGTGCAGGTCGTTGGTGGCGATCATCGGCAGCCGCAGGTCGCGGGCGAGCTGTAGCAGCCCCTCACGAACCCGCGTCTCGATCTCGAGGTCATGGTCCATGAGCTCGAGATAGAAGTTGCCCGGGCCGAAGATGTCCCGGAATTCGGCGGCACTCTGCCGCGCCTTGTGGTACTCGCCGATGCGCAGCCAGGTCTGGATCTCGCCCGACGGGCAGCCCGTGGTGCCGATCAGTCCCTGCGCGTAATCGGCAAGCAGCTCGCGGTCGGCGCGCGGCTTGTAGAAGAAGCCTTCGATGCTCGACCGGGACGAGAGCCGGAACAGGTTGTGCATGCCTGCGGTGGTCTCGGCGAGCAGCGTCATGTGGGTGAACGCCCCGCCGCCGGACACGTCGTTCTCGCCACCGCTGGCCCAGCGCACCCGGGTGCGTTCGTAGCGGGACGTGTTCGGCGTGAGGTACGCCTCCATGCCGATGATCGGCTTGACCCCGGCCGCCTTTGCCTGCCGGTAGAAGTCGTAGGCGCCGAAGACGTTGCCGTGATCGGTCATCGCCAGCGCCGGCATGCCCATGCGCCGGCACTCGGCGAACAGCTCCGGGAGGCGGGCGGCGCCGTCGAGCATCGAGTACTCGGTGTGGACGTGCAGGTGCACGAACGAATCGGATGCCCCGGATGCCACGATCGTTTCGGCCCCTCTCGCCATGCAGTTGTGCCGCCGCTGACCAGCCTTCGTGATTCTGCCGCAACCCTCCGACGTGGCGCGGGAGGTGCGCCGCCCGTGTCGAGCCCGCGACGTGATCTTGGACTTGTGGTCGCTATTCCGCCACAACTGGAAGATCATCGCGGCCGGTGGCCGAAGCTGAGGTCAGGCCACGATCGTGACGGTGGCGCCCACACGCGCCCAGCCGTAGAGCCAACGCATCGCGGCCAGTGGCAGGTGCACACAGCCGTGCGACCCGGCCGTGCGGTATTGCTGGCTGCCGTACGGGAACGCCTGCCAACTCGAGTCGTGCAGGCCGTATATGTTGCCGTCATAAGGCAGCCAGTAGTCGACGTGGAACGCCTCGCCCGTGAGCACGGTCAGCGTGGTATTCCGCTCCTTGGCCTCGAGGTGCCAGGTGCCGATCGGCGTGCCGCTACCTGTGGCCATCGCGCCCGTGGTGACCGCCGATTCCGCGACCTGCCGCGCGCCGGCGCACATCCAGGAGTGCTGCTGCCGAACGCTCACGATGATCCGCTGGGCGTCGGTATTCGCGCGGCAGGGGCTCGGCGGTGCCGGGCGCGCCGACGTGGACGGCATGGCGGGTGTGGACGGTGGGTCGGGCGTGGTCGAAGCGCTCGCGGGAGCCTGCAGCTGTGCCGCCGGGCTGACCGTGCTCGGCGCAGCGAGTTTCGGACGAGGCCCGTGGAACCGTGACACCGCGATGCCCACGCCGATGATGGCGAGAAGGGCGGCTAGCGCCGGAAGCCAGCGCAGCACGGCGCCATGCACGACGCCACGCTCCTCTGCGCGGTGCGATCCCATATCGCGTTAAACCTCCGCCGCCGGGCACGCCGCGGCGGCCGACCGCGTGTGTGCGCGTCGCAGCATGGACGACTGGGATTCTTCCACCCCAACGCGGCAGCCCGCCACGACGGGCAGGATGCAGGAGTGGACATCTCAACGCTCGTGACCTCCCTGCGCCCTGAACTGGAGCACGCGCTTATCGCGCTCGACTTCGATGGCACGCTGGCGCCGATCGTGCCCGACCCGGCCGACTCTCGTCCGGCACCCGGCGCTATCGCGGCGCTGCGCGCCATCGCCGAGCGCGGCGCACAGGTTGCGGTGATCACCGGGCGGGACGCGCGCACGGTCGTCGAATTGGGTGGTCTTGATGCCATACGGAGCCTGATCGTCGAGGGACTGTACGGCGCCGAGCGATGGCAGGGCGGCCTCCTGACGACACTGCCGGAGCCAGAGGCCATGCGCCGGCTGCGCGCCGAACTACCTGCTCTGGTCGCCAGGGGGGATCCGAAGCTGTGGATCGAGGACAAGCGTCTGTCGCTGGTCGTGCATGGGCGGATGGCAGCCGACCCGGAGGCGGTGCTGGACCCGATACGCGAACCGGTCACCGCCCTTGGCGAACGGCTGGGCCTTCGCGTCCACTCGGGCCGCGCCGTCCTGGAGCTGCGCCTGCCGGGCTACGACAAGGGTGCTGTGCTGCGCCGCCTGGCCGGCGACCTCGCTCCAGCAGCCGTCTTGTTCGTCGGCGACGACGTCGGCGATCTGCCCGCGTTCGCGGTGGTCGGCGAACTGCGCGAGCAGGGCATGCCGGCGTGGAGCGTCGCCGCCGTGTCGCCGGAGGTACCGGCCGTGGCCGACGCGGCCGACGTCCGGGTGGCCGGGCCAGTCGGGGTCGTCACGCTGCTTCAGTCCCTGACCTGAGCCAGCGCGTCCAGCTGCGCCCGGAACCAGGGCGCCGGTGGCAACGCGACAGCCTTCTTGCGCAGCCGGCGCGCCCGGTCCCGCCGCATCTCCTCGGGCATGGCCAGCGCCTCGTGGAGCGCAGCGGCGGCCCGCGACACGTCGAACGGGTTGATCAGGATCGCGTCATCGCCCAGCGTGTCGGCCGCGCCGGCATCGCGGGATAGCACCACAGCCGGATCCTGCTCGGACAGTACGATCCCCTCAAGGACCACGAGGTTCATGCCGTCGCGCACGGAGTTGACGAACATCACGTCGGAGAGGCGCATCGTGGCCAGGGACCCGGGATAGTCATCGCCGATCTCGAGAACGAGCGGGGTCCAGTCGTCGGTGCTGAACTCGTCGTCGATCTCGCGCGCCACCCGCTCAACGGTGGCGGTGTACTCCCGGTACTCCGGCAGGTCCTCACGAGACGGGTAGTTGTACACGACGTGCACGACCCGGTCGTGCCACTCGCGGCGGGTTCGCAGCAACTCGCGGTACGCGAGCAACCCCCGCAGCACGTTCTTCGACAGCTCCGTACGGTCGACGCGAGCGATGACCTTGCGTTCGCCCACCGTGTCGCGCAGCCCGCGCATCGCACGGTTCACGTCGCGCTCATGGGCGCGCTCACGCATCTCGTCGGCATCGGTGGACAGCGGAAACACCCCCAGCTGGCCATCGGGCCGCCGGCCCAGCAGTTCGGCGCAGCAGTCAGCGAAGTGCTGCGCCCAGCGTGCCGTGTGGAAACCGATCAGATGTGCGCCGAGCAGCCCCTCGAGCAGATCGTGCGCCACGTCGTCGGGCAGCATGCGGAAGTACTCCGGCGGCACCCATGGGGTGTGCGTGAAGTGCCCGATGCGCACATCCGGGCGCAGTGTGCGCAGCATTCGCGGGGCGAGCAGGAGGTGGTAGTCCTGCACCATGACGGTTGCGCCGTCAGCCGCCTCGGCCGCGATCGCGTCGGCGAATGCGAGGTTGTAGCGGACGTAGCCGGCCCATTGCCGCCGCCAGGCCTGGTCGAAGATCGGGCTGCGCGCCGGCTCGTAGAGCATGTGCAGCACGAACCACAGCGTCGAGTTGGAGATGCCGTTGTAAGCCTGACGGAACGTCAGCGCGTCGATCGGCAGCATCCGCACGTCGAAGTCGCCCGCCAGCGCGTCCGCAACGACCGGTAGCTCGGACAGCCGCCCGGACGTGGAGCGGCGGGCCAGCGCCCGCTCGCGGTCGTTGAGGGCGGCGCAGATCCACACGGCATCCGAGGCCGCCGACAGCGCCGCCTGCATGCCGCTGACCAGTCCTCCACCGCCTCGGCGCACCTCGTCGTCCCCGTCGTCGACGGCGACGATCGAGAGCGGTCCGCGGTTCGAGGCGACGATCAGCGGCGCGGTACCCATCACTCCTTCCTACCGCACGGGGCCGAGCGCTAAGGCCGCGTTTGTACCGGTACCTGCAGGGTTGTCTCGTCCACCCGGCCAGGACGCAGTGCCGGCGACTTGGTCGACATGAGCACGAGGAACGCCACGCCCGCCACGGCGTAGCTGAGGCACAGCCAGGTCTGCCACCAGTGGTGGTGGAACTCGCGAATGTACGTGTACGGCGCCTGCGTGGACGGCGTCCACCACTCGGGCGCCAAGGCCGGCACCAGGGCGAGGAGGGCCGCAGCGCGGTACCGCCCGCGGGCGACGAGCACGAGCACCGCCGGCACGAACCAGACCCAGTGATGGCTCCACGAGATGGGTGAGGCGAGCAGTCCACCGAATGCCACGCACGTCAGTGCGGCGACGTGGTCCCCGATGCGCAACTGCCGCGTGGCGGCGTACGCGGCCAGACCGAGCGCCCCGAGTGCGATCGGCGCATAGATGCTCGTCGCCGGGTGCAGGTCGCGCGTGAAGCGCACCAGTTGGCCGTACAGCGACTGGTTGGAGATGTAGGCCTGCTGGCCGACGTGATTGGGGTCCCAGAACAGCTTCGTCCAGAAGTGCGTGGCGTCATGTGGACTGGCGATGGCGCTCACGCCGACGGTGACGCCGAAGGCGAGTGCCGCGCGCAGCACCGACCACCAATCGCGGCGCAGCAGGAAATAGATCACGTAGACGCCAGGGATGATCTTGATGCCTGCCGCGATACCGGTCAGCAGCCCGCGCGCCCGCGCCGGCACCAGCAAGCAGTCCGCGACGACCATAGCGGCGAGCAGCAGGTTGACCTGCCCGAGCCAGAACGTCCGCTGCACCGGTTCGAGCGCGAGGCCCAGGGCCGCGAGCGGCAGCAACGTGGGCCACGGCAGCCCGAGCCGGCGGCCGCACACCAGGGTCAGCAGTGCGTAGCAGCCCAGCGACAGCAATGACATCCCGATGCCGGACAGCACCGCACCGATCTCGTACGCCGGCACGTACAGCGCCGCGGCGAACGGGGGGTACGTGAACGGAAGCTCAGGATGCGGGTAATGCGGCGCGGAGTCATAAAGCGAACGGCCGGACAGCAGTTCGCCGGCGCCGCGCCGGTAGACGGAGAGGTCGAGCAGCGGCCAGTGCCAGACGTCGCCCAGCCAGCGCACCGACGCGAACGCGACGGCTAGGGCTAGGCACAGCGCCGTGGTGCGCGCGGTTCGGCTCATGATTCGCCGCGAAGCACGTCCAGCGCGTGCTGAAGGTCCGCCGGATACGGCGACACATACGACACCCGCCGCCGGGTCGCCGGATGCTCGAACGACAGCTCGCGCGCGTGCAGCCACTGCCGGGTCAGTCCCAGTCGCTTGGCCAGCACCGGGTCCGCGCCGTAGGTCAGGTCGCCGACACACGGATGGCGGATGGCGGCCATGTGCACGCGGATCTGGTGCGTACGGCCGGTCTCGAGCCTGATGGAAAGCAACGACGCGGCGCGGAACGCCTCGGCCGTGTCGTAGTGCGTGATGCTCGGTTTGCCGCTCGCCACGACGGCGAACTTGTAGTCCGAGGACGGGTGCCGGTCGATCGCCGCCTCGACGGTGCCGCTACTCGGGTCGGGGTGTCCCTGCACGAGCGCGGCGTAGCGTTTGTCGACGGTGCGCGCCTTGAACGCCCGCTTCAGCACCGAGTAGGCGCGCTCGCTCTTGGCCACCACCATGACGCCCGTCGTGCCGGCGTCCAGGCGATGCACGACGCCCTGCCGCTCGGCCGCACCGGACGTGGCGATGCGATAGCCCATAGCGGCCAGTCCCTGTATGACGGTCGGCCCCGTCCAGCCCGGGCTCGGGTGCACCGCGACGCCGATGGGCTTGTCGACCACCACGATGTCGTCGTCGTCGTGTAGGACGGCGAGGCCGGGTACCGGCGCCGGCTGCGGCGGCGCCGGCGGTTCCGGCAGCGTGACCTCGAGCAGCACCCCGCCGTGCACATGCTCGGACCGCTGCGCAGCGCTGCCGTCGACCAGCACCGCGCCGTCGTCGATGAGCCGCGCGGCGACGGTCCGGGACAACCCGAACAGCCGGGCGAGTGCCGCATCCAGCCGCATGCCGGAAAGGCCCTCCGGCACCGGCAGCAGACGCGGCGCCGTCATCGAGAGCGAGCGCCGTCGAGGTCCACGCCGCGCAGCGCGAGGATCGCGGCGAGCACCGCCCCACATGTAATGGCCGAGTCGGCCAGGTTGAAGATCGCGAACCGGGACCCGTCGTCGGAGAACAGGCTGATCCAATCGACGACGTGTCCGCGGCCGACGCCCGGCGAGCGGAAGAGCCGGTCGATCATGTTGCCCAGCGCACCGCCGAGGATCAGCCCGAGTGCGACCGCCCAGCCGACCGAGCGCATGCGACGCGCAGTACGCAGGATGACGACCACGACGACGAGCGCAATGACCGTCAGCACAACCGTGGCGCCGGTGCCCATACTGAACGCCGCCCCAGAATTGCGCGTCTCGACCAGGTAGATCGCGCCGCCCAGTAGGCGCACCGGCGGATGGTCCTGGAGATTCGCCGCGACGATGACCTTGCTGACGATGTCGAGGGTGACTATCGCGGCCGCGACGACCGCGAACAGGCCGACCCGGCGCGGCTTTACGGGCATGCCCTGCCCCGGCTCGGTGCGGGTATCGGCGCGGCTCACGCCTCCATTGTTGCCGATCAGCGCCGCTCCTCGCGCTGCTTGCACACTACGTCGAGGGTCGCCATCGGGAACGCCTTCAGCCGGGCCTTCGGGATCGGATTGCCGCAGCTTTCGCAGTAGCCATAGGTGCCGGCGTCGATCCGCTCGACGGCCCGCTGCATCTGGGTGAGCAGGTCGAGGCGGTTCGCGGCGATGGACAGCTCCTGCTCACGCTCGAACGTCTTGCTGCCCGCGTCGGCCTGGTCGTCGCCGGCGCCGTCGCTGTTGTCACGCTGGAGGTCGTCCAGGTCGCGCAGCGACCGGTCATACTCACCCTGCAGCTCACCCAATTCGGCGACCAGCTGCGTGCGCACGTCGGCCAGCTCGGCGGGTGTCCAGTCCGAACCTCGCGGTACCGCGATCTGCGTCGGGGCGGTGGGGCGTCCGGCGGCGGGTGCCTGCTTGGCCGGAGCCTTCTTGACACGTGCCTTCTTGGCTGGAGCCTTCTTGACAGGGGCCCTCGTCGGAGGCGCAGCCTTCCGGATTGGGGTTTTCTTCGCAACGGTCTTGGCCGCAGCCTTCGTTGCCGGCGCCTTCCTGGCGGGAGCCGCCTCCTTCACGGCAGCCGCCTTCTTCAGGGGAGCGGTTTTCCTGGCGTCGGCTTTCGTGGCTGGACCCTTCTTGGCGGCCACCTTCTTGGTCGGCGCAGCCTTCCTGACCGGCGCGGCCTTCTTGGCGACCGCCTTCTTCGCCGGCGCGGCCTTCTTGGCGACCGCCTTCTTCGCCGGCGCGGCCTTCTTGGCGACCGCCTTCCTGACCGGCGCAGCCTTTTCCGTGCGTGTGGCCTTCGCGACCGGTGCCCGCTTCGCCGGCCCAGCCTTGGCTGACTTCGCCGGTGCCTTCGTCGCGGCGCCGCCGCCGGCGCGGGCAGACGTCGTCGATCCGGCCGACGACGCACTTCGCGCGGAACCAGCACGACGCAGTGAGCGGCCGATCCGTCCCAGTCCGGCGGGCATGGCTACCCCTCTCTGGCCACCAGCGGCGGGTATCGGAGAACCGCACCCGCAAAGGCCGCCTAGGATACGAGCGCGCGGGGGCCGACGCCACTAACTACGCCGGTTACGATCCGCGCAGCACGACCAGGCGCGCACGTAGCGTGTCCGGTTCGCCGGCAACGAACAGTACCTTGTCGCGGCTGCGCTGCCCGACGAGCACGCTGACCGCTGAGCGCCGCACGCCGAACGCCGCCGCGACCGCCTCGATCACCGCCTGATTTGCCCGGCCCTCGACGGCTCGGGCGCCGACGGCGACGACCAGTGCCTCATCGCCGTGCCTGCCCCCTACCGCGGTCCGCGACGCACCGGGCCGAACCCGGACCCGAACTGGCAAGCCGCCCGAATCCATGCGACGTCCTCCTCCTGTCGCCGCTATCATGGCGACGCGACGACGAGGACAACTAGCCGCGGTACCCAGCCGCGCAGCGACCCGGGGACGGTGCGAGCCCGGGCAGCATGGCCGCCGGCGAAATCACCTCTGAGCACCGGAAGAACGGGCCGAAACCGGCCTCAGTAGAACCGGAACCCGAACGAAGTGGGCGCCGACGGCGCCAACGAGGGTGGTACCGCGGCGTGCCGGGCCGATCCGGCAGGTCGTCCCTCGGCCAGGGCACCATGTCGAGGAGTACCCACTCAGGTGAGCGCCTACCAGCCGCTGCCGGCACATATCGACCTCCCCGCGCTCGACCGCGAGGTGATCGAGCGCTGGCACGCCGACAAGGTCTTCCCGCGCAGCCTCGAACAGACCCAGGGCGGCCCGCACTGGACGTTCTACGAGGGGCCGCCGACCGCCAACGGCATGCCCGGCACGCACCACATCGAGGCGCGGGTCTTCAAGGACGTGTTCCCCCGCTTCAAGACGATGAAGGGCTTCCACGTCCCGCGCATGGCCGGCTGGGACTGCCACGGCTTGCCGGTCGAGCTGGCGGTGGAGAAGGAACTGGGCTTCACCGGCAAGCCCGACATCGAGGCCTATGGCATCGCGGAGTTCAACGCCAAGTGCCGCGAGTCGGTGCAGCGCCACGTCGACGCGTTCGCCGAGCTCACCGTCCGGATGGGCTACTGGGTCGACTTCGACGGCGCGTACTGGACGATGAATCCGGACTACATCGAGTCGGTGTGGTGGGCGCTGAAGCAGATCTTCGACAAGGGGCTGCTCGTCGAGGACTACCGGGTGGCGCCGTACTGCACGCGCTGTGGGACGGGCCTGTCCGACCACGAGCTGGCTCAGGGCTACGACACCGTGGTCGACCCGTCGGTGTATGTGCGGCTGCCGCTGACGTCCGGTCCGTACGCCGGCCGCGCGTCCATGCTGGTCTGGACGACGACGCCGTGGACCCTTCCCAGCAACGCGCTTGTCGCGGCGAAGGCCGACGTCACGTACGTGACAGCGACCGACGGCAACGAGACGCTGATCGTCGCCCGGGAGCTCGTCGACCAGGTCCTCGGCGAGGGCTGGACGATCGAGGACACCTTCAGCGGCGCCGACATGCTCGGCTGGACCTACCAGCGGCCGTTCGACGTCGTGCCATGGCCGGGCCGGGGGCACTTCGTCGTCAACGAGGGCTACGTGACCACTGCCGACGGCACGGGGCTGGTGCACCAGGCGACGGTGTTCGGCGCCGACGACTTCAACTCGGTGCGCCGAAACGGCGTCGAGTTGGTCAACCCGATAGACCGGCGCGGCAGGTTCGAGGCCGATCTGCCGCTGGTCGGCGGCATGTTCTTCAAGGACGCCGACGAAGTCATCGTCGCCGACCTGCAGGCCCGCGGGCTGATGTTCCGGCATGTGCCCTACGAGCACTCCTATCCGCACTGCTGGCGCTGCCACACGCCGCTGATGTACTACGCCCTGCCGTCCTGGTACATCCGCACCACTGCCATCAAGGACGCGCTGCTGCGGGAGAACGAGGCCACGACGTGGTATCCGGAGACGATCAAGTACGGCCGCTACGGTGACTGGCTCGAGAACAACATCGACTGGGCGCTGTCGCGCGACCGCTACTGGGGCACGCCGCTGCCGATCTGGCGCAACGACGCCGACCCGACCCGCGTGGTCTGCGTCGGGTCGCTGACGCAGTTGCGAGAGCTGTCCGGCGTGCAGCTCGACGACCCGCACCGGCCGTTCGTCGACGACCTGACGTTCACCCTGCCCGGCGAGGAGGGCACGTACCGGCGCGTGCCGCAGGTGATCGACGCCTGGTTCGATTCCGGCTCCATGCCGTTCGCCCGGCTCGGCGCGCCGTACCGCAACCGGGCCGCATTCGAGGCGGCCTACCCGGCCGACTTCATCTGCGAGGCGCTCGACCAGACCCGCGGCTGGTTCTACACGCTCATGGCGATCGGCACGCTGGTGTTCGACCAGAGCTCTTACCGTAACGTCCTCTGCCTGGGGCTGCTCGTGGGCGAGGACGGCCGCAAGATGAGCAAGCATCTCGGCAACATCCTCGAACCCATCCCGTTGCTGAATCGGCACGGCGCCGACGCGGTCCGCTGGTTCATGGTCGCGAGCGGCTCGCCGTGGTCGACGCGACGCATCGGGCACAAGGTTCTCGACGAGATCGCCTCCAAGGTGATCAGGACGTACTGGTCGGTGGCGTCGTTCCAGTCGCTGTACGCACGCGCAAACAACTGGCGTCCGGGCGAGTCAGCCGGTGAGCGCACGCTGCTCGACCGCTGGGCGCTGTCCGAGGCGCACCGGCTCGTGACCGAGGTCGATGCGGCGCTCGAGGACTTCGACACACAGCGCGCCGGCCGCGCGATCGCCGGCTACATCGACGACCTGTCGAACTGGTACGTCCGTCGCTCGCGGCGCCGCTTCTGGGACGGCGACCCCGCCGCGCTTTCCACCTTGCACGAGTGCCTTCGGCTGCTCACGCTGCTGATGGCCCCGTTCACGCCGTTCGTGACGGACAGGGTGTGGTCGGCGCTGTTCGCCGAGCTGAGCGAGGCGGACTCGGTGCACCTCGAGTCCTGGCCGGCGACAGACCCGAGCTCGGTCGACACCAGGCTCGGCGAGCAGATGGCCCAGGTGCGCCGGCTCGTCGAGCTCGGCCGGGCGGCCCGCGCGGACGCGAAAGTGAAGACGCGCCAGCCGCTGGCCCGCGCGCTCATCTCCGCCCCAGGCTGGACGGGTGTGCCCGCGGCCCTGCGCCGGGAGGTCGCCGACGAGCTGAATGTCGCCGATGTGTCGACGTTGGCTGGCACCGGCGAGCTGGTGCAGCTGAGCGTCAAGCCCAACTACCGCGCACTCGGCAGGCGATTCGGCAAGCGCACCCAGCTCGTGGCGTCCGCGATCACGAGCGCCGACCCGGCCGCATTCGTCGCGGCGCTGCGCGCCGGCGAGGCCCGGGTGAGCGTCGACGGCGCTGACGTCGAGATCGAGCCGGACGAGGTGGCGGTGACCGAGACGCCGCGCTCGGGGTGGGCAGTAGCGAGCGGCGGCGCCGAGACAGTGGCCCTGGACCTGGAGCTCACCCACGAGCTGCGGCTGGCCGGTCTCGCCCGCGACGTGGTGCGCGTCGTTCAGGAGGCGCGCAAGAGCGCCGGGCTCGACGTCACCGACCGGATCGAGATGTGGTGGCGGGTCGGCGGTTCACCTGAGCCAGCCGAAGCGCTGCGCTCGCACGGCGCGGAGATTGCCGCCGAGGTGCTCGCCGTGGCACTGCATGAGCGTCCCCCTGCCGATCCGCAGGGCACCTACAGCACCACTGACGACGATCTCGGCCTCCACATCTGGCTGCGCAGAACATAGCCGCCGGAGGCGACGCGGCCGGCGGGTTCTTCGCGCGAGTGCGCTCGAGAGCAGCAGCCCGATGCACAGGCACGCCAGCGCCGTGACGAGCAGCAGCGCGACGAGCACGATGCGCCCGTTTCCGGGTCGCCCAGCAATCAGCTGGCTGCGCGCTGGCCCTCTGCTGCTGCCGGCTCTGCGCGGCCACTTGAGTCGAGGTCGCGCAGCTGCGATTCGAGGTAGCTCTTCAGCCGAGTGCGGTACTCCCGTTCGAATGTGCGCAGCTCCTCCACCCGGCGCTCCAGTGCAGACTTTCGCTGCTCGAGTTGTGCCGTGAGCGCCGACACGCGCTGCTCCGCGTCGTGCACCGCCTGCGCCGCCTTGGCCGCGCTCTCCCGCTCGATCTGCTCTCCGCGTGCTCTCGCCTCGGAGAGCTGCTTGTCGGCCTGCGCCTGCGCATTGCCGAGCGCGGCATGCGCGTTGGCCTGCGCCTCACCGAGCAGCCGCTCTGCCTCGGACTTGGACTGGGCCAGGTGCTGGTCGGCCGTCTGCTGCGCAAGTGCCAACATTTGCACGGCCTGCGCATGGTGTTCGTCGGTGATCCCACCACCACCCGAGCGCTGGGCCGCCTGCGCTTGTTGCTGCGCCTGCTGAGCCGCAAGCTGCGCTTGGTGGAGTTGCTGGCGCAGCTGCGCCACCTGCTGCTCGGAGTGCCCAAGCTGCTGCTGCACATGGGCGAGTTGCTGCGCGGTGCCGTCCTTGCCCTGCGTCAGGGCCTTTTCCAGCTCGGCGAGCCGTGCCTGCAAGCGGCTGTTCTCCTCACGCGCCGCCGCGACCTCAGCCATGCCGACGCTGCCGTTCGAACTGGCGGCACCGGGCCGGGCGCGCAGGTCGTTGTTCTCCTCGATGAGGCGAGCCAACTCCACCTCGACGATGTCGAGGAAGGCGTCGACCTCCTCCTCGTCGTAGCCACGCTTGCCAATCGGAGGCTTCTTGAAGGCCACGTTGTGGACTTCGGCGGGCGTGAGTGGCATGCGGGTCACCTCGTGATCTACGACGGAGCCGGGCGGCTCCGACACTATTGCTCGTTGCGGACGATGCAGGTGGTGCGGTGCGGTCGCAAACCCGATGCGCTCATGGTCAGGCGAGCGAAAGGGCTAGCCACCGCAGAGCCAGGATAGCGATCAGCAGGATCCAGACGCTCAGGTCCAGACTTACCGGGCCGATCCTGAGGGGCGGGATCAAGCGCCTGAACAGCTTCACCGGCGGATCGGTGCTGCTGTATACAACCTCCAACCCGACCGCGGCAACCCCGGCGGGCCGCCACGATCGCGCGAACTGGCGGGTCACCTCGACGACGACCCGCGCGACGATCAGCAGGAAATAGACGTAGAGCACGAGAGCGACGACACTCCAGAACAGCGTCATCGGATCGCACTCCCGCTCGAATCGACGTGCCACGCGAGCACGTGCCACAACCTGCCAGACTCCATCGTGCCAGTACGAGCAGGCACGCTAACACTCGGCGCTCGACCTGCGATACCGGCGACAGGCTGCTACCTCAGGACTGGTTGAAGAAGCCACCCTCGGCAATGCGGGCTTTGTCCTGCGCGGTGACGGTCACATTGTGCGGGCTGAGCAGGAACACCTTGGCGGTGACTCGCTCCAGCCGCCCGTGCAGACCGAACGTCAGGCCCGCCGCGAAGTCGACCAACCGCTTCGCGTCGGCGTCCTCCATCTCGGAGAGGTTCATGATCACCGGGGTGCCGGTGCGGAAGTGCTCGCCGATCGTGCGCGCCTCGTTGTAGTTGCGCGGGTGCAACGTGGTGATCCGGTAGGGCGGGTACTCGGGCTCCGTGTATTCGACCGCATACCCATCGTCATCGGAATGGTAGTCGCGAGACACCAGGTGGGCGCCGTCGCCGCCACGCGAGTAGCGGGTTTCGGCGTACTCGGCGTGACCGTTGCCACGGTCGTAGGACGCGTCGGCGAGGGCGTCGTCGTCTGCCTCGACGAGGCCTAGGTAGACGCCCATCTTGCGCATCGCTCCGGGCATGTCGTCCTCCACTACGAGTGTCTTTGCGCGACGCTAGCCGAAAGTGGGCGGTCGGCGGCCGAGCAACGCCGATCCGATCCGTACGTGTGTCGCGCCGTGCCGTACGGCTGCTTCCAGGTCCTCGCTCATTCCGGCCGATATGGCACCGGCCTCAGGATGGTCGTTCCGCAGCCCGGCTGACAGTGTGGCGAGCCGCTCGAACGCCTCATCCGGGTCTGCCCCCAACGGCGCCACCGCCATGATCCCGATCAGCCGCAACCACTCCTGTGCCGCGATGTGGGCGGCGAGTTCGCCGAGTTGGGCCGGCACCAGGCCGCCGCGAGCCGGGTCCTCGTCCAGGCTCACCTGCGCGAACACAGAAATGCGGCGCTCGGCCCGCTGCCCGCCCGCCGCCAGCGCCGAGGCGACCTCGACCCGGTCGACGGAGTGCACGACGTGGGCGTAGCGGCCCACCGACCGGCACTTGTTCGTCTGCAGGCGGCCCACGAAGTGCCAGCGAAGCGGTGGCAGCTCCCAACTCGACGCCTGCAGCTCAGCGATCTTGGCACGCGCTTCCTGGTCGCGGTTCTCTCCGATGTCGCTCACCCCGATGCTCGCCAGGCCGGCGATGTCGGCCGCCGGGAACGTCTTGCTGACGGCCACGATGGTCACGTCGTGGGGATCACGGCCCACGCCGGCGCATGCGTCGGCGAGCCGGGCACGAACCGCCCCCAGGCGGGCGACCAGCTCGGCCCGGCGTTGGGGGTCGAGCGGCGCGCTCACCGGTCGGTCAACGCTCGCAGGTCGCATGTTCGCTCGATGCGCATACTGCGAGCCGCTGGCGCGCAGCGCGCAGGCTGCAATGCTCGCCTGCTCACGACTTGAGGAAGTCCGGTACGTCGAGCTCGTCGTCGAGGCTCACCGGAGTGCGCTGGATTCCCGACGACGGCAGCCGCCATCGTGGCGCGGACTCGCGTGGCGGAGCGCCTTCCTGCTGGGGCTCGTCGCGACGCACCTCGACCTTCTTGTACGGCAGCTGCCCGCTGTCGAAGCCTGCGGCGATCACCGTCACCTTCACCTCGTCACCCAGGGTGTCGTCGATGACCGCGCCGAAGATGATGTTTGCTTCGGGGTGGGCCGCCTCGGCGACGAGCGATGCCGCGTCGTGGATCTCGAACAAGCCGAGGTCGGAGCCGCCGTAGATCGATAGCAGCACGCCGTGGGCACCTTCCATGCTGGCCTCGAGCAGAGGGCTCGCGATCGCGACCTCGGCGGCGCTGCGCGCCCGCCCATCACCGCGGGCCGAGCCGATGCCCATCAGCGCCGAGCCGGCACCGCTCATCACGCTCTTGACGTCGGCGAAGTCCAAGTTGATCAGGCCGGGCGTCGTGATCAGGTCGGTGATGCCCTGGACACCGGACAGCAGCACCTGGTCGGCGCTGCGGAATGCGTCCATGACGCTGACGCTCTGATCTGAGATCTGGAGCAGCCGGTCGTTCGGGATGACGATCAGCGTGTCGCATTCGGAACGCAGCGTTTCGATTCCCTCCTCGGCCTGCGCGGCGCGGCGCTTTCCCTCGAAAGAGAACGGGCGGGTGACGACGCCGATCGTGAGCGCCCCGAGTTTGCGCGCGATGCTCGCGATGACCGGAGCGCCGCCGGTGCCGGTGCCGCCCCCCTCCCCGGCGGTGACGAACACCATGTCGGCGCCCTTGATCACCTCCTCGATCTCATCCTTATGGTCCTCGGCCGCCTTGCGCCCCACCTCGGGGTTCGCGCCGGCGCCCAGGCCGCGGGTGAGTTCGCGGCCGACGTCGAGCTTCACGTCGGCGTCGCTCATCAGCAGGGCCTGCGCGTCGGTATTGACCGCGATGAATTCGACGCCCTTGAGCCCGACTTCGATCATCCGATTCACGGCGTTGACGCCGCCGCCGCCGACACCGACGACCTTGATGACCGCGAGGTAGTTGTGCGGTGGTGTCATGACCCACCTCCGACTCTGAGCACACAACTGGGGCGCAGTGGTCGAAGCTGGCGGGCTGGCACAGTCATGGCTCCCACTTCCGTCGGCGGCAACTCTCACCCTCAAGTAGAACGTTAACGTTATGTCAACCTGGGCACGTGTCCCGACGGTAGTTAAGGACCGGCGGCATTCAAGCAGGCGCGCCGCACGTCGTGCCGCACACGGGACGACCACGTTTCCACAGTTACCGCGCGACGACGAGGTCCGGGTTGCTGACGTCGAAGTCCGTGCCCGGACGGGCGAGCAGCGCCGGTAGCACCTGCGCCTTGTCCCCGCTGCGGTCGGCGCTCCCCCACTGCACGGTGCGCCCGTCGCGCAGGTGCAGCGTGATTGCCGACGGATCGCTCGCGCTGATCGATGACAGCTCGCGCAACACGGGCGCGGTGAGCGCCCCGGCAACGGTGGCGACCGCGTGGCCGGTGGCTGTTGCTGCGGTGGGAATGTCGAAGCGGGGCAGTCCGGCGGGCGCGACCGGGACGGTGCGGAACTGTCGGCCGCTCCTGTCGACGAGGATGACCGTGCCGTCAGCGAGGAGGTACCCGACCGCGACACGCTCGGTCACCGTGATCACCACGGTGGACGGGTAGCTCACGTGCACACGGGCCGTAGCCACGCCGGGCAATGTCTCGACACGACGGGCGATCGCACCGGTGTCCAGGCGCAGCAGCGGCCGCCCGTGTGGCACGTCGGCCACCGACCGGATCTGCGTCGCCGACACGCGGTGCGCCCCGTGCACGACGACCCGCTCCACACCCAGCACCGAGCTGAACAGCACCACCCACACCAGGACGGCGATCACGCCGGCGGTACCGGCCACCAGCGCGACGCGCCGGGCCGAGTGCCGGGTGGCCGCGAGGTCGTCAGTCATCGTGAACGGCGCCGGCGATCTCCGCGAGAATCTCGGGACAGAGCAGATAGACGTTTCCGATGCCCATCGTCAGGACCACGTCGCCCGGCACGGCCACCTCGGCGAAGCGCTGGGGCGTCGCCGAGAAGCTGGGTTCGAAAATCACGTTCTGGCGTGGCAGCGGCACCTGATCGGCGATGAGTGCCCCGGTGACGCCGGGGATCGGTTCCTCGCGGGCCGGGAAGATGTCCATGACCACGGCGATGTCGGCGATGCCCAGCGCGTTGGCGAATTCCGTGGCGAACGTCTGCGTGCGGCTGTACGTGCCCGGCTGGAACACACCGATGAGCCGGCCCACTCCCGCGACCGCTCGCGCCGCGCTGAGCTGGGCGGCCACCTCGGTCGGGTGGTGCGCGTAGTCGTCGTAGACGCTGATGCCGTTCGCGCTGCCGCGGTATTCGAAGCGGCGGTGCACCCCACGGAACTCGCGCCACGCGTCCAGCACGACGTCGAGGTCCAGCCCTAGCTCGGCCGCCAGACCCAGCGCCGCGGCGGCGTTGAGAGCCATGTGCCGGCCGACCAGTGCCCCCACGCGGACGCGCAGCCGCTGCAACCCGGCGCCGTCCGTGGTGAACTCGACGCTGTCCGGGCGCTCGGTGATGTCGCTCACCCGGATGTCGGCGTCGTCGCCTGTCCCGTAGCTACGCACCCGGCGTCCGGCCGCGCGGGCGTAGGCGGCGATGCGGCGGGCTCCCGGGTCGTCGGCACAGGTGAGCAGCATCCCGTTGTGGTCGATGCGATCGACGAACTGCTCGAACGCTCGGAAGATGCCTTCCAGATCGCCGTGGTTCTCCAAGTGGTCGGCCTCGATGTTCGTGACCAGGGCCATGGCCGGATGCAGCAGCAGAAACGACCCGTCGCTCTCGTCGCCTTCGACGATGGCGAGCACCCCCGTCCCGAGATGAGCGTTCAGCCCGGTCTCGTAGAGGTTGCCGCCGATGGCGAACGAGGGGTCCAGTCCGCAGGCTTGGACCGCGACGGTCAGCAGTGAGGTGGTGGTCGTCTTGCCGTGGGTTCCGGTGACGGCGATGCACGTGCGGTCTTCGAGCGCCGCAGCCAGCGCCACTGCCCGGCGCAGTACCGGCTTACCGCTCTTGTGCGCCGCGACGAACTCGGGATGCTTGGGGTTGATCGCTGTCGTATAGACGAACGTGTCGGCGTCGGCGAGGTGGTCTGCGGAGTGTCCTATGTGGACGGTCGCGCCGACCGCGCGCAACGCGGCGACCGTCGTGGAGTCGCGCGCCTCGCAGCCACTGACCGGAAGGCCGCGCGCGATGAGAATCCGGGCGAGCCCGCTCATGCCGGCACCGGCGATGCCCATGATGTGCACCCGCCCCAGGTCGGACAGTGCCGGCACAGGGTCCGTGGCGGCGCTGCGGACGAGCGCCGCACCCGGGGCCTCCCAGCCCTCGGGCCGGTCGGCGTCGGCGTCGTGCGTCGGGGTCGTGGCGCTCATTTTCGTCGTCCTCCGGTGCCGAAACGGCGCCGTTCGGCGGCCACGGTCAGGATGTGCCGGGCCAGCACGGTGGCGGCGTCTCGTGCACCAGCATGCCCGGCGGCGCGCGACATCACGCGCAGGCTCGGCGGGTCGGTGATGCGCGGCACGACCTCTCGCATGATCCACTGCGGCGACAGGTCCGCGTTGTCGACGAGCAGCCCGCCGCCTGCGGCCACGATCGGCTCCGCATTGTTGCGTTGCTCGCCACCACGCAGCGGCAGCGGCACGTACGCGGCCGGCAGCCCCACGGCGGTGAGCTCAGCGCAGGTCATCGCGCCGGCGCGGCACAGCGCGAAGTCGGCCGCTGCGTAGGCTCGATGCATCTGCTCGACGTACGGCACGACGACGTAGGGCGGTTTGCCCTCGCTCACGTCCACGGTGTTCTTCGGGCCCACGACATGCAGCACCTGCACGCCGGCCTCGCGTAGCCCGTCCGCCGCGGCGGACACCGCGGCGTTGATCGTCCGGGCGCCCTGCGAGCCGCCGGTGACGAGCAGCGTCGGCGCGTCGGGCAAGAGACCGAAGTCCAGCCGCGCGTCGGTGCGGGCGGCGGCGCGGTCCAGTGCGGCGATCACGGGCCGCACTGGGATACCGATCGGTGCCGCGTGCGGCAGGCGCACGGCCGCGGATGCGGTGAAGACATGCCGCGTCAGGCGTGCGCCGAGCCGGTTGGCGATGCCGGGCCGCGCGTTCGCCTCGTGCAGCACAATCGGGACGTCCCGCCGCCGCGCGGCGAGGTAGGCCGGCAGGGCGACGTAGCCGCCGAACCCTACGACCACCTCGACCCGATGGCGGTCGATCACGTCGCCCGCGGCGCGCACGGCCTCGCTGAGCCTTGCGGGAGTGGCGAGCAGGGCGCGGTTGAGCTTGCGCGGCAGCGGCACCGCTGGGATCAACTCCAGCGGGTAGCCGCGCTTGGGGATCAGCGTGGTGTCGAGGCCACGTTCCGTGCCGAGCGCGATGATCTCCACGGACGGGTCGGCGACGCGAAGCGCGTCGGCGAGGTTCATCGCCGGCTCGATATGCCCCGCCGAATGCCCACCCGCGACGAGTACGCGTGTGCTCTTGCCCGCCTCCGTGGCGTCCCCGTCGGGGACCGGTAGGCGGTGCTGCTTGCACGGGGTGCCGCGGGCAGCCGTTGCACCCGCGCAGGCGGCTGTGCGCGCTTGACCGGCTGTGCGCGCTTGACCGGCTGTGCGCGCTTGGCCGGCTGTGGCGGCGGTGGTTTCGGCCGTGGCTTCGTGTCGGGCTTCGCCTTGGTCTTCGGTTTGGCTGCGCGTCGTGGCGGGGCGTACGCCTTCGGCACCGGCACCCGCAACCACCGCTCGACGCGTGCGCGCGTGCCGTTCGCCGCGGCTCGCTGCGCGGCGGCGACAGCGGCGGGCTCGTGCCGGGCGAACGAGACGAGCATCCCGAACACGAAGATGGTCGTGAGCAGCGACGTCCCGCCGGCGGAGATGAACGGCAACGGGATACCGGTGACCGGCAGCAGCGCGGTCACATAACCGATGTTGATCAAAGCCTGCCCACATATCCACACCGTGGCCCCGCCCGCGGCCAGGCGCACGAACGGGTCGGCGCTGCGCCTGGTGATCCGCAGCCCGGTGAATGCCAACAGCGCGAACAACGCCAGGACGGCACTACACCCGAACAGGCCCAACTCCTCGCCGATCACGGAGAAGACGTAGTCGGTGTTGGCGTTGGGCACCCACTCGTACTTGGAGGTGCCATTGCCCAGTCCCACGCCGAAGAAGCCCCCGGACGCGAGCGCATACAGCCCTTCGACGGTCTGGTAGCCGGCGCCGCGGTGCTCCTGGAAGGGATGCACGAACGTGAGCAGCCGCTTGAGCCGGTACGGCTCCATCACCGCGAGCAGCGTCACGGCGCCGCCGACGGCCAGGAGCACTGCCCCGAAGTAGCGCATCGGCAGGCCAAGCGTCCACAGCAACCCCAGCAGGATCAGAATGAAGCACATCGTGGTGCCGAGATCGGGCTCAAGCATGACCAGTCCGCAGACGAGCACAAAGATCGGGATGAGCGGCACGAACACGTGCCGCGCCTCCGTGAGCATGCGCAGGTGTTGTTTGCGGGTCAGCAGGTCCGCGGCCCACAGCAGAATGGCGAGCTTCGCGAACTCAGACGGCTGTAGCTGCAGCGGGCCGAGGTCGATCCACCGCCTGGCGCCGTACACCCCGACGCCGATGCCGGGTGTGATCACCGCGACGAGCGCCAGCAGCGCCACGAACGTAAACGGATACGCCAGGGTACGGAACCGTCGCGGCGAGGCCCGCATCGTGAGCCACAAGATGGGGAGTCCAACGACGACGAACTCGAGCTCGCGAACTAGCTGGGTCCAGATCGCCGACCCCTGGTCGTTCGACGCCGCGATCGTAGTGGACGCCGCCATGAGCAGACCGAAGCCGAGCAGCCCGCAGCCGGCGAGCAGCATCAGTTGCACGGACGCGTGGGGGTGGTCGAGGTAGCGCCTAACCCGCGTGCGGCTCATTGTCGAACCTGCTCTTCGCGCTCCTTCGTTCACGTCGCGACGAGCGCGTCGATCGCCGCCGCGAACGCCGCGCCGCGAGCCGCGTACCCGCTGAACATGTCGTAGGACGCGGCGGCCGGGGCGAGCAGCACCGCGTCGCCGGTACGCGCCAGCCCGGCCGCGGCGGACACCACCTCGGTCATGGCCTTATCGTCGGTCCTCGCCACGTCGATCACCGGGATCTCCGGCGCGTGTCGAGCCAAGGCGGCCCGGATCCGTGCCCGATCGGCGCCGAGCAGCACCACGCCGCGCAGCCGCGGGGACACCGCGGCGACGAGGGCGTCGACGGGCGCGTCCTTGAGTTGGCCGCCGGCGATCCACACCACGTGCTCGTACCCGCTCAGCGAGGCGAGGGCCGCGTGCGGGTTCGTCGCCTTGCTGTCGTCGACGAAGCGGACGCCACCGCGTTCGGCGACGAGCTGGTTCCGGTGGGGATCCGGCACGAAGGCGGCGAGCCCGGCGCGCACCGCCCGGGCGTCCACGCCGTGCGCCCGAGCGAGCGCGGCCGCGGCGAGCGCGTTGGCGACGTTGTGCGGGCCGGACGGGTGTACGTCGCCGGCAGGGATCAGTGCCTCGTCGCCGAATGCTCGATCCACGAGCACACCGTCGGCGAGGCCGAGCTGGCCCGGCTGCGGGGCATGCAACGTGACCCCGACACGGCGGTTCGACGATGCCGCGGCTAGCAGCCGGGCGACCAGCTCGTCGTCGACGTTGCCGATCGCGACCGGTGAGTGCCAGATCCGCGCTTTGGCCAGCGTGTAGGCATCCATCGAGCCGTGCCAGTCGAGGTGGTCGGGCGCGACGTTCAACAGCGCCCCGGCGGCCGGCTCGACCGTCGAGGACCAGTGCAACTGGTAGCTCGACAGCTCGACGGCCAGCACGTCGTAGCGTCCGCTGCCGGTGACCGCGTCGATGATCGACGTGCCGACGTTGCCGACGGCGGCGGCGCGCAGCCCGGCGGCTCGCAGGATGGCCTCCAGCATCCGGACCGTGGTCGTCTTGCCGTTCGTGCCGGTGACCGCGAGCCACGGCGCGGCCGAGGTGCCGCGCAGCCGCCAAGCGAGCTCGACTTCGCCGATCACCTCGACGCCGGCGGCCTGCGCCGCGACCGGCACCGGGTGGTTCGGCGGCACCCCAGGGGTGACCCACACCAGGTCGGCACCGGGCGGCAGTGACTCGACGTCGCCCAGGAAGCGCGCTCCGGCGGCCTCGAGTGACGTGACGGCGTCCGGGGTGCGGCGGTCGGCCAGCAGCACTCGGGCGCCGCGGTCGAGCAGCGCCCGGGCGGCGCTCTCACCGGCGAGCGCCACCCCGTACACGAGGACGGTGCGCCCGGCGAACTCGTCAGCCATGGCTGGCGAACTCGGCGTAGAACAGGCCCACGCCGAACGCGACAGCGATCCCGGCGATGATCCAGAACCGGACGATGATCGTGATTTCCTCCCACCCCGACATCTCGAAGTGGTGGTGCAGCGGCGACATCCGGAACGCGCGGCGTCCGGTGCCGGTTCGCCAGCGGGTGAATTTGAACCAGCCGGCCTGAATGAGGCCGGACAGGGTCACGACCGCAAACAGCCCGCCCAGCACGACCAGCAGCAGTTCGACCCGGGAGAGGATCGCCATCGCCGCCATCAGCCCGCCGAGCGCCATGGAGCCGGTGTCGCCCATGAAGATGTGCGCCGGTGAGGCGTTCCACCACAGAAAGCCGAAGCAGGCGCTCATCGCGGCGGCGCCCAGGATCGCAAGATCGCGCGGGTCGCGAACCTCGTAGCAGCCGTGGGCGCCGACACCGCCCGGGCCACACAGGTGCCGGGCCTGGATGAACTGGATCAGTGTGAACGCGCCGAACACCATCGCGGCGGCGCCGGCGGCGAGCCCGTCCAGCCCGTCGGTGAGGTTCACCGCGTTCGACGTCGCCGCGACGATGATGTACGCCAGCACCACGAAGCCCACCGACCCGATGCTGAACGCCGCGATGTCTCGGACGTACGACACGTGGGTGGACCCGGGCGTCAGGCCGTCCTTGTTGCGGAACATCAGCGCCAGGACGGCGAACGTGATCGCCACGATGAGCTGCCCGCCGAATTTCGCGCGCGCGCGCAGCCCGAGGCTGCGCTGCCGGCGCAGCTTGATGAAGTCGTCGAGGAAACCGACCACGCCCAGGCCGACCATCATGAACAGCGCCAGCAGCGCCGACACGGTCGGGCCCTGGCCACCCGCGATGGCGGCCACCACGTGCGCCGCGAAGTACCCAACGATCGTCGAGCCCACGATCACGACCCCGCCCATCGTCGGAGTCCCGCGCTTGATCATGTGCTGCGGCGGGCCGTCGTTGCGGATCTCCTGGCCGAACCCGTGGCGGCGGAAGTACGCCACGACAAGCGGCGTGCTCAGGATCGAGCACAACAGGGCCACGAGCGCCGAAGCGAGAGCAGTCCTCACTGGTTTATCCCGCCTGGGCGAACCCGCGTCCCCACCGCTCGCTGCGCTCGGGTGGACCCGCGGCTTCGCTCCTCGCTGCGCTCGGGCCGCGTCGCGGCGGCGGGCTCTTCGCGCGAGCGCTCATCGCCCGGTGCTTGCGTTCCCGTGGTTGCGTTCTCCTCCCTCGCGCGCGGGGTCATTGCACTAGCTCCTGGGCGATGCGTTCCAGGCCGTGCTCGCGGGACGCCTTGACCAGCACCACGTCGCCGGGCTGAATCTCCTTGCATAGCAGGGCAATCGCCGTGTCCGCGTCAGGCACCCACCGTGAGCCGTGGTCGATCGCCCGGGCCGCCTCACCAACGGTGACCAACCGCGATATGCCCAGCTCCATCGCGGCTTGACCCACGGCGTCGTGCTC
>JBKOXO010000184.1:0-14989 GCA_046744105.1 Actinomycetota bacterium
AACTACTGCTCGTCGACGACAGCGAGGCGTTCCTCGACACGCCGGTGGGCGACGCGCTGAGCCAATTGCTGCGGGCCGGTCGGCCGGGTCTTGCCGCAGTCGTCGCTGCGCGCAATGACGAGCTGGCGGTGACGTACCGGGGCGTCGCGAACGATGCCCGGCGCAGCCGGGCGGGACTGTTGCTCCAGCCTGAACCCGGCGACGGCGAGCTGCTCGGACTGCGTCTGCCCCGCACGTACTCCGCGCAGCCACCCGGGCGCGCGGTGCTGGCCGTCGATCGCCCGCAGCTGCGGGCGATCAGCGGCGGGCCTGCCGTGCTGCCGATCCAGGTGGCGCTGCCGTGACGCCGCCTGCTGCCCGCGATCAGCCCATGTGCGGATACCGGTGGCCCGTCGGCGGGATGAAGTTCTCCTTGATCGAGCGCGGTGACAGCCAGCGAAGCAGGTTCCAGATCGAGCCGGCCTTGTCGTTCGTACCCGAGGCCCGAGCCCCGCCGAATGGTTGCTGCCCGACCACTGCGCCGGTCGGCTTGTCGTTGATGTAGAAGTTGCCGGCGGTGAAGCGGAGCTCGCGCGCCGCCTCGTGAATGGCGGCGCGGTCGGTCGCGAACACCGCGCCGGTCAGGGCGTATCGCGAGACGGCCTCCAGCTGCAACATGGCCGCCCGCCAGGCCTCGGCGGCCGGGCTGTCGACGTCGTCGTAGACATGGACCGCCAGCAGCGGGCCGAAGTATTCGCGGCTGAACAGCTCGTGCGTCGGATCCGTCGACTCGATGATCGTCGGCCGCACGAAGAAGCCCTCGCTGTCATCGGCCTTCCCGCCGGCGATCACCGTCGCCGACGGCTCGCCGTGCAACTGATCCAGCACGGAGGACAGGCGGTCGAAGGCACGTCGGTCGATCACCGCGCCGCCGAAGTTGCCGAAGTCCGTCACATCCCCGTATGTCAGGGACTCGGTGACCGCGACGAGCTCATCGCGTAGCCCGCTCTCCCACTGCGATCGCGGCAGGTAGGCGCGCGACGCCGCAGAGCACTTCTGGCCCTGGTACTCGAACGCGCCGCGCACCAGCGCGACGGCGAGCGATGCCGGTTCCGCCGATGGGTGGGCGATCACGAAGTCCTTGCCTCCGGTCTCGCCGACCATGCGCGGGTAGCCCGCGTATGAGCCGATCGAGTTGCCGACGGTGCGCCACAGGTGCTGGAACGTCGCGGTCGAGCCCGTGAAGTGGATGCCGGCCAACGCCGGATGCGGCACGGCAACCTCGCTGACCGCGGCGCCATCCCCGGTCACCATGTTGATCACGCCGGGTGGCAGACCGGCGGCCTCCAGCAATCGCATCGTCCAGTGCGCCGCGAGTTGCTGTGTCGGCGAAGGCTTCCAGACCACGACATTGCCCAGCAGTGCCGGAGCGGTGGGCAGGTTGCCGGCAATGGCAGTGAAGTTGAACGGCGTGATGGCCAGCACGAAGCCTTCGAGCGGGCGGTAGTCCGACCGGTTCCACGTGAACGGCGCGTTCGCCGGCTGATTCTCCAGGATCTGCCGAGCGAAGTGGACGTTGTAGCGCAGGAAGTCGATCAGCTCACACGCGGAGTCGATCTCGGCTTGCTGGACGGTCTTCGACTGGCCGAGCATGGTGGCCGCGTTCAGCGTGTCGCGCCATGTGGTCGAGAGCAGGTCCGCGGCGCGCAGGAAGATCGCCGCCCGTTCGTCGAACGGGAGCTCACGCCACGCAGGCGCGGCCGCGAGCGCGGCGTCGATCGCGGCCGCAACGTCCGCGCCGGTCGCTTGCGCGGTGACGCCGAGCACGCCACGGTGCCGATGCGGCTGCACCACGTCGACGAGCGGCCCACCGGCCATCCGCTGCACCCCGCCGATCGTCATTGTCAGCTCCGCACCGCCGGCTGCCATGTCTGCGATCTTGGCTGCAAGGGAGCGACGTTCTGCGCTGTCGGGCGCGTAGCTGCGCGGTGGCTCGTTGGCCGGGATGGGTGGCTTCGTGATCGCATCCATGGCGGCACCTCCACGTGTCGCTCGGCGTCGTTGCCGGTCTCTCGATGGTAGATGGGGAGCCACGCGCAGCTATCCCGTCGACGGTCCACCCGATGCGCTGAGCGAGGCAAGCAGGTCGCCGATCTCCTGGGTCGCATACCACGCGAGTTCAAATGCTTCCGTGTCGTCGATGGCGTTGGACGCCTCCGGCTCACCGAGGTCGGCGGCGTCGATCACAGCAGTCGCGGCACGGACGGCGGGCTCGGCGTTGCGGTCGTCCACGTGCACCGACACGACCTGCCGCAGCGACACTGGGTCGGCGACGTGCACCACGCCCAGGTCGAGGTCGTCGCGAACCGCCACGACAGAGTCGGACAGCTCGGCGGCGATCACCACCCGGCGCGGCGCTGCCACCGGATCGGCGGCAAGCAGCCGCAGCGAGGCGCGCGCCGCTTCGAGCGTCGCCGCGTACTCCAACGCTTCGGTGTCGTCGTCGACGTACGACTCCCGCAGCCCAGGCGTCACCGCAAATCCCGTGAGTGGCGCCGGCCCGCACTCGGAGGTCTCGACGAGCCGGCGCAGCACCGAGATTGTCGCCGGCAGATAGACCCTCACCCGAGAGACTGCCCGGATGCGCGGCGGCTGCGTGCCGGCCGCGCCGCCAGATCTGCGCGGAGCCGGATTGCGGCCGTGCGCATCGCGGACTCGAGCACCTCGGTACGCCGGCGAGGGTTCATCAGGTTGGTTCCGATCACGGCAAGGTCGTCCGGTCCCGGGGTGACAAGAACAACGCGCATGCCGGATGCGCGAAGCGCCGCAACGTCGGCGACGAGGCCGCGCGTGATCGCGCCGCGCAGCGCCCGCTCGATCCGCGAGACGGGAGAACGGGGCCGATCGACGTCGGTCGACGCCATCGGTGCGATGACGTACACCTCGTCGATGCTCGCGCCGAGTAGCACGTCCACCGACGTGTTCGACACGGCGCCGCCGTCGATGTAGGACCGGCCATCGATCACCGCCGGCGGGTACCACGCCGGGATCGCGCACGAGGCGACCACCGCGTCCGCGAGCCGCACCGCACGATCGCGCCCGAACAGCACGCGCTGGCCGCTGCGGTAGTCAGTGGCCGCGATCCAGGTCTGTGGGCGCTCTGGCCAGCGCGAGTCAAACCCGCTGCGCTCGGCCACCTCCGTGACGAGTCGCCGCACCGGCTCGAGCGTGCCGCGCCCGGCCGGCAACGCACCCGCCAACGCGACGACCGCACGCGCCTGCATCGGATGCCGCACCGCGTCGAACATCAGGCGCGGCGAGCCTGGCAGCAGCCCAGGTCGCCGTGGCAGGGCGCCACGAGTACCCGCCGAATGGTCGAACGCGATCGGTGGGTCCGTCGGCGCGGGAACACCCTGGTGGTGGCGGCGGATCTCGTCCACCGACACCCCGCACGACAGCAGCGCCGCGGCCACCGAGCCGGCCGACGTTCCCACCAGTTGCTGCACACTGCGCACGTCGAAGCACGCCTCGTTCTCCAGCGCGGCCAGCGCGCCGATGGTCCAGGCGAAGCCGAGCACCCCGCCGCTGCCGAGCACCACGGCCCGCCGCGGCGCGACGCCCGGCTTCCCGTCCGGGTCCCGGGAAGGTTCCCCCGGCATCACGGCACCGGCTCCTCGACTGCGGCACCGCTGCGCTGCGCCGTCTCCATGCTCGCCGTCACGAGCTCGGCCAGCGACTCCTCGATCAGCGCGGCCAGCACATCCACGTCGGCCATCGCGTCGCGGTCGGCGTTCAGGCCGTAGTACACGCCGCCGGCGTAGGACGTGAGCCCGATCGTGACCGCCTGCCCGCTCGCGAGCGGCACCACCGGAAACATCTCGAGCATCCGTGCCCCCGCCGCGAACAGCGGCACCTGCGGACCGGGGACGTTCGTGACCACCAGGTTGAACATGCGCCGGGTAAGCCCGTTGCTCAGGCGGGCGCCTACCGCATGCAACGTCGGCGGTGCGAAGCCGGACAGCGCTACGAGTGCCTCGGCGCCAACCGACTGCCCCGACTCCTTGTGCGCCCTCATCGCGTAGCTCACCTGAGACAGCCGCATCAGCGGGTTTGGCTCGCCGACCGGCAGGTCGACGACCAGACCCGAAACCCGATTGGCCAAGTCGGCGTCGTCGGACTCCGAGCGCACACTCACCGGCACCATTGCCCGCACCGTCGTCGCCGGCGTCACCGGCTCACCGCGGAACAGCAGCCAGCCCCGCAGGGCGCCGGTCACGGTCGCGAGCACCACGTCGTTGATCGAACCGCCGTGCTGCCGGCGCACCAGCTTGTAGTCGTCGAGGGACGTGCGGGCCACACCGAAGCGGCGCTGCTCGCCGATCGGCATGTTCAGTGGCGACGACCGCGCCGGGCGCACCACCGCGTGTACCGCGGATACGAGGCTGCCCGCCACGTCGAGCACCCGACCGACGGCGGAGCGCACGTCCTGCATGCCGAGGCGCACCGTGTCGAGAAGTGCGCTGGGCCGCCGCAGCACTTCGTTCGCAGCGGCGGTCATGAGCTGCGCCGGACTCGGCTCCGGCGCCGGCATCCACAAGTCCTCCGGGATGACCCGCGGAGTGGGCGAAGTGTCGAGGATGACCTGCCCTATGTCGATCGCCCGGATGCCGTCAACCATCGCGTGATGCGACTTCGTGATGACCGCGAAGCGACCCTCCTGGAGCCCCTCAACCAGGTACATCTCCCACAACGGGCGGCTCCGGTCGAGCGGCCGCGACTGGATCCGGGCGCAGAATTCGCGCAACTGCTCGTCGGATCCGGGCCGTGGCAGTGCGGAACGGCGCACGTGATAGGTGATGTCGAAGTCGGCGTCGTCGACCCACACGGGGTTGGCAAGGTGCCCGGGTACGAAGCGCACCTTCTGCCGATACCTGGGCACCAGGCTGATCCGATCCTCGATGAGCTCGACGAGTCGCTCGTAGTGGAAGCCGTCCGCAGGCGACGCGAAGATCGCCAACCCACCGACGTGCATCGGCGTCGTGCGCCCCTCGAGGTACAGGAACGACACATCTGAGGCCGAAAGGCGATCGGGCATCGAGTCGGCTCCTTGATCGGGTGTGTGTGCCATTGTTGCGCGCGGTCGTCGCGCGGTCATGCATCGTGGCACGCGGTCTTCATACCTGAGCACGTCGCATACCGCACTGGCTTCGGCGCGCGTCAGGCTCGCAGGTCAGGCCTGGCGCCGCCGATGCTTCGCGTGCGACACGCCGGCCAGGGCGGCGGCGAGCTCTACCGCGGCCTGCCGCAGCGGGCTGTTCGGACGCGCCTCGCCGAGCGTCTTGCCCACCGCGAGCGCGGCATCGAGCGGCTCCGGATCGTAGGGCAGCAACGCCGCCGGCTGGCGTCCGGCGAAGCGATCGAGGGCGACGCTGAGCTCGCTGCGCGGATCGCCGGGTACGACACCGCGGCGCACCTTGTTGAGCACCACCCAGATGGGAGCGGCGATCTCGGCGTCGCGCAGCTCGGCAAGCCCGCGGACCAGCCGTTGCAACCCGATCGGGTCGGCCGCCCCGACCGCAAGGACCACGTCGGCCGCGTCGAGGACGGCCAGCGTCGCCCCGTTGCGGCGCGGCGCTAGCGTGTCGTAGGACAGCTCCTCGTCCGATTCCAGGGAGAAGCCGCAGTCGACGACGGTGAAGTCCGCCACTCCCCGGGCGGCACTCAATACCGATGCGACCGCGGTCGCGCGCAGTTCCGGCCACCGTTCCGCCCGCGGGATGCCGGTCAGCACTCGAAACGTCGGCGTGAGCTGCCAGCACAGCCCGGCGAGCGCCGCCGCGTCCAGCCGGGTCGCGGCGGCCTGCCGGCACGCTGCGGCCAGGCCGGGTGATTCGTCGAGCAATCCCAGCACCGGGGCGATCACTCCGCCGTACACGTCGGCATCGACAAGTAAGCCGGCTAAACCCAGGCGGGCGACCTCATCCGCCACCGCGACCGCGACAGTGGTGCGCCCCGGCGCCCCGGTCGGCCCCCACACGGCGACGATCGAGCCGCGCTTCGTCGGCTGCGCCAGCGCCGGCGTGGTGCCGGTCGGCGGGATCACCTGCGATGTCGCAGTTGCCGGGTCGCCGAACGTGCGGGACCGCCGCAGCCGCATCGTCCCGCCCTCGGCCACGGCCACCGCCTCGGAGATCACCGAGCCGACGACGCTCGGCTCGGCGTCGTCCGGGACCAGGAACTCGATTCCCATGGCGCGTAGCCGATCCTCAGCCGTGCTGTCACCGCGGCGCACCACGCCCACCGGTACGACCCCGGCGGCGTTGAGCCGGTCAACGGCATCGGCGTCGAGTCGCCGCAGTCCCGCTGCCACCAGCGCGGCCTTGGCCTGCCCTGCGGCGGCCACCGCGAGCAGGTCGACGACGTCGACGCAGCGCCGTGCCACCGCGACGCCGTGGTCGCCGCGTTCAAGGGCGACGAGCAGCCCGGCTTCCCACCCCGCGCCGTCCGCAGCCGTCAGGATGGGCACCTTCACGAGCTCACGCCGCAGTGCTCGAGGTCCGGCAAGATCGTGGACGGGTCGGGGTCGCCGTCCAGTAGCCCGGCGCGGATCGTCGTCCCGTCAAGACCGAGCGCAGTGATCACCCGGGTGGCCTGATCGCGCGGTACCCGGATGACAACGTTCTCGGTGCTGCTCGTGCCGAACGAACCGCCGCCGGTCGACTGGACGTCTTGCACGGTGACGCCGGGCAGCACCACGACCGCTCGGCAGGTCTTGCTCGACAGCCACAGCTCGATCTCTTGGCCGCGCGAGATGCGTGGCGCCTGATCGCTGGTCAACGGGACGGTGAGCGTAGTCCCCGCGGGTGTGGCCGCCACGGCCGAGCGCGGCAGCAGTTCGCCCGCAGCGACGGGACGCGACAACGTCTTGTTCACCGGGTTGTCCGCCGGGCGCTTGCTGCGCGCAGGCAGGTAGCGACTGCCGTCGGGCAGCCGCACCTTGACCGCCTGCAGATCGTCCTGGGTCAAGACGGTGCCGGCGGCCAGACTGCGCCGGACGGCCCAGACGGGATGTGTCGCATCTGCCCCGGCGACGACGAGGGCCCCGGCAGCCACCGAGATCAGCACCAGCATGACGCCCGCGACGAGCCGCAGGTCGAACCAGGACGGCGTCTTCACGCGTCGCGGGGTGGGGGAAGGCGTAGTCACGGCGGACCGTTCAGGCCGGGACGATGTGGGTCACGACCCGCCGCAACGGGTCGAACCGGGTGAGCACTCGCAGAGCGTACTCGAGCCTGTGACCCTGGTCTCACGGCTGTAGGCCAGCCTGTGGACAGTGGGCAGCCGCTCGGCGCAATCGCGCCATACTGGCAACCTTCACACGCAAGCGGGGTCAGCTGAAGGGAATCACTTGCAATGCCCAGCGATCGGTTTCTGACGCTTGCCGACGTCGCCGATGTCTTGAACATCTCCCCGTCACAGACCTACGCGCTGGTACGCAGCGGCGAGCTCGAGGCGATCAAGATCGGAGGGCGCGGGCAGTGGCGGGTCGAGCGTGACAAGTTGGAGGGCTATATCGCCCGGATGTACGACCAGACCAAGCAGTTCGTCTCCGAGCATCCGTACAGCGACGCTGAGTAACCCGCGCGGTGTGGCTCGCAGGATGCGCCGCCTGCGCCGCGGCCGAGGGCACCAACCGGCGATCTAAATTGTGCTGCGCCGCACCACGGCGATCGCGGAAAGCGGCACGAGGGCAACGTCGCGTACCTGGTCCGGGCGGCGTAGTTCCCCTGCAGGATGCTGGGCGACCTCGATGAAATCCGCGCCCAGCCGGTCAATCGTGCCATCGACCGCTGTGCCGTCGAGCACGCTGATCCGCACCGCGGAACGGTCCCGGGAGATTCCCCGCAGCGCATGACGCAACCCGAGGCGTGACTCGACGACGCTCTCGGAGTCGGGCACCGCCGACAGACGACTGACCCCGGAAACGCTGAGTACTGCCGCGGTCACGACCACTGCTTCGCGGCCGGCCTGCTCGAGCACAAGCAGCCAGTCCGGTCCGACGCGGGCCAGGCGTCCAGTCACGCCACCGTCGCCGGCGCAGCGCAGTCGCACGGTCGCACCGACGGCGGGGCGCAAGCGGTCGAGCAACCGGATCCGGCCTAGCTCGATCCGGGTGCGCTCCTCGACCTCGATCGCCCGCTCGGCGATGTCCAGCGCCGCCGCCTGTGTCTCCAGGTCGGCAAACAGGGCGTCCCAGCGCGTCGTCACGCGCCTATTACAGCATCCGCATTGACTGGACGCCAGTCATGGCGTATCAAGGTAACTATAAGCAAATGAAAGGAAACGCAAGACATGAGCGTGCGTCTGTTCCGGCTGGCAGCGGTCGCGACTGCTGACGGTGCCGTGCTGCTCACCATGTGGCCGGACTGGGCACAGCTGGGTACCGATCTGCACGCGCCGCATCGCTGGCTCGCCCGCGTCGGCACGGACCGGGCAACGCTGACCGTCGTGGCCGCGGCCATCTGGTGCGCGGCGCTCTGGCTGGCCGTCGCGTTGTGCTTCGCGGCCGCGGGCGCGCTTCCAGGCCGCTTCGGCGCTCTCGCCCGGGCGATCGCCGCCCGATTGGTGCCCGCCCTCGTCTTGCGAGCAGTCGCCGGAGTTGCCGGGGTCAGCGTCCTGATCTCGCCTCTCACGGCAACTGGCACGACGCCTCGGGGAGCCGCGCTTGCCGGCCCCGCCGTTCCGGCACCGAGCTGGCCCCTCGATCCGCAGTACGGCCGGGTGCACATCGGCTGGCCGACCGACACCCCGACGCCACCGCAGCGGCGTCCCCATCCGCGACCGTCCGCCGTACCGGCCGCTCCGGTGGACGCCGAGGCCACCGTCCGAGTCCAGACGGGCGACTCGCTCTGGCTCATCGCGGCACGCCGGCTCGGCCGACACGCTTCCGACGCCGAGATCGCCGCCGCCTGGCCGCGCTGGTACGCAGCCAACGTTCAGGTCATCGGCGACGACCCCTCCGTGATCCGTCCCGGCGAGGTGCTGCGCGCACCCGACGCCGGCTAGCTCAAGCTGCAGGAGTCCGACATGACCGCCGGCCTTGCCGATCCGGCCACGGCCGCTGCTGGCCCGATCACGGTTCGCCCAGCGCCACGCCGCGAACCACCGTTCGACGACGAACTGCCCGAACGGCACCTGCGGCTCGTCGGTCCGCACGATCGGCCGCTGCCGTTCGCGCCGTCGCAGCGCCGGCTCACCGACAAGCGCGATCTGTTCGCGGCTCGGCCGACCGGGCGGGGTGAGCTGCCGGATCCACGGTGGTTCGGGCGCCGATTTCTGATCGCAGCCCTGGAGGCACTCAGCGGGCGGCGCTCACCGCAGCAGCTCGCGCCGCACCTCAGTCACACCGTCCTGAACGGGATGCTCGCAGGCCAGCAGCGCACGACCTGGGCGCAGCCGGCCGCGCTGCGCTCCCTGCGCGTGTGCGAGCCGGCCGACGGCGTGGCCGAGATCTCCGCGGTGGTCCAGGTCGGGCCGCGGTTTCGTGCCGTTGCCGCCCGCCTCGAAGGACTCGACGGCCGATGGCGCTGCGTCCGCCTACAGCTCGGCTGAGCTACCGCTTGCGGCGGCGGGCTGCGTTGCCCCGGCTGCTGCCGCGGTTGCCCCGGTTGCCCCGGTTGGGGTTGGCGCGGGACTGCTGCTGGCGCTTGGCCGACTTGGACGAGCCGGCCGCACCGTCGCCTCCGGTCATCTGAACCTCGGGCGTCTCGGAACCCAGCGTCGGCGCGCTGTAGAGAAGCGGGCGCGCGGACGTGTCGCGGCCGAGACCACGTGCCGACACCTGCGGTGTCTTCAGTTCGCCGGTGACGACATGTTCAGCCGCCTCGAGCACCGCCTGGTCCAGTTGCGGCTCGGCCGCCGCGTCCGGCGGTGGGGCCTGCTCCTCCTCGACCTGCACTTCGAGGTTGAACAGGAAGCCGACGGACTCCTCCTTGATGCCGTCCATCATGGCGCCGAACATGTCGTAGCCCTCGCGTTGGTACTCGACCAGCGGGTCGCGCTGCGCCATGGCGCGCAGGCCGATGCCTTCCTGGAGGTAGTCCATCTCGTAGAGGTGTTCGCGCCACTTGCGGTCGAGCACCGACAGCAGCACGCGCCGCTCGAACTCGCGCATCACATCACTGCCGAGCTCCTGCTCACGGGCGTCGTATGCGGACTCGGCATCGGCGGTCAGCTCCTCGACCAGGTACGCGCGGGTGAGGTCGGACTTGTGCCCGCCGGCCTGGTCGATCGCCTCGTCGATCGTCAGCGAGACCGGGTACAGCGTCTTGAGCGCTGACCACAACTGCTCGAGATCCCACTCCTCCGCGTAGCCGGACGCGGTCGCGCCCTCGACGTAGCCACGCACCACGTCGGCGACCATGCCGCGAATCTGGTCGGAGAGGTCCGCGCCGCCAAGGATTTTGCGGCGCTCCTCGTAGATGACCGTGCGCTGCTTGTTCATGACCTCGTCGTACTTGAGGACGTTCTTCCGGATCTCGAAGTTCTGCTGCTCCATCTGGGTCTGCGCGGACTGGATGGCCTTCGATACCATGCGCTGCTCGATCGGGACGTCCTCGGGCAGGCGCAGGAAGTTCATCATCTGTGCGACGCGCTCGCCGTTGAAGCGGATCATCAGCTCGTCGCCCAGGGACAGGTAGAACCGCGATTCGCCCGGGTCGCCCTGCCGGCCGGAGCGGCCGCGCAGCTGGTTGTCGATGCGCCGCGACTCGTGCCGCTCGGTGCCCAGCACGTAAAGGCCCCCGAAGTCGACGACCTCGTCGTGCTCCTTGGCCGTCTCTGCCTTGAGCTTCTCGAGCGTGTCCGGCCAGGCGGCCTCGTACTCCTCGGCTGTTTCCTCCGGGCTCAGCCCGCGCTCGCGCAGTGCCAGGTCGGCGAAGAACTCCGGGTTACCGCCGAGCATGATGTCCGTGCCACGGCCGGCCATGTTCGTCGAAACCGTGACCGCGCCCTTGCGCCCGGCGTTCGCGATGATCGCCGCTTCGCGCGCATGGTTCTTCGCGTTGAGCACCTCGTGCGGGATGCCCCGTCGCAGCAGGAGCGCAGCGATCCGCTCAGACTTCGCGACGCTCGCCGTACCTACCAGGACGGGCTGACCTTTCTCGTGCCGCTCCGTGATGTCGTCGACGACAGCCGAGAACTTCGCGTCCTCCGACTTGTAGATCAAGTCGGTCTCGTCGGCCCGGATCATCGGCATGTTCGTCGGGATCGGGACGACACCGAGCTTGTAAATCTGGTGCAGCTCGGCAGCCTCGGTCTGGGCAGTGCCCGTCATGCCGGCGAGCTTCCCGTAGAGGCGGAAGTAGTTCTGCAGCGTGATCGTCGCGAGGGTCTGGTTCTCCTGCTGGATCTGCACGCTCTCCTTGGCCTCGATGGCCTGGTGCATGCCCTCGTTGTAGCGGCGGCCCTGCAGGACCCGGCCGGTGAACTCGTCGACGATCAGCACCTCGCCGTTGCTGACGATGTAGTCACGGTCGCGCTTGTACAGCTCCTTGGCCTTGAGCGCGTTGTTCAGATAGCCGACGAGCGGGGTGTTGGCGGCCTCGTAGAGGTTGTCGATGCCCAACTGGTCCTCGACGAACGCGACACCGTCCTCCGTTACCGCGACAGTGCGCTTGCCTTCCTCGACCTCGTAGTGAACGTCGCGTGTCATGCGGGGCGCGAACCGAGCGAACTCGAGGTACCAGCGCTGATTCTCCTCCGCGGGACCGGAAATAATGAGCGGGGTGCGGGCCTCGTCGATGAGGATGGAGTCGACCTCGTCGACGATCGCGTAGTGGTGCCCGCGCTGGACGAGGTCGTCGAGCGACCAGGCCATGTTGTCACGCAGGTAGTCGAACCCGAACTCGTTGTTGGTGCCGTACGTGATGTCGTTCAAGTACGCGGCGCGGTGCATCTCCGGCGGCTGGTTGGCGAGGATCTTGCCGACCGTGAGGCCGAGGAAGCGGTGGATGCGGCCCATCCAGTCCGCGTCGCGGCTGGCCAGATAGTCGTTGACGGTGACGATGTGCACACCCTTGCCCTCGAGGGCGTTCAGGTACGCGGGAAGCGTCGAGACGAGCGTCTTGCCCTCACCGGTCTTCATCTCGGCGACGTTGCCCAGATGCAGCGCCACGCCGCCCATGAGCTGCACCTTGTAGTGGAACTGCCCCAACGTACGGCGCGCCGCCTCGCGCACCACGGCGAACGCCTCGGGGAGGATGTCGTCGAGGGTCTCCCCGTCGGCCAGGCGTTCCTTGAACGTGTCGGTGTGCCCGCGCAGCTCGGCGTCGGTCAGATCGACGTAGTCGTCCTCTAGCGTCTCGATGTGCTCGGCGATGGTCGCCAGACGACGGACCATCTTGCCTTCACCGGCACGCAGCATCTTGGCAAGAACCACGGCCGCCATGGTACGTGCTTGCCGCGTAGTCAACCCGCCGGAGCCGTCTGGCAGGGTGGACTGAGCGAGCGACGCCGTGAGCGAAGTTTGCGGAGCGAACCGGGGCCGCGCGCCCGAGGCGCGCTCGAGCCGACGACCTGCCCTTTCGGGCCGGGAAGCGGTTCGAAGGTTGAGCGGTCGCGAAGAGGTGGACATGGGCGAGTGGAACGGCAACGAACTCGACGACGTCGTGCTGACGAGCGAACGGCTGACCCTGCGGCCGTGGTGCTCGAACGACGCCGCGGACGTGCAGAACATCATGGCCGAGCCGGCGATGCACGCCTTCCTGCCACTGCCCGACCCGTACACCCGCGCCGACGCCGAGACGTTCGTCACCGACTTAGGGGTACGCGGGCGGCGAGACGGCACCAGCCTGCCGTGTGCCCTCGTCGAGAAGGACACCGGGAAACTAGTCGGCGCCGCGGAACTGCAGTTGCCAGGCCCCCGGCGTCTGTCCGGCGAAATCGGGTATTGGGTCGCCGCCGCGGCGCAGGGCCGGGGCTACTCGGCCGAGGCCACCCGGGCGCTGGCCGACTGGGGATTCGCTCGCGGGCTGCACCGTGCCGAGGCCTACTGCTCGGTCAGCAACTTGGCATCGGTGAAGACCGCCCTCAATGCGGGATTCCGGTTCGAGGGGATCCTGCGCGGCAAGGTTCAGACGCCGCGCGGCGCCGAGGACGGCGTGATCTTCGGTCGGCTGGCCCGTGACGACGGCGCGCCGGTGCGGCCCGCGTTTCCGCCGCTGCCGCCCGAAGGGCTCACCGATGGCACGCTCAAGCTGCGGGTGCTGCAGCCGGGCGACGCCAGCGCCGTGCACGAGGAGATGGCTAACGACGAGGCGCGACGCTTCGGATTCGGCGCAGCCGACCCGGACCCGGCACTGGCTTCCGAGAAGGCGGCGCACGCGGGAGTGCGCTGGCTGGCCGGCCCCGTCGCGAATATGGCGATGGTCGACGTCGCAAGCGGCGCGGTGGCCGGCACGATCCAGCTGCGCCGCTCCGGACCACCACGTGTCGCCGGCATTGGTTACGGCGTCCTGCCGGCGTTTCGCGGGCGCGGCTACACCTCGCGGGCGCTGCGGCTGCTCGCCCCGTGGGCGTTCGAGGAAGCCGGCGTGGCTCGGCTCGAACTCGGGGCGAAAGCCGCGAACGTGGCCTCCCAGAAGGCGGCGACCTCCGCCGGTTTCGGCCCGGACGGGGTGCGCGAGGCGCGCCTGGCCAATCCGGACGGCTCGTTCAGCGACGAGGTCCGGTTCATGCTGCTGGACCCGCGGCTTCGCGCGCGGCGTGGCTAGACGGCGAGCCTGATCAGCCCGTAGTCGTAGGCGCGCCGCCGGTACACGACGCTGGGCCGTCCGGTGTCGACATCGGCAAACAGGTAGAAGTCGTGGCCGACCAGTTCCATCTCGAACAGCGCCTGATCGACGGTCATCGGCTTGGCCGGATGCTCCTTCTCCCGAACGACGCGGCCCGGACCGTCGTCGATCTCGTCCTCATCCGATTCGGAGGGCGGCTCCTGCACCAGAACGGCGCTTTGGGCGGTGGCGGCGGCTAGCGACGTAGGCGTACGCCGCCCGTGGTGCACCCGGCGGCGGTCGGCCGCCTGCCGGAAGCGGCGTTCGAGCCGGTCGCTGGCCGCGTCGAGCGCCTTGTAGAAGTCCTCAGCGCAGGCCTCGCTGCGTACGACCGGTCCGCGCGTACGGCAGGTGATCTCGATGTGTTGGCAGCTGCCGTTCTGCCGGCGATTGCGTTCGTGATGCAATTCCACGTCGGCGCGGATGATCTTCTGGTCGTACCGCTCGACCTTGCCGAGCTTCTCCGTGACATGTACCCGGAAATGCTCTGGAACCTCGACGTTGCGCCCGTGTACCACCACGTCCATGCGCCCTCCACGGTTGGTGACAGCGTCCAACCGCGCCGCGCAGGCCATGCGTCGTCGGTGGACCATGCGCGAAGCGACGGATCGCCAACTCGGTCAGGTCATGAACACGCTAGCCGGGAGTGGCCCGACGTGCCAGATCGCAGACACGCCGTTCTTATGTGCGTCTTCTGTGCGCCACGACGACTGGCTCGCCCGCCACAAGGGCGGGCTCACCATTCGCCACGCAAGCGTCGCATCGCGACGCGCGGGGCGCAGGCTCTTCGCGCAAGCGCTCATCGTCCGGTGGTTCACCTGCGCGGGGTGACTGCGATGACCGCGGCGCCGACCACGGGCCACCCTGCCGAGCGCAGCGCGCGCTTGGCTTCGGTCACTGTCGCGCCGCTGGTCACGATGTCGTCGACGATGACCGCCGCCGCCCCGGGCAGAGCCGGACGCGCCACCATCGCACCCGCGAGGTTCGCCTGGCGCTCACCCGCGCCGAGCCCGGCCGAATCGCGCACCGCACGAACGAGCCGCAGCGCGGGGACGGTCGGGACGCCGAGCCGGCGCCCGGCCCGGCGGGCCAGCCGGTGCACGTGGTCACCGCCTCGCCGCCGGGCCGCCGCGCGAGAGGACGGCACCGGCACCAGCACCGTGCCCGGTGTCACCAGG
>JBKOXO010000202.1:0-6160 GCA_046744105.1 Actinomycetota bacterium
CAGCTGGACGACCTGGTGGTACGCGCCACCGACAGCGACCCCGCAGGGCGCCCGCACGACGCCGGCGCCTTCCTTGCGGAACTGGCCGACGTGCGCACCGAGCTGAACCTGCCGGTGGTGCCTGTGCCGGCCCGGCCGAGCCCGAACGGCAACCAGCCGGGCGTCACCGCCGACACCGCTGCCGCGCCCGACGTGGGCACCACCCAGCGCCTGGCTCCCGGCTCGGGCGTGCAGAACACCGCTATCGCCGCCCCGCCCGGGCTTGGGCCGCCCTCGCCGCCACCGCTGGCACCGCCGCGGGGTCCGACGGGCCAGTCGCCGCCGGCCCCGCGCCGCCGCAAGCGCCGCCGCGGCGTCTTGATCGTCGTGTTGGTGTTCGTGCTCATCGGCGCCGGTGCGGGGTTCACCGGGTGGTGGCTCGTCGCCGGGCGCTTCAGCCGGGTGCCATCGGTCGGTGGCGAAGCCCGCCCGGTCGCCGTGGCCGCGCTGCAGCGTGCCGGTTTCACAGTCGTGATCAGCGAAGTCAACGACGACAACGTCCAGAAGGGTCTGGCCGTCGGCACCCGCCCGGGGGCCGGCAGCCAGGTGCGCCGGCACGGACGCATCACGCTGTTGATCTCGCTTGGCCCAAAGCTCTACGAGATTCCGCAGCTGCGCGGAAAGTCGCAGGGCGAGGCCGAGGACGCGCTCGGCGCGTTACCGGTCGCCGTCAGCACCACCCAGCGGTTCGACGACAATGTCCCCAAAGGCCAGGTGATCGATACCTCGCCGGGCGCCGGCACGCAGGTTCGCGCGCACACACCCGTGACGCTCATCGTGTCCAGCGGCCCGCAGCTGCTGCCCGTTCCGGACGTCACGGGCGCCAGTCAGGACGACGCGACGAATCAGCTCCAGAACGCGGGCTTCGACGTGAATGTCGTCCAGCAGTTCAGTGACACCGTTGATCAGGGCACCGTGATCTCGCAGGACCCCGGCGCCGGCTCGCAGCTCGAGAAGGGCCACACCGTCACGATCACGGTGTCGAAGGGCTCCGAGACGATCACCGTGCCGGACATCGCCACCGGGACTCCGGTCGATCAGGCGCGCCAGACACTGGAGAACGCCGGGCTCAAGGTGAAGGTCCGCAAGCTCCTGGGCGGCGTCTCCGGCAACGTTTTCCAGCTCGATCCGCCGCCCGGGACCGAGGTGCATCGCGGCGACACGATCACCGTGTACGTCTTCTGACGTGCGACCCGGCGGCGTCTCCCCGCGCCGACTCGTAGGGCGGGCGCATGCACACCGCGTGATCCGCATGCGTACGAGTGACTATCCACAGGCGCGCTGCAGGGTGCCCCGCAGCGCTGGCGGAAGCGTCATGATGAGCTCGTGCTCACGCTCGATGACGCCCGGCTGGTTACGACGTCATCCGCGCTGCATGCACCAGCTGCCGGGTACTCTCCGGAGCCATGGTCGTCGTGATGGCACCGGGTGCCACCGAGGCGGAGATCAGTAGCGTGACGGCGCACATCGAGGCGCACGGCGGCAAGGCATTCGTCAGCCGCGGCGTCACTCGGACGATCATCGGTGTGATCGGCACCGAGGACGTGCTCGAGACGCTGGATGTCAGCGGCCTGCCGGGCGTGACCGAGACGATGCGGATCACGGCGCCGTACAAGCTGGTGTCCGCGCAGAACCACCCGCGGCGCACGACGGTGCGGGTGGGCGGCGTGCCGATAGGGCCCGACACATTCACGCTGATCGCCGGGCCGTGCGCCGTAGAGACTGCCGAGCAGACCCTGGCGTCGGCTCGGATGGCGAAGAAGGCTGGGGCGACGCTGTTGCGTGGCGGGGCGTACAAGCCGCGCACCTCGCCGTACGCGTTCCAAGGGCTGGGTGAGGCCGGCCTCGTCATCCTCGCCGAGGTGCGCGACGAGGTGGGCCTGCCCATCGTGACGGAGGTGACCGAGGTCGTCGACGTCGACGTCGTCGCCGAGCACGCCGACATGCTTCAGATCGGCACCCGCAATATGCAGAACTTCGGGCTGTTGCAGGCGGTGGGCGCCGCCGGCAAGCCGGTCATGCTCAAGCGTGGCCTCACCGCGACGTACGAAGAGTGGCTGATGGCCGCGGAATACATTGCGCAGCGCGGCAATCTCGACATCGTGCTGTGCGAGCGCGGCGTCCGTGGTTTCGAGCCGACCATCCGCAACATGCTGGACGTGTCGGCGGTGCCGCTGGTGCAGCGCCTCTCGCACCTGCCGGTGATCGTCGACCCGTCGCACGCGGCGGGGCGGCGTGACCTGGTGGTGCCGCTTGCCCGGGCCGGCATGGCCGCCGGCGCCGACGGGGTGATGGTCGACGTGCACCCGAATCCCGAGACGGCGCTGTGCGACGGGGCGCAGGCGCTGGTCGGCGACCTGCTGGACGAGCTGGCCGAGGCCGTGTCCACGATTCCGGCGCTGCTCGGCCGGACGTCAGCCGCGCACCTCGCGGGCTAGCAGGGCCGTTAGCTGGGCACGCACGACGGGCAGTTGCGTCGCTTCCTGACCGGCAGCGGTGCACAGCACGAGGAGGTGGTCACCGGAGGTGGCGACCGCCTCGACGAGGGTGTCCTGCCGGCACACGAACGCCACGGCGCCGATCATCTTCAGCGAGCCGGCAGCACACGACCTGCGGAGCCGGGCGAGCGCCTCGGTGCGGCTCGCCGCGCCCTTGGGCAACGGCACCGTGCTGACCTGGATGCTGCGCCCGCCGTTCGCGTAGGTGCAGCCGCCGCTGGGCAGGCTCGACACCGTCCACTGCCCACCAAGCGCGCCAGCCACGTCACTCGCGGCGAACGGGCAGGCGTCAGCGCCGGATGGTGCGAGAACGTCCGCGTTCGCGACCGCGGTCGTCAAGGGCTGCGTGGTTGAGGTCGCGCGCTGCAGCACCTTGCAAGACGACACGCCCGCCACCATGGCAGGAACGGCACAGAGGACAACCAGGCGGCGTCCAGCGTGCGTCATGCGATCCCCGTTTCGGCTCAGCGACAGTGCAGAGCGCCAATCGGCGCCAAGCATGGCAGATCGCCCACCGAACCGGTGACAGGGGTCAGCGTGTTGCGAGCGGTTCGAGCACCTTGATCGCGTGGTCGATGCCCTCGTCGTCCACGTCCAGATGCGTGACGAGGCGAGTCCGGCGCGGGCTGAGCACCGAGATCAGCACGCCCTGCTCGCGGGCGGCGGCGGCCATCGCGGTAGCGTCGGGCACGTCGAGCGCCACGATGTTGGTGTCCACAGTGGACGGATCGACGCCGAGCGCCGCAGCGAGGCGCCGCGCCCGGGCATGGTCGTCGGCGAGCCGCTGGACGTGGTGGGCCAGCGCGTAACGGCCGGCCGCCGCGAGAATCCCTGCCTGGCGCATACCCGCGCCGTAGCGCTTGCGCCAGACCCGCGCTGCCGCGATGCGCTCGGTGGAGGAGACGAGCACCGACCCGACAGGGGCGCCCAGTCCCTTCGACAGGCACACCGAGACGGTGTCGAAGCCTGCGGCGAGCTCTCGCAATGGGGCCCCGGTGGCGACGTGGGCGTTCCACAGCCGCGCGCCGTCCAGGTGCAGCCCGACGCCCTGCTCACGGGCCAGCGCCCGCAGTTTGTCCACCGCCGCGGCGGGTTGCACCGTGCCGCCGCCGAAGTTGTGGGTGTTCTCCACGGCGATCGCTGCGGTGGACACCATGTACGGGCCGGCGTTCGGGGTGATCAGTGCCGCGATCGCGTCGACGTCGAGCAGCCCGCGCCGGGCCTGCCAGGTGCGGAACGTGATCCCGGAAAACACCGCCGCCGCGCCCAGCTCGGCCCGCGCGAGGTGGGCCACGGTGTCACAGATCAGCTCCTTGCCCGGCGGCACGAGCAGCCGGATGCCGAGCTGGTTGCCCAGCGAGCCGGAAGGCACGAACAAGCCGGCCTCCAAGCCCAGCATCTCGGCGACCTCGGCCTCGAGCGCGTTGACCGTGGGGTCCTCGCCGTAGACGTCGTCGCCGACCTCGGCGTCGGCGATAGCGGCACGCATGCCCGGCGTCGGCCTCGTGATTGTGTCGCTGCGCAGGTCGATCATGCTGCCCCATCCCGAGTCTTCGCGCGAGCGATCATCCTTCGCGACGCTGCCGGTCCGCCACCAGCCGCTCGGCGACGCGGAACGCCAGCTCCAGCGACTGCTCGATGTTCAGCCGGGGGTCGCACGCCGTCTCGTAGCGGCGGGCGAGATCGCCCGGGGTGAGTTCGGCGGTGCCGCCGATGCATTCAGTGACATCGTCGCCGGTGAGCTCGACGTGCAGTCCACCCGGATGCGTCCCCAAGGAGGCGTGCACGTCGAAGAATCCGTCCACCTCGTCGATGATCCGGTCGAGATGGCGGGTCTTGACGCCGTCCGCGGTCTCCTCGGTGTTGCCGTGCATCGGGTCGCAGTGCCACACCACGAGATGCCCCGTGGACTGCACCTTCTCGATGATCGGGGGAAGCATGTCGCGGACCCTGTCGTTGCCCATGCGGCTGATCAGCGTGAGCCGGCCCGGCGTGTTGTGTGGATCCAGCCGGTGCACGAGCTCGGCGGCGAACTCCGGGGTGGTGGTCGGCCCGAGCTTGACACCGATCGGGTTCGCCAGGCGCGCGACGAAGTCGAGGTGCGCGCCGTCGAGCTGCCGGGTGCGCTCGCCGACCCAAACGAAGTGCCCGGACAGGTCGTACGCGCGATCCCCTTCGACACGGGTGAGCGCCCGCTCATACTCGAGGATCAGCGCCTCGTGGCTGGCGTAGAGCTCGACGCCCTCGAGCGCGCCGTCATGCACACCGCAGGCGCGCATGAACCGCACCGCGCGGTCGATCTCGTTCGCCATGTGCTCATAGCGCGCGCCGGTCTCGGTCGTCCGCGCGAAGGCGGTGTTCCACGAGTGGACGCGGTCCAGGGCGGCCAGCCCGCCGCTGGCGTAGGCGCGCAGCAGGTTCAGCGTGGTGGCTGCGGTCGAGTACGCGCGCAGGATTCGGCGCGGGTCGGGGGTGCGCTCACCGATCAGGTCGTTGATCATGTCGCCGCGGTAGGACGGGCGCCCACTCGGGTCCACAGCGGACGATCGCGGTTTCGCGTACTGCCCGGCGACGCGGCCGAGTTTGACCACCGGCATCGACGCGCCGTAGGTGAGCACCACCGCCATCTGCAACAGCACCCGCACCTTGCCGGCGATGTCGGCCTGCGAACTCGTCGCGAACGTCTCGGCGCAGTTGCCGCCCTGCAACAGGAACGCCTCGCCGCGTGCCACGGCCGCCAGCCGCTGGCGGAGCTGGTCGACCTCGCTGGCCACGACGAGCGGCGGCAGCCCGGCCAGCATTCCGGCCACCTCGCGCAGGACCGCTTCGTCCGGCCACTCGGGTTGCTGTGCAGCCGGGAGCGTCCGCCAGGTATCCAGACCGAGATCATCGGCAGAGATCGCCACGTCGCTAGCCTAACCGGGTGCGCCTCCTCGCCGTCGCAGCCGACGTACGAGCTGCCTTCCCCGGGCTTTTCATCGTCGGCCTCCTTGTCGAGGGCCTCGACAACCGGGGCAGCTGGCCGGACGTCGCCGATCGCCTCACCGCCATTGAGAGCTCCGGGACGCCGATCGATGCCGACGATCCGCGCATCGCGAGTTGGCATGCCGCCTACCGCCGCTTCGGGACGAACCCGCGTCGGCTCCGGCCCAGCATCGACGCGCTCACCCGGCGGCTCGCCCGCACCGGACGGCTTCCCCGCATCAGCCCGTTCGTCGACGCGTACAACCTGGTCTCGGTCACCCACGGCGTGCCCGCCGGCGCGTTCGACCTTGATCGCGTCCACGGCGACATCGTGGTGCGCTTCGCGAGGCCCGGCGACGTGTTCACGCCGCTGGGCGAGCCGGACAGCGTTGAGGAGCCGCACGCTGGTGAGGTGATCTACGCCGACGCCTCGGGCGTGCTGACCCGGCACTGGAACCATCGCGACGCCGATCGCACCAAGGTCAGCACCGAATCGCGGCGGGTGCTGGCCGTGCTCGAGGCGGTCGAGGAGGCGCACCACGCCGCGGTGGACGCGGCGGCGGCCGACCTGGCGGCGCTGCTCGCCCCGCGCGCCAAGGATGTCGCGGTCCTAGAGTTGGCCGGGTGAGCAACCTCGACCGGACCCCGGATATGAGCGT
>JBKOXO010000197.1:0-7761 GCA_046744105.1 Actinomycetota bacterium
TCGTCGACCTCGTCGACGGGCGGACCGTCGGTGGTTCGCACGCCCTGATCTGCGTCGGCTCCGTGCCCAACACGGGCGGGCTCGGCCTCGAGCATGTCGGCGTCGCGCTTGACGAGCGCAACTACATCACTGTCGACCGGGTCTCGCGCACGAACCTTCCTGGTGTGTACGCCGCGGGCGACTGTACAGGGGTGCTGCAGTTGGCGTCGGTCGCCGGCATGCAGGGGCGCATCGCGATGTGGCATGCCCTTGGCGAGGCGGTGTCGCCGCTGCGGCTCAAGACCGTCGCCGCGAACGTGTTCACCCATCCAGAGATCGCGACGGTGGGCATCGGATACCAGGCAATTTCCTCCGGTTCGGTACCGGCGCGTACGGTCACGTTGCCGCTGGCCACGAACGCGCGCGCCAAGATGCAGGGCCACACCGACGGGTTCATCAGGTTGTACTGCCGTCCCGCCACCGGCGTCGTGATAGGCGGTGTGGTCGTGGCGCCGAACGCATCCGAGCTGATCTTCCCGGTGACGCTGGCGGTGCACCGGGGTCTCACCGTGAACGATGTCGCCGCAACGATCGGCGTCTACCCATCACTGTCGGGGTCGGTGGCCGAGGCCGCCCGCCGGCTCATGCACCACGACGATCTCGATTGACAAGCCCGAGGAGCAGCATGCCCGATCTGTCACCCGAAGCCAAGGACCGTGCGCGCGAGACGATCGTGGTCGCCGGGGTATTCGGAGCCAACGCCGATGAGATCGCGGCGGCCGTTGCCGAGGTATCCGCCGGACATGTGCTCGTCGCCGTGGTGGACGAGACGCATGAGTTCGCCGGCATGCACCACGTCAGCCGCGACGAACTGGTCGACGCCGTGCCGGCCCTGGAGGCCGACGGCGGCTGGGCGATGGTGTTCTCACCAGGCGCCGACACCGACAACATACGCCGGCGTACGGCCGAGATGGCGTCGATCGCCAAGCAGCGTATCGACGCCATCGACCGCATCGTGGCGCGCCGCGACGGAGGTTCACGTTAGCCTCGCCCGACGGGTGAGCATCCCGCGACGGGTGAGCATCCCGCGACTTGTTCGACCCTTGCGGGGCTATCGCCCGCCGTGGGTCGAACAACTCGCGGAAGCGACGTCAGCGCCGGTAGGGCGGGTCCGGATCGGGGCCGGACGGCGGCAGCAGGCCATGCTGGCGCAGCCGGTACGCCCGGAACTCGTCCACATACGCAGCGCCAACGAACAGCGGCCCCACAACCAGGAAGGACGCGGTCATCAGCCGCAACCCGATGTCCCCGGGCAGGAACATCACCCCGGCAATGAACGGGACCGCGAGCAGCATGATGCGGCTGAGCTCCCGGCGGCGCCAGCCTCGGTCGTTGAGGTCGTGGAATACCCAATCGTCGTAGCGATCGGGCAGCCCGAACCCGACTGCGTACAGCAGCCAGCGCCATGGTGGCGGGCGCTTCGCCATACTGCCCATCAAACTCGCGATGAGCGCTTGCGCGTAACTGGGCCGGATCTAGTCTTTGATGTCGCAGATGGCGGCGCCGGACGCCACGACGGCGCCCACCTCGGCGTTCAGCCCGGTGATCGTCCCGGCCTTGTGGGCGTTCAGTGGCTGTTCCATCTTCATCGCCTCGAGCACCACGATCAGATCACCCGCGGCCACCACGTCGCCCTCGTTCACCGCCACCTTCACGATCGTGCCCTGCATCGGGGCGGTGAGCGCGTCACCGGATGTCGCACTGCCCGACTTCGCCCGCGCCGACCGTTTGGGCGCCGCCTTGCGGGGCGCCCCGGAACCGGCCCCGAAACCGACAGGCAGCGACACCTCCAGCCGCTTGCCGCCGACTTCGACCACGATCGTCTCGCGCTCTTCGGGCTCAACGTCCGCGGCGGCAGGAGCGGCGAACGGCGCGATCTGGTTGTCGAACTCGGTCTCGATCCACCGGGTGTGCACCCGGAACGGCGATGCCGTGAACGCCGGGTCGTCCACCACGGCGCGGTGGAACGGCAGCGCCGTGGCGAGGCCCTCTACCACGAACTCGGCAAGTGCCCGCCGGGAGCGCGCGAGTGCCTCGTCGCGTGATTCGCCCCAGACGATCAGCTTGGCCAGCAGCGAGTCGAACGCCCCGCCGATGACAGTGTTCGGCTCGATTCCGGAATCCACGCGGACCCCGGGACCGGCCGGTTGCACGTAGCGCGTCACGACACCCGGTGTCGGCAGGAAGCCACGTCCGGGGTCCTCGCCGTTGATCCGGAACTCGAACGCATGCCCTCGCGGCCTCGGGTCCTCCGAGAAACGCAGCACGTCGCCGCTCGCGATGCGAAACTGCTCGCGCACCAGGTCGACGCCCGTCGTTTCTTCCGATACCGGGTGTTCAACCTGTAGCCGGGTGTTCACCTCGAGGAAGGACACCGTGCCGTCCATGCCGACCAGGTATTCCACGGTGCCCGCGCCGTGGTAGCCGGCCTCCCGGCAGATGGCTTTCGCCGACGTATGGATCTGCGCCCGCTGCTCGTCTGTCAGGAACGGCGCGGGCGCCTCCTCGACGAGCTTCTGGTGCCGGCGTTGCAGTGAGCAGTCGCGGGTGCCCACGACGACGACGTTGCCGTGCGTGTCGGCGAGCACCTGCGCCTCGACGTGCCGGGGTCTGTCCAAGTACCGCTCGACGAAGCACTCGCCGCGCCCGAACGACGCCTCGGCCTCGCGCACCGCGCTCGCATAGAGCTCGGGAATCTCGTCGAGCGAGCGGGCGACCTTCAGCCCGCGGCCGCCGCCGCCGAACGCCGCCTTGATCGCGACGGGCAGCCCGTGCTGTTGTGCGAAAGCCACGACCTCGTCCGGCCCGGACACGGGGTCGGGCGTGCCCGGCACCAGCGGCGCACCGACCCGCGTGGCAATGTGCCGGGCGGTGACCTTGTCGCCCAGGGCGACGATCGCCGCGGGCGGTGGCCCGATCCAGGTCAGCCCAGCATCCAGCACTGCCTGCGCGAACTCGGCATTCTCGGCGAGGAAGCCGTACCCCGGGTGCACCGCGTCGGCACCTGAGTGCTGCGCCGCCTCGATCACCTTGCCGATGACCAGGTAGGAGTCGCCCGGTGTGGTGCCGCCGAGCGCGTACGCCTCGTCGGCCATCCGGACGTGCAGCGCATCGCGGTCCGGGTCCGCGTACACCGCGACCGAGGCGTAGCCCGCGTCACGGCAGGCCCGGATCACTCGGACGGCGATCTCGCCCCGGTTCGCAATGAGCACCTTCTGCACGTTCGGGCCTCCACGGGTGTGTCGTACGGCCGCAGACTACCCGCCGGGGCCGGCCGCCTACCGTGCCTGTGGGCCGGATCGCCCTGGTTCACGGCAGAGCTGGGTCGGCGGTTGCGCTGAGCTCGACAAGGCGTGTTCGGCACTGCTCGGCCACGTCGTTCACCTCGCCGAGCGTGCGGCGCAGATCGGCCGCACGGGCGCGCAGGTCGCCGGCGATGTCATCGAGCCGGGCGAGCAGCTTCTCGAGCTGACGCCGTTCGGAGGAGGCCGCGCCGTCGTACATGTCGACGATCTCGCGGATCTCGGCCAGTGTCATGCCGAACCGCTTGCCCCTCAGGATGAGCTTGAGGCGGGTGCGCTCCCGCGGGCCGTACACCCGCTGTGTGCCGGCTCGCCGCGGTGAGATCAGCCCCTCGGCCTCGTAGAAGCGCAGGGTACGGGTGGTGACGCCCAGCTCGTCGGCCAGTTCGCCGACCGTCCACCGTCGCGCTTCCGTCGTCGCCGTCACGGGGCTATGGTGGTTGACGTTGACGTAAACGTCAAGGAGCCATCGATGTTTGAGCTGTCCGAAGAGCACGAGCTGTTCCGCAAGACGGTGCGCGAGTTCGCCGAGCAGGAGATCGCGCCACACGTCGCGCAATGGGATCGCGAGCACCACTTCCCCGTAGATGTGGTGCGCAAGATGGGCGAGCTCGGGCTGTTCGGGCTCGGGGTGCCGGAGCAGTACGGCGGCACCGGCGGAGACTTCACCTCCGTGTGCGTCGCAATCGAGGAACTCGGCAGGGTCGACCAGTCGCTGGGCATCACGCTCGAGGCCGGCATGGGCCTGGGCATCAACCCGATCCTCACGTTCGGCACCGAGGAGCAGAAGCAGCGCTGGATCCCGGATCTCGCGGCAGCGCGCGCCCTGGCCGGGTTCGGGCTCACCGAGCCGGAGGCCGGTTCGGACGCCGCAGCCACGCGCACCCGGGCCGATCTCGTCGCCGGCGAGTGGGTGATCAACGGTGCGAAGGCGTTCATCACGAACTCCGGGACGGAGATCACGTCGCTCGTCACGATCACCGCGCGTACCGGTCCGGACGAGATCTCGGCGATCATCGTCCCGTCGGGTACGCCGGGGTTCATCGTGGAGCCGCCGTACGAGAAGCTCGGCTGGCACATCTCCGACACGCATGGCCTGACGTTCACCGACTGCCGTGTACCCGAGCGGAACCTGCTCGGGGAGCGTGGTGCGGGTTTCCGCCAGTTTCTGGCCGCGCTGGATGATGGGCGCATCGCGATCTCGGCGCTGGCCGTCGGGCTTGCGCAGGCGTGCCTGGACCATTCGGTGCGGTATGCCAACGAGCGGCACACGTTCGGCGCGCCGATCGGGACCCGGCAGGCGCTGGCATTCTCGCTGTCCGATCTCGCCGTCGCGGTCGATGCGGCGCGGCTGCTCACCTACAAGGCAGCCTGGCTGAGGGATTCCGGACGGCCGGCCGCCCAGATCAAGCAGGCCGCCGCGCGTGCCAAGCTGTTCTCGTCCGAGGCGGCGGTGTCCGCCACACGCACCGCCACGCAGGTGTTCGGCGGCAACGGCTTCATGGAGGAGTTCCCCGTGGCCCGCTTCTATCGCGACGCCAAGATTCTCGAGATCGGCGAAGGCACGTCCGAAGTGCAGCGCATGATCATCGCCCGAGGCCTCGGCCTGCCGGTCGCATGATGACTGACGTGCAGCGCGATGAGCGCTCGCGCGAAGAGCCCGCCGGCCCGACGGGCGCGAGCGCACCGAGCGGCGGAGATCGGGATCGGCCCGAGCGGCAGCGAGTGGCCGAGACGGATGTCCGCATCCGGCGGATGAGAACAGCGACGCTGCGGCCCAGCGCCGGCGGGGCCGCCAAGCTGGCGGCGCAGCACAAGTTATACGTGCGCGACCGCATCGGATTGCTATTCGACGAAGGGACGTTCGTCGAGGACGGCCAACTCGCGAACGCGCTCGCCGGCACATTGCCCGCAGACGGTGTCGTCACCGGGCAGGGCCTCGTCGACGGGCGCCCGGCGCTGGTCGTCGCAAACGACCCCACTGTCAAGGCCGGCTCGTGGGGCGCTCGCACTGTTGAGAAGATCATCCGCACCACCGAGCGGGCGCTCACCGAGGAACTGCCGCTGTTCTGGTTCATCGACTCCGGCGGAGCCCGCATCACCGACCAGGTCGCGATGTTCCCCGGGCGTCGCGGCGCAGGGCGCATCTTCCACAACCAGGTGGCGTTGTCTGGCAAGGTGCCCCAGATCTGCTGCCTGTTCGGACCGTCCGCCGCAGGCGGTGCGTACATCCCGTCCTTCTGCGACGTGGTGATCATGGTTGAGGGCAATGCCTCGATGTACCTCGGATCGCCGCGCATGGCGGAGATGGTCGTCGGTGAGAAGGTCACCCTGGAGGCGATGGGCGGGGCGCGCATGCACGCCACCGTGTCCGGATGCGGCGACAACCTGGCCGTGGACGACGACGATGCCATCGAGCAGGCCAAGCTCTTCTTCTCCTACCTGCCGACATGCTGGCGCGAGCAGCCACCCGATACGGAAAGCGTGGCGGCCGAGGTCGACTTGGCCGACGATGCGATCCCGGCCGAGGAGCAGGTGCCCTTCGAGATGCACGAGTTCATCGCGGGCATCGTGGACGCCGACTCGTTCTTCGAGGTCAAGCCGCTGTTCGCCGCCGAACTGATCACCGGATTCGCGCGCCTCGACGGCCGCCCGGTCGGTGTGCTCGCCAACAACAGTGCCGTGCGCGGTGGCGTCCTCTTCGTCGATTCCGCCGACAAGGCGGCGCGTTTCATCTGGCTGTGCGACGCGTTCAACGTTCCGCTGCTGTACCTCGCGGACGTGCCGGGCTTCATGATCGGCAGCGAGGTCGAGCGGCAGGGCATCATCCGGCACGGCGCCAAGATGATCACCGCCGTCTCGGAGGCCACGGTGCCGCAGGTCTCGGTGATCGCACGCAAGGCATATGGAGCCGGGCTGTATGCCATGGACGGTCCGGGCTTCATGCCGGACGCGTGCATCGCGCTACCCACCGCGAAGATCGCGGTGATGGGCCCGCAGGCCGCCGTAAACGCCGTATACGCCAACAAGATCGCGTCGATCGACGATCCCGACGAGCGCGCCGCGTACGTGGCGGAACGCCGCGCCGAGTACGAGCAGGACGTCGACCTGATGCGGCTCGCGTCCGACTTGGTAATAGATGCCGTCATCGCACCCAGCGAGCTGCGCGAGGAGCTGATCCGCCGCTACCGCGTGCTGGTCGGCAAGTCGCGCCACCTGGCGAGCAAGCGGCACGGCGTGCCACCGACATGAGCGCCCCGGTACTCGATCGCGTCGTCGGCGTACGCGGCCGCGCGACGCCGGATGAGCTGGCCGCCGTGCTCGCCGCGCTGGCCCACCGACCGGCCCGCGCCGACGATCGCTACGAGCAGTGGCGGCGCTCGCGAGTCGCCGCCGTTAGCCGCACCCGGTCTGCCCGTGACGCATCGCGGCGACGTTGTCAAATCCGCCGTCCACAGCCGCCGCGCCTATCCACAGATCGTGCCGTGGGCGTGCGGCGCTGACCGTTGCTGGCGAGGCTGGCCGTATGTCGGTCAGACTGGTCGGGTGCCGAAGGGAGCCGGTGTGCAGCCGCAACTGGACGTGCCGCGCGAATGGACGTACGACGAACTCGTCGCGTACGTGGAGTCGCTGCCGCACGACGTCAACCCGCACTGTTACGAGATCGTCGACGGGGCGCTCGTCGTGACGCCCAGCCCGGACATCGTTCACGAGGCCGCCAGCGCAGAGCTGCGGGCCGTGCTGCGAGCGGCCTACGGCCCCGAGTATCTGGTGGCCGGGCCGATCGACATCGACCTGAACCCGTCATATCGCACACCAGACCTAGCTGTGCTTCCCACGTCGCTCATCGGTCGGCGCACCCGCCCCATCCCGCCCGGCGACGTACTGCTCGTAGTCGAGGTCGTCTCGCCGGGCACGGTGACCACTGACCGGATCACCAAGCCGGCGCAGTACGCGGCGGCGGGCATCCCGGCGTACTGGCGGCTCGAGACCGATCCCGATATCAGCCTTACCGCTTACCGGCTGCCTGAGGGCGGCACCGTCTACGCCGAGGTCGGCACGTGGACGCGTGGCCAGACCGCGCACTTGATCGAGCCGTTTCCGGTCGATGTCGTGCTCGATCAGCTGCTGCCCGGATAACCGAGGTCGGTCAGCGAGAGGCCCAGGCTGCGCACCATACGGCGCAGGACGGGTAGCGACACGCCCACCACGTTGTGGTGATCGCCGTCCACCGAGTCGACGAACCAGCCACCCAGGCCGTCGACGGTGAACGACCCCGCCACAGCAAGCGGCTCACCCGTCTCGACGTAGGCAGCGATCTCGGCGTCGTCGGGATCGGCGAAGCGCACGCGCGTGCCAACGGCCTCGGTCAGCTCGCGATCGCCGTACACCACGGCGTGTCCGGTATACAGCACAGCTG
>JBKOXO010000062.1:0-11482 GCA_046744105.1 Actinomycetota bacterium
GCTCATTGTTCACTGAGTTCGCCAGGGCCCGTCCGGCGCGTCCGGGGTGGAGCCGGGCTCGCATTGTCCTCACCGTGATCTCCGCGGGCTTCTTCGCGGCGACACTCGCGTGCGTCGCCGTCGGGGCTTGGTTGATCTTTCATCGGCTGCCACCAGACGGGTGGACGATCCTCGGCGTCGTCCTGGTGATCGTCGGCGTACTGCTTGGGCCACGCCTCGGGCGACGACCACGCCGCACGCGTCGGGCGAGCCGCGCTCAGGCCCCCACGCTCTTCAAGCTCATCGACGGGGTGGCTAGCGCCGCAGGCGCTCCGACGCCTGACACGGTGGCGCTCGACTACTCGTACAACGCCCGCACCGGGCGGTACGGCCTTCGTCGCCGGACCGTGCTCTGGCTGGGCGCGCCGCTTTGGCTGACGCTCGGCCCGTCCGGGCGGATCGCGCTGCTCGCCCATGAGCTGGGCCATCAAGTGAACGGCGACCCGAATCGCGGGTTGCTGATACAGCCGGCAGTCGAGAGTGTCCGGCGGCTGGCCCGCGCTGCGGGAGCCGACCTGACTCTCGCCCACGTCTTCGACGAGGACCGTCGGCGCCTATCAGGGTCGCGACTCGTCATCGAGCTCACGATGTGGATCGTCAGCCGGCCGTTCCTGCTCGCCTACCTCGCTCTGTCCGCGATTGGGATGCGTGATCATCAGCGGGCTGAGTACCTTGCCGACGGCATAGCCACCGACGTCGCGGGCACCGAGGCAGTCGTCGACCTGCTCGACCGGCTGGTCCTGACCGACGAGACCATCGTTCTCATCGGGTACCGCGCCGAGACTGGTGGGCCACTCGCCTGGGCCTCGCAGATCGAGGGGCTGCACACCCGTCGCAGCGGTGACCTGCGCTACCTGCGACAGGTGACGGAGCGCTCGGCGAGCCTATTGGACTCACATCCGCCGGCCGGGCTGCGTGCTCGCATGATCGAGTCATGGCCGCACGCCGAGGCGCGCGTCACGGTGACCGAGCGGGCCTCCGAACAGATCGATCGGGAGCTCACGGGCTGGTATGCGACCGCGCACCGGCTGATCCTCGGGAGTCGCGATTTTCGCGGCCGGGTGCCTTCCGACGCAGCTGGCACGCCCAACGGCCGACCCTGATTTGGTGGCAGTACCGCGACGCGCGTACCCTTGAAGGCGATCCACCCGAAGACCGCTGGTCGTCGCGTGCGCGCACGTGACCGAACGCCTCCGGATGCGCCGGAGCGGCCCGCGCAGGTTGGACGGCTCGACGCGACCGATGTCGCTTCGCCCCGTGCGCCCTGTGCCGGGGCGTTTCTCGTCTCCGATGCCGAACGGCCAGCCCCGACATCCGGAGAGGAGGAAGCATGCCGAATGCCGAGAAGACGGCGGCCGTCGCCGAGATCAGCGAGCAGTTCACCAGCTCGTCAGCGGCGGTGATCACCGAGTATCGCGGCCTGTCCGTCAAGCAGCTCACAGAGCTGCGCCGGGCGCTGGGGCGCGACACCACCTACGCCGTCGTCAAGAACACGCTGACCAAGCGTGCCGTCGCCCAGGCCGGAGTGGCGATCGACGAGCAGCTTCTCGTCGGCCCGACCGCCATCGCGTTCATCAACGGTGACCCGGTCGCGGCCGCCAAGGGCCTGCGTGACTTCGCCAGGGCCCACCCGCTACTGGTGATCAAGGGCGGCATCGTCGAAGGCAAGGCCCTGTCCGCCGACGAGGTGAACCGCATCGCCGACCTCGAGTCCCGCGAGGTGCTGCTCGCCAGGGTCGCCGGCGTCCTCAAGGCGCTGCCCACTCGCGCTGCCGGCCTGTTCCAGGCGCCGCTGTCGCAGATGGCCCGCCTGGCCAAGGCACTCGAAGACAAGCAGCAGCCCACCGAAACCCCAGAGCCCGCAGAATAAGGAGAAATCACAATGGCAAGGCTCAGCAACGCCGAGCTGCTCGACGCGTTCAAGGAGATGACGCTGCTCGAGCTCTCGGACTTCGTGAAGCAGTTCGAGGAGACCTTCGACGTCACCGCCGCCGCACCGGTGGCCGCCGTCGCCGCGCCGGCCGGACCTGCCGCCCCGGCCGAGGCTGCCGAGGAGAAGGACGAGTTCGACGTCATCCTCGAGGCCGCAGGCGAGAAGAAGATCCAGGTCATCAAGGAGGTCCGTACCTTGACGAGCCTCGGCCTGGGCGAGGCCAAGGCGCTCGTCGACGGTGCGCCCAAGCCCGTTCTCGAGAAGGTCAACAAGGAGGCTGCCGACAAGGCGAAGGCCGCCCTCGAGGGCGCCGGCGCCACGGTCACCCTCAAGTAGGCCGGCAAGGGGCGGCACCGCCACCGGGCGGGCGCCGCCCCTTCGCGTCTGCGGCCCGCCTGCGCCGTAGGTCGTGCAGGTAGATCGCGACGCCCCGGTGCCGCACCGCCGCCGGAACGTGCGGGTAGGTGCGGCGCAGCAGCGCGAGGCCAGCGTCGAGCGCGCGCCGGCGCGCAGGGGGCCAGGACAGACCGAAGCCGTCGCGGATGTGCGCCGGTAGCAGTCCTACGGTGACCAGTCGGTGCACGGGAACCAGCGGCCGCAGCGCGATGGGGATCTTCGCCGGATATAGCACGTCGCGCGCGATGTCACGGGCCTGGTCGCTCACCTGCAGCGTTGCAATCATGCCGTCCCAGTAGGCACTGAATGCCTCGAGGTCGGCGGGCCATTTTTCGGCAGGGCAGCCCAGCGCCGTGGCTAACACGCCGTACTCGCGAAGCAGTTCGCCGCGCTGCGCGGCCGACAACGATCCCATAACCCGCTCATACAGTATGACTGTGCTTTCGTACAGGGTGGCGCCTACCCACACCTGAAGGTCCGGATCGTTCGCGGAATAGCCCGGCCCGACGATGCGGCGATGCACGCCCTTGACCACGTCGGCGACGTCGTGCATCTCCCGCCTGTCGCCGTACACCGTGCCGAGCATGTACCACAGCGTCCCGCGCAGCCGAGAAAGCGGCGCCTGCTGGAAGTCGCTGTGCTCGGCGACCCCGGCCGCCACCTTGGGGTGCGCGATCTGCAGCAGGATCGCCCGGCCGCCCACTGCGACGATCACGCCCTCGGCGGCGACGCGGCGGATCAGCGCATCGTCCGCGAACGGCTCCATGCAAGCCGATTGTGCAAGATTCGCTCGCCTCAGACGAGGAATTCTTGCGCAATCGGGGAGAGATGTTGATCGGGCGCTCTGCTGCCCATACGGTGTTGATCAACCCCCAGTTACCTGCGACCGCCATGGGCTGTCGTTGGGGAGTTTTGCATGCTCAAAACGGTCGCAGGTGCTCGGCTCCGGCTTGCGCGCACTCGATGGGTGCTGCACGGAGCACGGATCCTCCACGGGGCGGGGCTGCTCCGCCTGACACATCCGGTGACGACGCTGCGGGACGCGCAAGACCTGCGCCGATGGGGCGCGCTGGTCGGCGCGATCCGGATCGCGGCACGCCGCCGGCCCGATGCGCCAGGTGTGATTGACGACCGCGGCGCACTGACGCTCGGTGATCTTGACCGCCGGTCCAATGCGCTGGCGTGGGCCTGGCGCGGGCAGGGCGTGCGTCAGGACTCGGCGATCGGCGTGCTGTGCCGCAACCATCGCGGGCTGCTCGACGCGGTGTTCGCCGCCGGCAAGCTCGGTGCCCAGGTGGTGCTGCTCGACACAGGGCTCGGGGCCGCCGAGCTGGCCGACGCCATCCAGCACGAGGGCGTCACGGTACTGGTATATGACGACGAGTTCGCGCACCTGATCACGGCGCTGCCGGACCGGGTCGGCCGCTTCGCCGCCTGGGTCGGCGGCGGCCGCCGCGCGGTCACGCTGGACGAGCTGATCGCCGCCGCGCCCTCGCACGAACCGCCGCGGCCGGCCGAGCCAGGCGGCCTGGTGCTGCTCGCGCCGGCTCGCGGTGGCATGAGCCGGGGCGTGCCGTGCCGGGAGAACTCGGCACACATCACGGCGGCCCGGTTCCTCGAGCGGATCCCGCTGCGGCGCGGCGACGCCATACTCGTCGCCACGCCGCTGTGGCATGTCGCCGGACTCGTTCCTTGCGTCGTCGCGCTCGCGCTCGGCTGCACCGTCGTGCTGTGCCGGCACAGCGAGCCGCCGGAGGTCGCGGCGGCGCTCGTCCGGCACCGGTGCCCGGTGCTGGCGACGACACCGCAGCAGCTGCCACGCCTGCCCGGGCCGGTACGTGCGGTGCTCAGCTACGGCGCGCCCGACACCGCGGCGGCCGGCGGTATCGGGGATGTGCTGCATGCCTGGTACGGCACGCCGGCATCGCCGGTGCTCGCCGTCGCGACACCGCAGGACTGGCGGGCGACACCCGGCACCGTCGGGCGGGCCGCGTTCGGCTGCCGGTTGACGGTGCTCGGTCCCGACGGACGGCCCGCGGCGCTCGGGCAGGTGGGCCGGGTACACGTGGTCGATCTGCTGGACGGCGAGGCGCTTCGCGCGCTGGGCCACATCGGCCGCCTGGACGCTTCCGGTCGGCTCGTCATCCTCGGCTGACTCGGCGGGTAACGGGGCGCCGAACCGCTCGTCGGCGAGGAAAACGTGTGGGAGACGTCCGGGTTGGGCGGTTTACGCAGCGCGGGTGCTTGACGCGGGCGCCCCTGCGAGGCACTCTTTCATCGCACCCAGTGCACTCGGACGCGTAGTCGGGAGCCGCGTGGCACAACGACCGCGATTATGATCGCGTCAGCGAGTTCAGGTTGCGCTTGCTAGGCATGCCTGGACTCGCTAGACTGCTTCTTTGCGCTGCCCTCTGCAACCTCCTGCGGCCCGACTGGTGTCTTCGCCCAGCGGCCCAACGTCGTGGTGCGCTCGTCGGGCGCAGGTGGCAGCGCAGGCTTCAGCACCCTCCTAGTCCTTGGAAGGACGTGTCTTGGCAGTCTCCCGCTCCGGTAAGACATCGCAGGCAAATGGGACAGGAATTCCGGGAGCGCCACCCCGGACGTCGTTCGCAAAGATCCGGGAGCCGCTGGAGGTGCCGAACCTCCTAGCGCTGCAGACCGAGTCGTTCGACTGGTTGATCGGCAGCGACGCGTGGCGTGAACGCGTCAAGCAGGACCCCAAGGCTCAGTCCGGGCTGGACGAGATCCTCGGCGAGATCTCTCCGATCGAGGACTTCTCCGGGTCGATGAGTCTGTCCTTCTCCAACCCGCGCTTCGAGGACGTGAAGGCGTCCATCGAGGAGTGCAAGGACAAGGACATGACGTATGCGGCGCCGCTGTTCGTCACAGCCGAGTTCACCAACAACACCACCGGCGAGATCAAGAGCCAGACGGTGTTCATGGGTGACTTCCCGATGATGACCCGCAAGGGCACGTTCATCATCAATGGCACCGAACGCGTGGTTGTCAGCCAGCTCGTCCGTTCGCCCGGCGTGTACTTCGACCGCACCCTTGACAAGACCTCCGACGTCGACGTCTACACGGTGCGCGTCATCCCGGGCCGCGGCGCGTGGCTCGAGTTCGATGTCGACAAGCGGCAGACCGTCGGCGTACGCATCGACCGCAAGCGCCGCCAGCCGGTCACCGTCCTGCTCAAGGCGCTGGGCTGGAGCACCGAGCGGATCCGCGAGCACTTCGCGTGGTCCGAGACGCTGCTCGCCACCCTCGAGAAGGACCACATCAACAACTCCGACGAGGCGCTGCTGGACATCTACCGCAAGCTGCGTCCGGGCGAGCCGCCCACCCGCGAGTCGGCGCAGGCGCTGCTCGAGAACCTGTTCTTCAACCCGAAGCGCTACGACCTGGCCAAGGTCGGCCGCTACAAGGTCAACCGCAAGCTCGGTCTCGACGCGGCGATCTCGCAGGGCACGCTCACCGAGGGCGACATCGTCGCCACGATCGAGTACCTGATCCGGCTGCACGCCGGCGAGGAGGGCTACGAGCTCGACGACATCGACCACTTCGGCAATCGGCGGCTGCGCACGGTCGGCGAGCTGATCCAGAACCAGATCCGGGTCGGCCTGTCCCGCATGGAGCGCGTGGTCCGCGAGCGGATGACCACCCAGGACGTCGAGGCGATCACGCCGCAGACGCTGATCAACATCCGTCCGGTCGTCGCGTCCATCAAGGAGTTCTTCGGGACGAGCCAGCTGTCCCAGTTCATGGACCAGACCAATCCGCTGGCCGGCCTCACCCACAAGCGGCGCCTTTCCGCGCTGGGCCCGGGCGGCCTGTCCCGTGACCGGGCGGGCATGGAGGTCCGCGACGTCCACCCGTCGCACTACGGCCGGATGTGCCCGATCGAGACGCCAGAAGGCCCCAACATCGGTCTGATCGGATCGCTGTCCAGCTACGGGCGGGTGAACGCGTTCGGGTTCATCGAGACGCCGTACCGCAAGGTCGAGCACGGCAAGGTCGTGGACCAGATCGAGTACCTGTCCGCGGACGAGGAGGACAAGTACGTCATCGCGCAGGCCGACGCAGTGCTTGACGCGCACGGCCGCTTCGTCGAGGACCGGGTGCTGGTGCGCCGCAAGGGCGACGAGGTCGACCTGGTGCCCGCCAACGATGTCGACTACATGGACGTCTCACCGCGGCAGATGGTGTCCGTCGCCTCGGCGATGATCCCGTTCCTCGAGCACGACGACGCCAACCGCGCCCTAATGGGCGCGAACATGCAGCGCCAGGCGGTGCCGCTGCTGCGCAGCGAGTCGCCGCTGGTGGGCACCGGCATGGAACTGCGCGCCGCCGTCGACGCCTCCGACGTGGTCGTCGCCGACAAGCCCGGCGTCGTCGAGGAGGTATCGGCCGACTACATCACTGTCATGGCCGACGACGGCACCCGCAACACCTACCGGCTGGCCAAGTTCGCCCGCTCCAACCAGGGCACGAGCTTCAACCAGAAGCCGATCGTCAACGAGGGCGACCGGATCGAGGCGGGCCAGGTGGTCGCCGACGGGCCGTCCACCGACTGCGGCGAGATGGCACTCGGCAAGAACCTGCTCGTGGCCTACATGCCGTGGGAGGGCCACAACTTCGAGGACGCGATCATCCTCAACCAGCGCCTCGTCCAGGACGACGTGCTCACGAGCATCCACATCGAGGAGCACGAGGTCGACGCCCGCGACACCAAGCTGGGCGCCGAGGAGATCACCCGCGACATCCCGAACGTCTCCGAGGAGGTGCTCGCCGATCTCGACGAGCGCGGCATCGTCCGCATCGGGGCCGACGTGGTACCGGGCGACGTGCTGGTCGGCAAGGTCACCCCGAAGGGCGAGACGGAGCTGACCCCCGAGGAGCGGCTGCTGCGCGCGATCTTCGGCGAGAAGGCGCGCGAGGTGCGCGACACCTCGCTGAAGGTGCCGCACGGCGAGGCCGGCAAGGTCATCGGCGTGCGCGTGTTCAGCCGTGAGGACGGCGACGAGCTCGCACCCGGCGTGAACGAGCTGGTCCGGGTCTACATCGCGCAGAAGCGCAAGATCCAGGACGGTGACAAGCTCGCCGGCCGGCACGGCAACAAGGGCGTGATCGCGAAGATTCTGCCGCCGGAGGACATGCCGTTCCTCGAGGACGGCACGCCCGTCGACATCGTGCTCAACCCACTCGGCGTGCCGAGCCGGATGAACGTCGGGCAGGTCCTCGAGGCGCACCTGGGCTGGGTGGCGCGCAGCGGGTGGTCCATCAAGGGCAAGCCCACGTGGGCCGGCCGGCTCAACGAGATCGCGCACGACGGGTCTCCCGGCACCAAGGTCGCGACCCCCGTGTTCGACGGCGCCAAGGAGTCGGAGATCATCGGGCTGCTCGAGTCCACGCTGAGCACCCGCGACGGCAAGCAGCTCATCGGCGCGACCGGCAAGACCCGGCTGTTCGACGGGCGTTCCGGTGAGCCGTTCCCGGAGCCGATCAGCGTCGGCTACACCTACATCCTGAAGCTGCTGCACCTGGTCGACGACAAGATCCACGCCCGCTCGACGGGTCCGTACTCGATGATCACCCAGCAGCCGCTGGGCGGTAAGGCGCAGTTCGGCGGGCAGCGATTCGGCGAGATGGAGTGCTGGGCGATGCAGGCCTACGGCGCCGCTTATGCGCTGCAGGAGCTGCTGACGATCAAGTCCGACGACATCCTCGGCCGCGTCAAGGTGTATGAGGCCATCGTCAAGGGCGAGAACATCCCCGAGCCCGGCATCCCCGAGTCGTTCAAGGTGCTGCTCAAGGAACTGCAGTCGCTGTGCCTGAACGTCGAGGTGCTCTCCTCGGACGGCGTCGCGGTCGAGATGCGCGACTCCGACGACGACGTGTACCGCGCCGCTGAGGAGCTCGGCATCGACCTGTCCCGCCGCTTCGAGCCTTCGAGCGTGGAGGAAGTCTGACTCCGAACCTGTCAAGTTGTTCGACCTCCGGCGTGCCGGAAGCCGCCGTAGGTCGAACAACTCACGCCACACCGGTTCTACCGCGAAAGTAGGAAACCTTGCTCGACGTCAATGTGTTCGACGAGCTCCGTATCGGCCTGGCCACGGTCGACGACATTCGCAAGTGGTCGCACGGCGAGGTCAAGAAGCCCGAGACCATCAACTACCGCACCCTCAAGCCGGAAAAGGACGGGCTCTTCTGCGAGAAGATCTTCGGGCCCACCCGCGACTGGGAGTGCTACTGCGGCAAGTACAAGCGCGTCCGGTTCAAGGGCATCATCTGCGAGCGGTGCGGCGTCGAGGTCACCCGGGCCAAGGTGCGCCGAGAGCGGATGGGCCACATCGAGCTGGCCGCGCCGGTCACCCACATCTGGTACTTCAAGGGCGTCCCGTCCCGGTTGGGTTACCTGCTCGACCTGGCCCCGAAGGACCTCGAGAAGATCATCTACTTCGCGGCCTACCTGATCACCAAGGTGAACGAGGAGGAGCGCCACCGCGATCTGCCGACGCTGGAGGCCGAGGTCAGCGCCGAGAAGTCCACGCTGGAGAAGAAGCGCGACGCCGACATCGACGCCCGCGCCAAGAAACTTGAGACCGACCTGGCCGAGCTCGAGGCCGAGGGCGCCAAGAGCGACGTGCGGCGCAAGGTGCGCGAGGGCGGCGAGCGCGAGATGCGCCAGATCCGCGACCGCGCCCAGCGGGAGATCGACCGCCTCGACGAGGTGATGGACACCTTCCGCAAGCTCGACGTCAAGCAGCTCATCAGCGACGAGTTGCTCTTCCGCGAGCTGCGCGACCGCTTCGGCGAGTACTTCGAGGGAGGCATGGGCGCGGAGTCGCTGCAGGTGCTGCTCGCGAACTTCGACCTCGAGGCCGAGGCCCTGGCGCTGCGCGAGACGATCCACACCGGGCGGGGCCAGAAGAAGCTGCGCGCCCTCAAGCGGCTCAAGGTCGTCGCGTCGTTCCTGAACACCACCAACTCGCCCATGGGCATGGTGCTCGACTGTGTGCCGGTGATCCCGCCGGACCTGCGCCCGATGGTGCAGCTGGACGGTGGCCGGTTCGCCACGTCCGACATGAACGACCTGTATCGCCGGGTGATCAACCGCAACAACCGGCTCAAGCGGCTGATCGACCTGGGCGCGCCCGAGATCATCGTCAACAACGAGAAGCGGATGCTGCAGGAGTCCGTGGACGCCCTGTTCGACAACGGCCGCCGTGGGCGTCCGGTCACCGGTCCGGGCAACCGGCCGCTGAAGTCGCTGTCCGATCTGCTCAAGGGCAAGCAGGGCCGGTTCCGCCAGAACCTGCTCGGCAAGCGCGTCGACTACTCGGGCCGCTCGGTCATCGTGGTCGGCCCGCAGCTCAAGCTGCACCAGTGCGGCCTGCCCAAGAACATGGCGCTCGAGCTGTTCAAGCCGTTCGTCATGAAGCGGCTGGTCGACCTGTCGCACGCGCAGAACATCAAGTCCGCCAAGCGGATGGTCGAGCGCGCGCGCCCGGTGGTGTGGGACGTGCTGGAAGAGGTCATCAGCGAGCACCCGGTGCTGCTGAACCGGGCGCCGACGCTGCACCGCCTCGGCATCCAGGCGTTCGAGCCGCAGCTGGTCGAGGGCAAGGCGATCCAGATCCACCCGCTCGTGTGCGCGGCGTTCAACGCCGACTTCGACGGTGACCAGATGGCGGTGCACCTGCCGCTGTCCGCCGAGGCGCAGGCCGAGGCGCGGATACTCATGCTGTCGACGAACAACATCCTCAAACCTGCCGACGGCCGTCCGGTCACGATGCCGAGCCACGAGATGATCATCGGGCTGTACCACCTGACGACGAAGCGCGATGATCAGGCCGGTACCGGACGGGTGTTCGCGTCCGAGGCCGAGGCGATCATGGCGTTCGACCAGAAGACCGTCGGCCTGCAGGCCCCGGTCAGGATCCGACTGACCACTGTGTCGAGCGTCGACAACGGCAAGGGCCAGCCGTGGACGCCGCCTGAGGGCTGGGAGCCCGGTCAGCCGCTGGTCGTGGAGACCACGCTCGGCCGCTGCCTGTTCAACGAGACGCTCCCGGCCGACTACCGCTTCGTCAACTACGAGGTGACGAAGAAGGAGATCGGGCAGATCGTCAACGACCTGGCCGAGCGTTACACGAAGGTCGACGTCGCCTCGACGCTGGACAAGCTGAAGGCGGCCGGCTTCTACTGGGCGACCCGGTCGGGCATCACGATCGCGATCGAGGACGCCGTCACGCCGCCCAAGAAGGCCGAGATCCTCGAGCGGTACGAGAAGGACGCCGAGAAGATCGAGAAGCAGTACCTGCGAGGTGTGATCACCTCGGAGGAGCGGCGTCAGGAGCTGGTCGAGGTCTGGACGAAGGCGTCCAGCGAGGTCGCCAAGGAGATGGAGGCCAACTTCCCGCAGACCAACGCCATCTGGGTGATGGTCAACTCCGGCGCGCGCGGCAACATGATGCAGGTGCGCCAGATCGCGGGTATGCGTGGCCTGGTCGCCAACCCGAAGGGCGAGATCATCCCGCGCCCGATCAAGGCGAACTTCCGCGAGGGCCTGTCCGTGCTGGAGTACTTCATCTCCACGCACGGCGCGCGCAAGGGTCTGGCCGACACGGCGTTGCGGACCGCCGACTCCGGTTACCTGACGCGCCGGCTGGTCGACGTCTCGCAGGACGTCATCGTGCGCGAGGACGACTGCGGCACCGACCGCGGGCTGACCGTGCGTATCGCGGCACCCGGCCCGGACGGCAATCTCGTCAAGGACCCGTACGTCGAGACCTCGGTGTACGCGCGGCTGCTGGCCGAAGACGTCGTGGTCGACGGTGAGACAGTTGCGGCCACGGGCACCGACCTCGGCGATGTGCTCATCGAGGAGCTGATCGCCCGGGGCGTGACCGAGGTGCGGGTGCGCTCGGTGCTCACCTGCGACTCGGCACTCGGCGCCTGCGCGGCGTGCTACGGTCGGTCGCTGGCGACCGGCAAGCTCGTCGACGTCGGCGAGGCGGTCGGCATCATCGCCGCGCAGTCGATCGGCGAGCCCGGCACGCAGCTGACGATGCGGACGTTCCACACCGGCGGCATCGCCGGCGAGGACATCAC
>JBKOXO010000093.1:0-25870 GCA_046744105.1 Actinomycetota bacterium
CTCCGGGCCCAGGTCGTCGAGCGCCTCGATCAGGCTGCCTTGATCGATGTCGTCGGCGTCGTCGACGCGGTGCATGCGGGCGAGCTCGCGGGCCCGGTCGCTCAACGCGGCCAGGTCGCGAGGCCCGATGCGCCAGCGGGCGCCGGTCAGCAGCCGGGACAGCGCGGAGCCCGACATGTGGTCCGCCAGCACTCGCAGTGTTGCCACCACGTCGACCACCTCGGGCGTGGTGAGCAGCCCACCCAGCCCGACGACCTCGACCGGCAGCCCCTCGCCCAGCAGCGCCATCCGCACCGCGTCGATCTGCGAGCGCCGCCGGACGAGCACCGCCGCGGTGCGCTCACCAACGGGCCGCGCCTCCCACTCGGCGCGCATCCGGGTGGCCAGCCACTGCGCCTCGTCCTCGACCGTCTCGGTGACGGCCACCCGGATCGCGCCCGGCCCGGCGCCGGGACGGGCCCGCAGCTCGACCGTGGCGGCGCCGGTGCGCAAGGGCGCCGCGACGGCGTTCGCCGCGGAAAGCACGACCTCGTCGTTGCGCCAGCTCGTGCTGAGCGGGAATGTGCTGGTCCCGCCGAACGTCGCCGCGAACCGGCCGATGTTGCCGGCGCTGGCCCCGCGCCAACCGTAGATCGACTGGAACGGGTCGCCCACCGCCGTGACCGGATGCCCGGTGCCGAACAATCCGGCCAACATGACGGCCTGCGCATGTCCGGTGTCCTGGTACTCGTCGAGCAGCACCGCGCCGAACCGCTCCCGCTCGATGCGCGCCACGTCGGGCAACTGGGCCAGCCGCGCTGCCAGGACCATCTCGTCGGCGAAATCGACGGCCGGCATGCGCTGCTTGCTGGCCGCGTATTCGCGCACCAGCGGCAGCAGCGCACCGCGGTGCCGCAGCGACTCCAGTAGCCTGCCGGCATCGCTAGACGGCGGCGGCGCGCCGCCGTACACGGCGCACAGCCGCTCCGCCAGCCCCGCGCAGAACTCGGCGACGGCATCGGGCTCGACGAGGTGATCGGCCAGCTGAGCGGCAAGCGCGAGGACGTACTGCGACACCGACGCCAGCGCCCCGATGCCGCGAGGCAGCTCGCCGCCGTAGCGGCGCACCACGGAGTCGGCGAGCTGCCAGCACGCCGCCTGTGAAAGCAACCGCGGGTTCGGCTCGGCGCCGACGCGCATCGCGTGCTCGCCGACCAGCCGGCCGGCGTAGGCCGCGTAAGTCAAGACGGTGGGCTCGCCACCCAGCAACTCGGCCAGATGCTCGGTGTCGTCGGGCCGTTCGCGTTCGACGACCCGCCGCCACTGCGAGAGGCGCCAGCGTATGCGACGGCCCAGCTCGGCGGCAGCCTTGCGGGTGAAGGTCAGCCCGAGCACCGCCGTCGGCGCCACGCAGCGGTTCGCCACCAGCCACACGACCCGGGCTGCCATCGTCTCGGTCTTGCCGGAGCCCGCACCGGCGATCACCACGGCAGGGGCCGGCGGCGCCTCGATCACCGCCGCCTGCTCGTCGGTGGGAGCGGGCATTCCGAGCAGCTGGGCGAGCTGCATCGACGAGATCACTGCTCTGCTCCGGGGAGCGCTCATCCTGTCACCTGCCGGCCCTCGGACATGAGCGGGCAGCTGGACTTGACGTCGCACGCGCCGCAATAGGAGTTCACGGTCGCCGTGAACGCGCTGCCGCGCAGCCGCTGCGCCACCTGGTCGACGCGGTCGGCGATCCAGCCCGGGTCATCGGCCGCAGCGAGTGGCGGCTGCACCTGTTCGACGACGCGCTTGTGCGACGTGCCGATCTGCACGAGCCGAGCGCCGCCGGACGTCGCCGGGCCGAACGCGCCCGCCTCGACCGCCAGCTGATATGCGCCGAGCTGGGCGTTGACCGTCGGATCGTCGGCCTTGCTGCGCCCGGTCTTGAGGTCGACCACCACCGACCGCCCGGCTGCATCGCGTTCGAGGCGGTCGACGCGTCCGCGCAGCCTCGCATCGCCCACCACGACGTCGAAATCGCGCTCGACGTCGACCAACGACAGCTCGCCGCGGCTCGCGCGCAGCCACTCGATCAGCTTGGCCAGCATCGTCCGGGCGCGCTCACGTTCATGGGCGGCCAGCCACGACGCGCCGAAGTCGAGGGTGTGCCAGCGCTCGTCGAGCAGGCGTTCCAGTGTCGGCAGGTCGGCATCAGGAGCCGACACCGCTGCAACATCGTGGATCAGCGTGCCGAGGGATGCCCCGACCTGGTCGTCGTCGCGAGCCCCGAGCTGGGCCAGCAGGGCACGCAGCTCGCAGCGCAGGTACGACTCGATGCGCGACGGGCTGACCGTCACCGGCCGATCCGGGTCGGCCACCGGGCCGTCATCGGACAGCGGAGCGAGCCCCCACCACTCGTCCGGATGCGCGCCGGTAACGCCGGCGCGGGCCAGCCGAGCCAGTTCGGCGGCCGCCGCTTCCCGTTCGAGGACCGGTGCCGCCGGGTCGCACACCACGGCACGCAGCGCGGCCACGAGGTCGGGCAGATGCACGCCACGCGGCACGGTCGCGTACGGGCGCTCCCCCTCGATCGGATCGATCTCGTCGAGGAATCGGGACGGCTGCTCGTCGTCGCCGCCCACTGCCGTCACGACGAGCCGGCGCCGCGCCCGGGTGGCCGCGACGTAGAACAGCCGCCGCTCCTCGGCGACCTGCGGCGCGAGCGTCGACACACCGGCGCCGTCGCGGCCGGCCGTGATATCGACCAGCAGCTCCGAGCCGAGCAGGGTGCCGCGCCGGCGCAAGTCGGGACACACACCCTCCTGGACGTGGGCCACGACGACGAGGTCCCACTCGAGGCCCTTGCTGGCATGCGCCGTCAGCACTTGTACAGCCTCGCTGCGCATCGGACGAGGGGTGCGCGACTCACCCGGGATCTGCTGAGCCTCCAGGTGCTCGAAGAAGCGCACGGGCGGCGCGCCCGGTTGCCGGTCCGCGAACCGCGCCGCCGCCTCGAACAGTTCGATCACGGAATCCAGATCGCGGTCGGCCGCTGCGCCGGCCGGACCGCCGGCGAGGCTCGCGGCCTCCCAGCGGTATGCCAGCCCGGTCGCGTGCCAGACCGCCCACAGCACGTCCTCGGCGCTCGCCCCGTCGGAGCGCACCTGCCGCCCCGCCGCGAGCACGGACGCCACACGCTGGACGGGCCGCCGCACCCGCTCCGGCAGCACCGCCGCACCGGGCTGGTCGAGCACGGCAGGTGCCAGTCGGCCGTCACCGGCGGCCCGCAGCTCGCGACGCAGCCGGCGTAGCTGCAGCGCGTCGGCGCGCCCGATCGGGCCGAGCAGCAGGTGCTCGGCAACGTCCTCGGTCAGCTCGTCCGGGTGCAGCACGCAGCGCAGCGCGGTGAGCAAGTGTGCGACGGCGGGCTGCTCGGCCAGCGGGACGTCCGAGCCCGGCACTGCCACCGGGACCCCGGCCGCCACGAGGGCCCGGCGCAGCACGGCCAGCGTGGTCGTCGTCGAGCGGACCAGCACTGCCATCCGCGACCAGGGCAGCTCGTCGTCGAGATGCGCGCCGCGCAGCCTCGCCGCGACGTAGGACGCCTCCTCAGCGGCCGAGCGCAGCAGTGCCACCTCGACACGTCCCGGCGGGGCACCGCCCGCGGCGGCCAGCGCGCGGTGCTCGCCCCTGCCGGGCAGCCGGCTAGCGACCCGGCGGGTGGCCGCCAGCAGCGCGGACCCGGCCCGCCGCGAGGTGCCCAGCGCGACAACGGGCAGCTCGCCGAACCGATCCGGAATCGCGGACGGGTCAGCGCCGCGGAATGCGTAGATCGACTGGTCGGGATCGCCGACGATGATCAGCTCATCGGCACCGCTCGCGAGCAGGGCAAGCAGCTCCGCCTGAGCCGGATCGGTGTCCTGGTACTCGTCCACGAGGACGCGCCGCCGCAGCGCCCGCTCGCGGGCCAGCAGGGCCGGGTCGGTGAGCAGCGCGTCGGTGGCCGTGCGGATCAGCTCCGCCGGATCCCAGGCGCCCGGCCGGGCCAGTGACGTCACGTCCAGGTACTCCTGGAGGAAACCCCCCGCCGCCACCCAGTCGTCGCGGCCCCGCGCCCGCCCGAGTGCGGCCAGCTGTGGACCGTCCAACCCACGCTCGACGGCACGCAGCAGCAGGTCGCGCAGCTCGCCGGCGAAAGCCCGCGTGCCCAGGGCGGGGCGCAAGGCAGCGGGCCAGCGGGCCGTGTCGCCGCCGACGAGCTCGCGCAGGATCACGTCCTGCTCCGGGCCGGACAGCAGCCGCGGCGCCGGCAGCTGCGCCGCAACTGCCGCCATGCGCAGCACCCCGAACGCGTAGGAGTGGAACGTGCGCGCGACTGGTTCGCGCACCGTGCCGCCGAGCCGAGCGGTGACACGGTCGCGCAGCTCGCCGGCTGCCCGCCGCCCGAAGGTCAGCATCAGCAGCTGCTCGATGGGCACCCCGGCCTCGACGCGCGCCACCGCCGTCTCGACCAGAGTGGTCGTCTTGCCCGTGCCGGGACCAGCCAGCACCAGCAGCGCTCCGCCGGTGTGCTCGACGACGCGGCGCTGGGCGTCGTCCAGCCGCGGCGCCGCCACCACAGCGCGGACCGGGCGCACCAGCCGATAGGTCGTGCTCGCTGTCATCGAACCTCCTTACCGCCCAAGGGGGCGGGTCGTCGGCCCGAGCGCGCGTTCTGCGCGCGACCTACGTTCGCTCCGCAAGCGTCGCTCACGGGCTTATCCCAGCACGATGTGCCGACGATTTCTCAGTGACCGTCCCAGCGGTAGACGCGCAGATCGACGCGGCCGGCCGTCACCCGGACCCCCTCGGCGATCAGCCGTTGGCGCTGCTCGTCCCGCAGGTGATCGGCGAAGCTGCCGTCGGCGTGCAGCACGCGGTGCCATGGCACGGTGCCGCCGTCCTGGCTGAGCACGTGCCCGACCAGCCGGGGCGTTCGCGCGCCGACATACTCCGCGACGTCGCCGTAGGTCATGACGCGACCCGCCGGGATCCCCTCGACACATTCGAGGATGCGCTCGGCGAGTTCGACGTTCACCGCGGCTGGCGGCCGGTCAGCGCGATCAGGCGTTCCTCGTCGGTCGCGCCATCAGGTGGCTCCACCGGGGGCGCGAAGTACGGCTCCTCTCCGCTGTACCGCTCGGCCAGCGGGAAGACGAACTGCACGAGCTCGTTTGGCAGCGGCTCACGGACGCCGACCGCGCGTCCCAGGTCCCAGGCGTGCACGGTCAGGTCCGCGATCATCTCCTGGATGTAGTCCCCGGCCGGTGTGGGACCGCGCGAGAGCGCCACGTCGCGGTCGAGCGCACTCGGCTCGCCGAACGCGCGCTGTGAGTCGAGCGTGGCAGCGTCCCAGGCGGCCGCCCGATCCGTGCCGACGGTGCGTTTGGCCGACGCGACGATGCCGCCCGAAGCCGCCAGGTCATGACCGCCAAGCAGCGGCGGCACCCACAGGTGCTCGTCGATGAGATGGTCGACCAGCGTGGCGACGTCCCACTCCGAGCACGGGGTGGCGAGGGTCCACTGATCGGCGCCGACGGCATGCACGCGTGACCCGAACAGTGCACAACCCGTCTTGAACAACGCCAGCAAATCGCTCATGTGCCAGTCATACCCGCCGGCGCCGACGAGCGGAACCGGTCAGTACGACGGCAAGCTGGGATCGACCTGGTTCACCCACGCCGTCACGCCACCCTGAACGTGGACCGCGTCGGAGAACCCGGCCGCCTTCACCGCGGCCAGGGTCTCGGCCGAGCGCACGCCGGTCTTGCAGTACATGACGACCTGCTTGTCCTGCGGCAGCGACGCGAGCGCCTCGCCGCGCAGGATCTGGTCCTTCGGGATCAACGTCGCGCCGGGGATCCGCACGATCTCCCACTCAGCCGGCTCGCGCACGTCCACAAGGAATACCGGCTTGTCGGAATCCAGCAGATCCTTCAGCTCGGACGCGGTGATCGTCGAGCCGACCGCAGCCGCCGCCGCCTCGTCCGAGACGACACCGCAGAACTCCTCGTAGTCGATCAGCCCGGTGATCTTCGGCGTGTCCGGGTCCTTGCGCACCTTGATCTCGTGCCAGCTCATCTCGAGCGCGTCGAACACGAGCAGCCGGCCCAGCAGCGACTCCCCGATGCCGGTGATCAGCTTGATGGCCTCGTTCACCATCACCGACCCGATCGACGCGCACAGCACGCCGAGCACGCCGCCCTCGGCGCATGAGGGCACCATCCCGGGCGGCGGCGGGTCGGGGTAGAGGTCGCGGTAGTTCGGCCCGTACTTGTCCCAGAACACGCTGACCTGGCCGTCAAAACGGTAGATCGAGCCCCACACGTACGGCTTGCCGAGCAGCACGCAGGCGTCGTTCACCAGGTATCGGGTCGCGAAGTTGTCGGTGCCGTCGAGAATCAGGTCGTACCCGGAGAAGATCTCAAGGACGTTGTCGTTGTCCAGGCGCTCCTCGTGCATGTGCACTGTGACGTACGGGTTGATCTCACGGACGCTGTCACGCGCCGATTCCGCCTTCGGGCGGCCGAGGTCGCTCTGTCCGTGGATCACCTGGCGCTGCAGGTTCGATTCGTCGACGACGTCGAAGTCCACGATGCCCAACGTGCCGACGCCGGCCGCTGCCAGGTACATCAGCGCGGGCGAGCCCAACCCGCCGGCGCCCACCACGAGGACGCGGGCATTCTTGAGCCGCTTCTGCCCGTCCATCGCGACGTCCGGGATGATCAAGTGCCGGCTGTAGCGGCGCACCTCGTCGACGGTCAGCGACTCGGCAGGCTCGACCAGCGGGGGCAAGGTCACGGCAAGACTTCCTTCCAGCTGTCTTTCTGAGGAGGGCAACCGGCGGCCCAGCCCCCAGTATTCCGCCCGCGGCTGCCAGCGCTGGTCGCTAGTGCGGCATGCGCGGATTGTTCTGCTGGGTGTCCGGCGCCTCGACGCCCGGCGCATCCTTGGCGCCCGGAGGGTACGGCCAAGGGTTGGCGGCGCAGATCTGGCCGCTGACCGACCGCAGCCCGATGGTCTGCTGCATCATGACCGGCGCCAGGCCGTCGGCCAGGCAGACGTGGCTGTGCATGTGGCCGAGTGCGTGCCCACTCTCGTGGTTGATCATGTACTGGTGGTAGGCGCCGAGGTCGCCGATGTAGGCGACGTCGCCGCGTACCCAGCGGGCAATGTTGAGCACGACCCGCGAGTTCTGGTTGGGGGCCCAGCAGGACGTCTCGATCTTCTGCTCGAAGCCGCACAACGTGCGCACCGTCATCGACGAGCTGAGCGTCACGTGGAAGTCCGCCCACCCGGAGTCGACGCGCTGCAGAGCGACGCCCCTGCGGGCCGTCCAGCTGTGCGGGTCGTCGAGCGTCCTATCGACGAGCTTGGCGAAACCCGCGAGGTCAACCCCGGTGATGCCGTTCTCGACATCGACTGTGTAGCGGTGCAGCGTGCCGTGGCCGACCACCGGGCCGGTGCCCGGCAACACCTCGAACGTTCCGGTGCCCCGCACTGTGTACGCGGGGCCGGGCGGCAGCGCGTCCGAGGCCAGGACCTCGTTCTGCGCGTTGGCGCCGGGCTGGTCGCTCTTGAGCTCGGTGGTGCCCGGTCGGGTCGGCGCTGCCGAATGCGCGGATGTGGGCCGGCCCGTCGGTGGTTGGGTCGCCGTCTTGTGCGACGGTGCGGTGGCCTTCATCAGCGCCACCACGGTGACGACCGCCAACACCGGCACTGCGTAGGCACGCCACCCATAGCGCCGAACGAATGTGCGGATACCACGACGGAGCGCCCCCGGGTCTGGCTCGTATTCGTGGGCGTACCGCTCTTCATCGTCGGGATACTCGTTGCGTGACTTCACCGTCACGGCCTCGTAATCCCGGACATCTCGCACGCGCTCAGGGTGCCACACCCTCCCCGGCCGGGCGGTCAACGCGCCGGACGTCCTCGAGCAGGGCCAGTGCTGCGCGGGCTGTCGTAACCGGGTCCTCGAGCTGAGCGACATGGCCGATATTCGGCAACACCAGTAGCCGAGCCCCCGGGATCGCGCGTGCCACCCGAGGTGCCAGCGCCACATCGACGAGCCGATCGCGCGCCCCCCAGACGACGAGCGTCGGCGCTGTGATTACCGCCATGCGCGCCCACACGCTGCGGCGGCCGGTCACCAGGTAACTGCGCACCAGACCGCGCAACGAGCGCAACAGCGCATCGGTCGACCAGCTGAATCCATCGCGCAGCTCGATCTCCTCGACCGCCTCCGCCACGCGGTTCGCCGGCAGTCGCGCCGGGTCCGCGAAGCACAAGTCGATCACCGCCTGGGCGCGCGCGTCCGCCGGATAGCGAACGATGCGCCGCCGAATCATTCGCCCGGTGCCGGGCACCAGCGCGAGGGTCAGCACTGGGTCGGTGCGCAGCCGCTGCGGGCGCAGGTCCGGCACCGCAGGCGAGGTGAGCGTCAGTGTCCGCACCAGGTCGGGACGCGTCGCGGCGATCAGGATCGAGATCACGCCGCCCATCGAATTGCCGAACAGGTGCACCGGACCGCGACCGGACTCGTCGAGGTACTGGATCACGGTTCGGGTGTGCGCGCCGATCGAGTAGTCGCGGCCAGGTGCCGGCCCGGAGCGGCCGAATCCCGGCAGGTCCGGGGCGTCGATCGCAAGCCACGGCGCAAGCTGGCCGGCGAAGTCCGTCCAGTTCGTGGATGCCCCGCCCAGCCCGTGGACCATCAGCGCCGGCTCGCCGCCGCGCGGAGTGGCACGCACGAACAGCTCGGCGCCACCCAGCCGCACCCGGCGACCAGGCCACGGCGGAGCAGACGTGTCCAGTGGCGGCAGGGGCGTGGACGACAGGCGCGCGGCGTGCATTACGCCGACTTGCGCCGGGCGGCCTTCTCCGGGACCTTCTTCGCGGCCGCGGCCTTGCGCGCCGGGGCCTTCTTGGCCGGGGCCTTCTTGGCTGCCGCCTTCTTGGCCGGGGCCTTCTTCGCTCTGCTCGCCGAGGCGCCTGGACTTTCAGTCGCCGCGCCGCCTTCGGCGGCCTGCGCCTCCTTCGCCGGCGCGGCTTCGCCGCGGCTGCGCTTGGCCGCCTCGACGGATGCGCGCAGCGCCGCCATCAGGTCCACAACCTGGCCTGTGTCGGGCGCGGCCGGCGCCGTCTCGACAACCTCGCGTCCCTCGATCTTGGCGTCGATGACCTTCTGCAGCGCCTCGCGGTACTCGTCGTGGTACTGCTCCGGCTCGAAGTCGCCGGCCATGCTGGCCACCAGCGACTCGGCCATCGCCCGTTCCTGGGGCCGTAGTTGCACGTCGTCGTCGAGGAAGGCGAAGCTCGCCTCACGCACCTCGTCGGGCCAGATCATCGTCTCGAGGACGATCACTCCCTCACGCACCCGAAGCGTCGCCAGCTGCTCGCGGTTGCGCAGCGCCACCTTGACCAGGCCGACCATGCCGCTACTGTCCAGCGCGTCGCGCAGCAACACGTACGGCTTCACGGCCGGCTGCTCCGGCTCAAGGTAATAGCTCTTCGCGAAGTAGATCGGGTCGATCTGATCGGCCGGCACGAACTGAAGCACGTCGACGACACGCGCACTGGGCAGCGGCAGGTCGGCGAAGTCCTCGTCGGTGAGCACGACCGTGTCACCGCCGGGCAGCGTGTAGCCCTTGGCGATGTCGGCGTACGCGACCTCCTCACCGTCGGCCTCGGCCACTCGCCGATACCGGACCCGGGAGCCGTCGCCGCGCCGCACCTGGTGGAAGCTGATGTCGCGCTCCTCGGTGGCCGAGAACATCTTGACGCCGATGTTCACCAGGCCGAATGACACGGCGCCTTTCCAGATCGCTCGCATGCGAGTCTCCTAACTCGGCTGCCCTTCCGACCATCATTCCCGATCCGGCAAGAATGGTGCTGCGATGAGCGCTCCGCCGATGCCGATGCTCGCTACTGCGGGCAGCGTGCTGCCGTCCGGACCAGGCTGGGCATACGAGTTCAAATGGGACGGCGTGCGCGCCCTGGTCTCCGTGACGGCCGGCGCGATGCAGATCACCAGCCGGCTCGGCAACGACGTCACGGTCGCCTACCCGGAGCTCGCCACGCTGGGCGCCGGCATCGAGGATGCGCTCGTCGACGGCGAGATCGTCGCGTTCGAGGAGGGGCGGCCGTCGTTCGGACGGCTCCAGCTGCGAATGCACATCCGGGTCGCCCGTCAGGCGGCACAGCTGGCGACCGAGGTCCCGGTGTCGTTCATCGCGTTCGACCTGCTGCGCCTCTACGGCGTCGACCTGACTGCCCGCCCGTTCGCCGAACGGCGCGCCACGCTCGAGCGCCTGGCAACCGATCATCCCCAGTGGACGGTCAGCCCGTCCTTCGACGACGGGCGGGCCACGGAGCAGGCAGCCCGCACGCACGGGCTGGAGGGCGTGGTGGCCAAGCGGCTGAGCAGCCGATACCGACCGGGGACACGCACGGCCGACTGGGTGAAGGTCAAGTTCCGGCAGGGCGGGGAGTTCATCGTCTTGGGCTGGGAGGCCGACGCGCTCGACGCGCGGTCGACGCTGAGCTCGCTGCTGCTCGGCTACTACGACGGGGACGTGCTGCGCTTCGCCGGCAAGGTGGGCAGCGGGCTGTCCGGACGGCACGTGGCGGAGCTGTCCCGACGCCTGATGGCGCGCGCCGAACCGCCGCTCGCTGAGGTGCCGCCACCCTCGCCGGGCCGTGCCGTCACCTGGGTCGAGCCCGAGGTGGTCGTCGAGGTTATGTACTCGCACTGGGCGGACGACGGGCGGCTGCGCCATCCGGTCTTCGTCGGCGTCCGCGATGACAGACTCGCGCGGGAGGTCGCACGCGATGGCTGATCGGGTGAGTGTGGAGGTCGAGGGCCGGCGGCTGTCACTGTCGAACCTCGGCAAGGTGCTCTACCCCGAGACGGGCTTCACCAAAGGCGAGGTGATCGACTACTACACGCGGATCGCACCGGTGCTGATGCCGCATCTCGCCGGCCGGCCGCTGACCGTCAAGCGCTATCCGAACGGCGTCGACGCGGCGTTCTTCTTCGAGAAGAACGCCCCGCGCGGCACGCCGTCGTGGGTGCGCACCGTGACGCTGCCGGTCCCGGGCTCGACCATGGATCGCGAAACCATCGACTTCGTGGTGGTCGAGGAGCTCGCGACCCTGGTCTGGCTGGCCAACCTGGCCGCGCTCGAGCTGCACGTCCCGCAGTGGCAGGTTGTCGACGGGCAGCGCGCGCCGCGCACTGACCAGATCGTGTTCGACCTCGATCCGGGGGCGCCGGCCGACATCCGACAGTGCTGCGAGGTGGCCCTTTCCGTGCGGGAGCTGCTGGTCGCGGACGGCATCACGCCATCAGCCAAGACGTCCGGCTCGAAAGGCATGCAGGTGAGCGCGGCGGTCTCGGTGGGTTCCCCGGGTGAGACCTCGCGCTACGCCCAGCACATCGCGCAGCGGCTGGAGGGGGCGCACCCCAAGTTGGTCGTGTCCCGGATGGCGAAGAGCCTGCGTCCCGGCAAGGTGTTCGTCGACTGGAGTCAGAACAACCCGGCGAAGACAACGGTGGCGCCGTACTCACTGCGTGCGCGCCCGCTGCCGACCGTGTCCACGCCCGTGTCCTGGGACGAGGTGGCGGCGAAGCAGGCCTTGCGGTTTACCGCACCGGAGGTGCTCGATCGGGTGGCGGCGGACGGCGACGCGTTCGCTGCCGCGCTCTCCGACTCGGCCCGTGCGCGGCTGCCCGGCTAGGCTGCCGGAATGCCGGACACGCTGGATACCGCCCGGGGCGGGCGGCTGCCCCGCTCGGCGCGCCGCCGGCAACTGCTCGCCGCGGCGCAGGAAGTCTTTGTCGCAAACGGCTATCACGCCGCCGCGATGGACGACATCGCCGAGCGTGCCGGCGTCTCCAAGCCCGTGCTGTATCAGCATTTCCCGGGCAAGCTCGAGCTGTACTTGGCGCTGGTCGACGAGCAGGCCGAGGCGCTCACCACGGCGATCAGGGAGTCGCTGGCGCGCACCGACGACAACCGGGAACGCGTCCACGGCGTGCTGTCCGCGTACTTCGAGTTCGTCGACGGCACGGCACGCAGCGCCCCGGGCGCGTTCCGGCTGATCTTCGAGACTGACCTGGGCAAGGATCCGGCCGTGCGCGACCGCGTCGAGCGCGCGACGGACGAGATTATGCATGCGGTCGCGGACACGGTGGCCGGCGACACCGGCCTCGACCCGGCCCGGGCCGAGTTGCTAGCAATGGCGCTGACCGGCGGGGCGCAAGTCGCCGCGCGCTGGTGGCTCGACAACGATCGCCCGGTGCCGCACGCGGACGCAGTGCGACTGCTCGAAGAACTGCTGTGGCGAGGCATCTCGCACTTTCCCCGCACTGACTAATCCGCGCCGGCTGTCCGGCGGTCTCTTCGCGCGAGCGCTCATCGCCTGTTCGCTGTGCGCGCAGCGTGACCACCGCGTGCCTGCTCCTGCGCTAGCGTGGACGCCGGTTCGCGAGACGTCACGGCAGGAGGCCCGGTGGAGGTCAAGATCGGCGTGCTGCACACGCCGCGTGAGATCGTCGTGGAGAGCGTGCAGACCCAAGACGAGGTCGAGGACCTCATCGCCGCGGCGTTCAAGAGTGTGGACGGCCAGCTGAAGCTCACCGACGACAAGGGCCGGCGGGTCATCGTCCCCGCCAACCTGATCGCCTACATCGAGATCGCGCAGGCCGACGTCCGCCGCGTCGGTTTCACGCCTTAGCCGTCAGCGCCTCACGCCGAGAAGGTCGTCATCGTCCCGTCCGCGCCACGCGTGCGTCGATCAGAACGGAGCCGGTACTGCGGTCCCGTCAACGCTGTTGAACAGCACCGCGGGCGACCCGGCCGGGACACTGCCGCCACGCACGTTCGAAAGACCCGCAAACGTCGGCTCATTGAATGTCGTGCCGCTCGGCGGGAAGCCAATGGCGAAGGCGCCGACGACGCGCTGCTGCCCGGCGAGGAACGACGTGGGATGTAGTCACCGACCATGGCGCCCTGATTGGTGGGGGCCAGCCAGCCGAGTTGCATCGGGTCGCTGAGCTTCAGCGGCGAGCTCCAGGTCTGCCCGTCGTCCAGCGACGATACGAATCCGACCTGGATCGTGCACGTGGACCCCACGCAGCCGGCGGGCTGCTGGAAGTAGTACGTCAGCGCGAGCGCCGTTTGTGCACCTCCGGACGCTCGCGAGACAGCCAAGCCGGGGATGAAGTGGTCCACATTGCTGCCGATCGGGTCGATCGGAATCCGGCTGACGGGTGACCACGTGGTTCCGTCGGCGGACGTGCTCAGCACGATGTCGTTCGCGTTACCTGCCGGCTCGAAGCGGCGGTCCTGCCAGACGACGTAGACGACGCGTCCCGGTTGATCTCGGCCGACGGTAGCGGCGAGGTCCGCAACCCTGGCACGGCGTGCGACGTGCGAGTGGAGATCTGCACCGAGGCCGTCCAGGTCGCTCCGCCGTCGTCGGAGGTGAAGGCCCGGATGCCGCTGGCGCCGCTCAAGCCCTCGTACGGCACGACGACCCGGCCGCTCGGCTGCACGACGGGCTGGCCGCCCAAGCCGTGCGCGCTGTCGGCCGTAGGCGTCGGCGCGCCCCAGGTGAGTCCGCCGTCGGACGATGTCGACATCAGCTCGAGGTCCCCGCTGCTGGCGTTGTCGAACTTGGTGTAGCAGTTGCCGTAGAACGGGCTGTCCAGCGTGTTGTCGCAGACCGTCCAGTTCTTGTGCGTCCATGAGACCCCACCGTTGAGGCTGGTGGCGAAGCCGATGTCGCTGGAGCCGCCGTTGAACACTCGCCCGGTCTGGAACACGGACACGACCGTCGAGCCCCAGGAGAACGTGTCGGCTTCCACCTCCGTGGCATGTGCCGCCGTCGGCTGACTGTATGCCGGGAACGGGTCGGAGCTGATCTGGGTGACGCCCGACGGTGCAGCCTGTGCCGGGACTGCGACCGCGAACGCCGCCGTGGCAGCAGCTGCGAACAGTGGGATGCGAATCGATGACATGAGATTTCCCGTTGGTTGGCGGGTGGAGGTGATCCGAGGCGGCCAGACGTTCCGGCGCCTGGGCGAAGCGATGCACCGCGCTCATGATCGAACGGTCCGCGCGGCCGGGGGGTGCGCGGGGCATCCTGCGGGCGAAGCGGGTGCACGAGCCCGACGCCGCAGCACAGGCGCCGCACACCCTTCTACCGAAGACCGACGCATAGGACAAGCCGCAACGTTTCCACCGCTGACGGTGACCGTCAATGCGTGGCGACGCGCCGCTGCGGCGTTCTAGGCGCTCAGACCGAGGGTGGCCATGCGCTCGGCGTGCCGGTCAGTGATCCGCTTGATCAGTGCCGCGACCCCGGCGAGGTCGCCGGTACCCTTGACCAGCAGCGTGGTCAGCGAGTCGCGCTCGGCAAGAACATGCTGCGTCTGGCTGATCGCCTCGCCGACGAGGCGGCGGCCCCATAGCGCCAGCCGGCCTGCGAGCACCGGCTGTGCGGCGATCGCGGCGCGCACCTCGCGCACTGCGAAGGCGGCGCTGCCCGCGTCGGAGAGCACCTCGAGAATCAGCTCCCGGGTCGCGGGGTCGACGAAGTCGGCGATCTCGCGGTAGAAGTCGGCAGCCAGCCCGTCGCCGACGTACGCCTTGACGAGGCCCTCGAGCCAGTCGGCCGGGACCGTCCTCGCGTGGAAGCGCTCCAGCGCAGGCGCGAACGGCGCCATCGCCGCTTCCGGCGACGCCCCGAGGGAGATCAGCCGCTCGGCCAGTAACCGGTAGTGGCCGATCTCCACTGCGGCCATCTGCGCCAGCGCTGCTCGGCCGGACAGCGACGGCGCCATACGCGCGTCCTCGGCCAGCCTGTCGAAGGCGCTGAGCTCGCCGTAGGCCAAGGCAGCGAGCAGGTCGATGAGCGCGGTGTCGTCGGGCATCGCTATACCGCCGGTTGGTGTCCCTCGGCTATGCCAAAGCCGATGCTCGCAGGCGGACCGATCCGCTCCGTTGGCCGTGCCGGTTCAAGGCTCGCAGGTGGACTTCCACGCCACCGCGAGGGCGGAGTGTCGGCCCGCACGCTCCTGGCGGCGCGGGCGATCGGCCACGTCCCGGCCGGCGGAAATTTCGCGCACGCGCTCATGGGCCGCAGGGTATCGCCTGGCGCATGACTACACTCCGCAAGTGGATCGTCGCGGCTACCGCGGTGATCCGATATCTCCGCGTTGACTGCTCGGCCGCGAGATCGCCAGATCACGCCCCGCCGGCCCGCCCTGGCGGTGTTTGCAGGTCGGCGCACGAGCTTCGAGGAACGTTCATTGACCGAACTAGACGAGGCGGCCGTGACGCCGCTCGCCGCGCGGGCCCCGGTCCGCCCGGACAGTCCTGCATTCGCCGACTTCCCCGTCCGTCCCGAGATCGTGGCGGCCCTTTCGGACGTGGGCATCACCCGCACATTCGCCATCCAGGAGCTGACTCTGCCTATCGCGCTGGGCGGCAACGACCTGATCGGCCAGGCGCGTACCGGTACCGGCAAGACACTCGGCTTCGGCGTGCCGTTGCTGAACCAGCTACAGCTGCCCGGCGCCAAGGCCGCCGACCCGCAGGCACTCGTCGTCGCGCCGACCCGGGAGCTCGCAGTGCAGGTGGCCGGCGACATCGCTACGGCCGGCAAGCGGCTGGGCGTACGCGTGCTGACGATCTACGGCGGGCGCCCGTACGAGCCGCAGATCGCCGGGTTGCGGCGCGGCGTCGCCGTCGTGGTCGGCACGCCCGGCCGGCTGCTCGACCTTGTCCAACAGGGCCACCTGCGGCTGTCAGGGATCGCCACGCTGGTGCTCGACGAGGCCGACGAGATGCTCGACCTGGGCTTCCTGCCTGACATCGAGAAACTGCTCGAACTGCTGCCCGCCGAACGGCAGACAATGCTGTTCTCCGCCACGATGCCCGGGCCGATCGTGGCGCTGGCCCGGCAGTTCATGCGCCAGCCCACGCAGATCCGAGCCGACCACAGCTCCACCGATCCCGGGGCGATCGAGCACGTCGAGCAGTTCGCTTACCGGGCGCACGCCCTCGACAAGACCGAGCTGCTCGCCCGAGTGCTCCAGTCCCGCGGCCGCGGCCTGACGCTGATCTTCGCCCGCACCAAGCGCACCGCGGCGAAGCTGGCGGAGGAGCTGGCCGAGCGCGGCTTCGCCGCCGTCGCGATCCACGGTGATCTCGGGCAGGGGGCACGCGAGGACGCGCTGCGGGGGTTCCGGTCCGGCAAGGCGGACGTGCTGGTCGCAACCGATGTGGCCGCCCGCGGGCTGGACGTCGAGGGCATTACGCACGTGATCAACTACCAGGCGCCCGACGACGAGAAGACCTACATCCACCGCATCGGCCGCACCGCCCGTGCGGGTGCCTCGGGCAAGGCGATCACGCTCGTCGACTGGGACGAGGTGCCGCGGTGGAAGCTGATCTGCGACGCGCTGGGCCTGCCGTTCCACGAGCCGGCGGAGACGTACTCCACGTCCGAGCATCTGTTTCTGGAGCTCGACATCCCGCCGGACGCCGGCCCGCGCCCGCCTGGCGCCGACGAGCAGCGGCGGGAGCGAGCGGCACGCCGGTCGCGTCCTGAGCGGTCGCGTCCCGAGCAGGCACGTCCCGAGCAGCCGCGGCGCTCACGCACCCGGGTGCGAACTCGCGGCGGCAAGCCGGTCGAGGCGGGACCCCCCGAGCCGGCGCTGGAGAAGCGGCCCCCACGACGGCGCCGGCGGGGCGGGGGGCCAGGTCCACAGGCGGATACGTAAGGATCGAGCGGTGACCGACGTAGAGGAGCGGGCCGACGAACTCGCGCGCTACGTCGCGTCGATGCGCCGGCAGCGCCGCTGGTACTTCGGGGTCGTGGCCGCCGTGGCGGCGGTTGCCCTGGCGGTTGCCCTTGTCGTGTGGTTCACGGGCGAGATCACCCATGTGCACATGCACGCCGTCAAGACGGCACCGTCGAGCGTGCCGCTCGGCACTCCACCGGCGGCGCCGGTTGCGAAATGGCAGTCGCCGGACGCGACGGCGATCGGCGCGCCGTTCTCCGGCGGCACGGTCGTCACATACTCCGCGCACACGGTGACCGGGCGCGAGGCGCTTACCGGCCGCGCCTACTGGACGTACACCCGCACCGATCGCAGCCTCTGCCAGGTCGCGCAAATCCAGGGCTACACGATCGCCGTCTTCGACAACGGCGGTGCGTGCAACGAGGTCACCACGCTCGACACCGGCACCGGCCAGCGGGAATGGACACGCACGCTCGACGAGAACGGGTTGACCGTCATAGGCCGGCCTATGTTCGTCGCGACGTCGGACACGCTCTATGTGTGGATGGCGAACTTCGTGTACTCGATCGATCCCTCCAGCGGCTACGACCGGTGGACGTTCCCTGCCGGCGACGGCTGCGTGCTCACCGCCGTGGTGCCGGGCTCGGCCGGCGTGCTGATGAGCGAGCGCTGCGTCGGCGACGCTCAGCTGCTGCTGCGTAACCGCACCGCCGGCACCGACGACAAGCAGCAGACCGAGGACAAGAAGAACCAGGTGCTGTGGCGGCTGAAGCGCGCCAGCACCGTGCCCGTTGCCGCCGACTCGGTCGTGGCAGCACTCGACCCGTCCACCCGCAAGCTGGTGACGTACGACCCGGCCAAGGGCGGGGTGCGTACGCGGGTCGCGCTGCAGCCGGCACCCAGCGCGACCGCGCCGATCAGCCAGGCCGCCGCAAATGACGGGGAACTGATCTGGATCGCCGGCACCGGCTACGTCCTCGACGACTCCGGCGCGCAGCGATGGAGCGCGCCGCTCGCCGCGTTGCCAACGCTCACTGCGCCGGACGGCTCGGCGGTGGTCCCCGAGCTCACGTCGGCGCGGATGCTCGTGCCGACGGCGGATGGCGTCGCAGCGCTTTCCGGGCTGACCGGCATGGTCACCACGCGCTACCCGATTCCGGCACCGGCGTCCGGTAGCCAGGTATTCCCGGTCGGAGGCGGGCTGCTCGTCGCCGGCCGGTCGACGGCGTACTACGCATGATCACGCTCGAGGTGCCGTGCGGCCCGATCGCGGCGCTGTGCGCTGGCGATCCCGATGCGCCCGCCGCGCTACTCGTGCCGGGGTTCACCGGCAGCAAGGAGGACTTCGCACCGATCCTCGAACCGCTCGCTGCCGCGGGCCTGCGTGCCGCGGCGATCGATCTGCCCGGGCAGTACGAGTCGTCGAGCAGGGACGACTACTCCGTCCAGGCGCTGAGCACCGATGTGCGGGCCGCTGCGGCACTGCTGGGTGAGCGGGTCCACCTGCTGGGCCACTCCTTCGGGGGTTTCGTCGCCCGGGCGGCGGTGATTGCCGAACCGGCGCGGTTCGCCTCGCTAGTGCTGATGGATTCCGGACCGACCGGTATCGACGGTGGGCGCCGGGCACGCATCGAGCTGCTCCGCCCGGTGTTGATCGAGCACGGCATGACGGCCGTGTACGAGACGATGACAAAGTTGGCAACCGCCGATCCGGGCTACGTTGCGCCATCGCCGGCTCAGGAGGCCTTCCTACGGAAGCGGTTTCTGGCGAGCGACCCGGCAGGGCTGCTCAGCATGGGCACGGCGGTGATCGACGAGCCCGACCGGGTCGACGATCTCGCTGCCACGGGGGTGCCGCTGCTCGTCCTCGCGGGGGTGGACGACGATGCGTTTCCACCGATGGCGCAAGCTGAAATGGCCAAGCGGCTCGGCGTCGAGTACGTCGAAGTGCCGGGTGCCGGGCACTCCCCGGCCGTCGAGAATCCCGCGGCAACGGCCGCCGCGCTGATCAGCTTCTGGGTGCGATGAGCGCTCGCGCGAACCCGGGGTCCCTGCGAAATCGCGCAGCGATTTCGTGGAGTGGGAAGTGCCCGTCGGGCGCGACGCGGCCCGCGCCATCGGCACGGAGTGGATCGGAGGGTGCGCCGTCTGGCAGCACGGCCGAGATGCACGCTGCAGCGGTTGGACGATGTGCATGAGCGAGGACCTGGGCTATTTCGGGCCGGGCAGTGTCACCTGGCGGGTGCACGGCGAGCCGTTAACGATGGTGGGTGGGTTGCGCGCGCTGCTGTTGCAGGCATTGCATCCCGAGGCCATGCGGCTGCTGTACGAGCGCTCGTCGTTCCAGGACGACCCCTGGGCACGGTTGCAGCGCACCGCGATCTACGTGGCAACCGTCAGCTTCGGCACGACTGCCGAGGTCGATGCCGCCGCCACGCACGTACGGGAGGTGCACCGCCAGTTCGGCGTCACGGATCCCGAGCAGCTCATCTGGGTGCATGCCTGCGAGGTCTCCTCGTTTCTGGTGGCCGCACGATACGCCGGCGTACGGCTCTCGGCGGACGACGCTGACGCCTACGTCGCCGAGCAGGTGCGCGCCGCCCGGCTCGTGGGCGTCCCGGCTCGGCTCGCGCCGCATACCGTCGCGGATCTCGACGGGTACTTCACCACGATGCGACCGCGGTTGCGGCTCACCCCGGAGGCCCAGGAGGCGGCGCGCGTCGTGATCGCCCCGCCGCTGCCGGTGCCCCTGCGGTGGTCAGTGCCGGCTCGCGCCGGGTGGACGACGCTCGCCGCGCTTGCGATCGGGCTGCTGCCGGGGTGGGCTCGCCACCTGTACCGACTGCCGTCCGTGCCGGGGGCGGGGACCGCGACGCGGGCCGGAATGCATGCCGCTCACCTTGCCGTGGCGGCGCTGCCCGAAACGTGGCAGCACGGGCCGGACTACCGCCGGGCGATGGCCCGAGCTCAGCTGTCGACGACGGTGAGTTCGCCGTCGAGCCCGTCCCACGGCTCGAGATCCGGCGACGCGGCCTGACCCTCGGGGCAGTGCCGGCGGAAGTCGCACCACGCGCACGCTGGCGACGGCGCCGGCGGGAACACCTCGTCGGGATGCGCGCCTGCCTCGAGCGTGTCGGTGGCGGCCACGATGTCGTCGGCGGTCGCCTCAGCGCGCGCGACCTGCCGCGAGAGGGACTCCGCGGTGTGCTCGAAGCCGACGACGTCGCCGCTGGGCAGGTGGTGCAACTCGACGCGGTAGCAGTCGCGGTGCAGCGTGCGCCGAGTGGCCAGCGCGTATAGGGCGAGGGCCTGCGAGCTGCGCGCGTCCTCGTCGGTCAGTCGCTTGCGGCCGGTCTTGTAGTCGACGACGACGAACTCCCCGTCGCGGTCGTCGATGCGGTCCACTCGCCCCGAGACGGCAAGCCGCTCGGTGGTCGTGGCGACCATCCGCTCGACGCCCACCGGCTCGTCGTCCGGGTCGAGATCGGCGACGTAACGCTGCACCCAGCGGCGCGCGATGCCGCGCCAAGCGGCCGACTGCGGCTCGTCGCGGAACCCGTCCCCCTGCCAGTTCCACTCGATGAGGCGCGCACCATTCGCCGGCGTACGGTCCCGGCGGGGCAGCTGCCACCAGCGGTGTAGCGCCACGTGCACCACGGCGCCAAGCGTGTTGTGGGCCCACGGTGCTCCGCGCGGCAGCGGCGGGCGGTCGACGTAGGTCATCCGGTAGCGGCGCGGGCAGTCGAAGCTCGCCAGCCGCGACGGCGTACACGCGAACAGCCGACGCGGCATGCCGGCAAGCGACAGCTGTTCGGCGCTACCAGGAGCCGCCGGAGTCGCTGCCACCCCCGCCTCCCCAGTCGCCGCCGCCGCCTCCCCAGTCGCCGCCGCCACTGCCCCAGTCGCCGCCGCCACTGCCCCAGTCGCCGCCGCTCGAGGTGTCCACGGAATCGCGGCCCGCTTCATACCCGCTGTCGTAGCCTGCGCCGTACCCTCCGCCGCCCCAGCCGCCGAACCCGCCGGCCAGCACACTGCCGATCAGCAAGGTCTCCCAGAACGGCGTCGAGTACCAGCCCCCCGGCACCCCGTATCCGCCGCCGTAGTAGTACGGCGCACCAGGCCTGTAGTCGGGGTAGCCCTGGTACGACTTGCCCTGCACGGTGACCTCTTGCGGCTCGCTGAGCTGGTCGCCAGCGGTGTCTGCGACCGGTGGCAGCGGCTCACCCTCGTCCAGTTCGAGTGCCTTGCGCGCGGTCCGGGCGGCGTAGAGCCCCTCAAGCGTGGCCCGCCGGGCTTGCGCGTACTTCTCCACGGAGTCGGCGGTGTCGAGCACCATGCCGGCCGCCTCGTAGCGTTCGGACGCGTCCGCCATCGCCCGAACCGCGACGTCGTTGTCCGCGGGCTCGATCGTGTTGACCTCGTTCGCCAGCCGGTCGTAGTAGGGCATGACCTTGGCACGCGCCGTGTCGAGCTCGCGCTTGCGCTGCCGCCGCCGATAAAACATCAGCCCTGCGATACCGCCAGCGCCGACCACGCCGAGGCCGATGATCCACGGCCAGGCACTGCCACCGGAGTCCTTCTTCGTCCCAGAAGCCGCGGCAGTGCCGCCGCATGCAGCCGAATGCACCCGCGGCCCGTCTTGCACGCTCACCGCGAAGTCGCGCAGCAGCGCGGTGAGGTCCTCGGTGGCTCGCAGCTGCGCCCGGTTTGCCGTCACCGCTGCGGCGGCCTTCTGGTCCGCCCAGCCCTCGCAGTACTTCGACGAGGCTGCGCTGAAGTTATGGTCTGACGTGACCACGCCCACCGTCAGGCCTCTCAGGTCTGGATCCAGCGCGTTACCGATCTGCTTGGCGAGCGATTCCGCCGAGCCGGCGCTCGCCGGCAGTACGGCGATCTTCACGTCGTCCGGGAGTGCGCTCACCACCGCGTTCTGGTTGAGCTTGAACTCTGTGACGCTGGGATCGATGTAGAGGCTCGCGGTGCGCAGCTTCGCCTCCGCGTCGCTGACCGGGTCGGCCGCGACGGCGGAGGGAGTGGCCAGGGCAAGCACGCCCAGGCTCGCCGCAGCGGCAAGCAGCAGGCGGACGCGTCTCATGACGCCACGGTAGTGCCTAGCCGGTAACGGGCTCGCGGGCCGTCTTTCGACTGAACAGTTGCTCATACGCGGCGCGGCTCGTGGTGCACATTCCGAGATGGATCACCCGGTTCGTTCCGTGGTAATCGGACGATCCGACACCGACGAGACCGAGCTCGCGCGCCAGCTCGGCCAGGCGCGCCCGGACCTCAGGCGCGTGATCCGGGTGATCAATCTCGATTCCGTGCAAGCCGGCCCGAGCCATCGCCGCGATCGCGTCTTCATCGACCACTGGACCACGACGCCGGGCCAGTGGATGCGCGAACACCGTCACGCCGCGCGCCGCCCGCACCAGCGCTATGGCGTCGAAGACGTCGGTGTCCGCCTTCGGGACGTAGTACCTCGACGATGGGGAGAGCAGCTGCCGGAACGCCTCGTCCATGCTGGGCACCACACCGTTGTCCACCAGCACCCGGGCGATGTGCGGCCGGCCGACCGGGCCGCCCCGAGCCATGTCGGCGACCTGGTGCCACGTGACGGGCACGCCGTCGGTGGTGAGGTTGTCGACGATCGCGCGGCCACGGCCGTGGCGGCTCGCCCGCAGTCGGGCCATCTCGGCGGCCAGTGCGTCGTGGTCGGGGTCGAACAGGTAGCCGAGCAGGTGCAGGCTGATCCGCCGGCTGCCCGCTAGGTACGCGCAGGAAAGCTCCGTGCCGGTAACCAGCGCCATGTCGCCGGTCAGCGCCGCCAGCGCCTCGTCCCAACCGGTCGTCGTGTCATGGTCGGTCAGCCCCAACACTGACAGTCCCGCGGCGGCGGCCTTCGCCACCAGGTCGCGGGGCCGGTCGGTCCCGTCCGACGCTGTGGAGTGCGTGTGGAGGTCTATCATCGAACCCACGGGGCCGGGCGAGCGCGCGGTCGCCCGCCGTGTCAGTCCTTCTTCGATCTGATGATGGGCAGCGGCGCGGTGTCGTGCCGGGTGCCGACGTCTTCCGGATCGACGTCGATGTCCGTCCCGAACAGCAGCGCGGATATCTGGCGGTACCGATGCAGCGGTCGGGGAACGTAAGCGATGCGCGACAACGCCTGGTCCTGCCCGGCCGACTCGACGATGAACGTGCCGTAGCCGAACAAGCGTCCCCACAACGACTGCTCGAAGGTGAGGTCGGTGACCTTGATCAGCGGCATGACGCCGACCTTGCGGTTGAGCACCCCGGTAACCAGCAGCACCCGGCGGTTTGTAACGACGAGCTGCTCGAAGTACCAGTCAAGCACGTACCACAGGAACCACAGGATGCTGAAGATCAGGAAGAAGACGGCGAACGACTCGGCGGCCGGGTGGTGCCGGAACACGACCACCAGTAGCAGCCCGATGAGCAGGAAGCCCAGGAAGAGCAAGAACGTGGATGCCAACGCCATCCAATGCCGCCGGACAGCGAAAACCCGCTGCTCACTGCTGAGCAGGTACCGGCTGACCTTTGGTCCCGCCCGCTGCATAGCACCTCAGAGACTGTTCAGGAAGTCGGCGAAGCCGTGCGCGATGTTGACGATGCCATCCCAGAGCGTATGCGTGATATCGGCGGCCTGGCTCGGTTGCGTCACGATGAAGAAGATCACGAAGATAGCGGCGAGCAACCCCACCACTTTCTTGGTGTCCACGCTGGCCCCACTTCCGTTCGCATACAGGTCCTGCTCTTCTTACCGCATGCAACAGCAACGGCACCGACGCCGCGCCCGGGTGTAAAGCGTGACTCGAGACTAACCCAATGTCGCGTGCATGGGAGCCCTGTGCGGGTGGAATTGTCCTGGACGATGCCTGCCGAATGCTGCTGATCCGGCGGGCCACGCCCCCGTCGGCCGGCCGTTGGTCGATTCCGGGCGGACGGTGCCGTCCCGGCGAGTCGACGGCCGCAGCGTGCATTCGCGAGGTCGCGGAGGAGACGGGGCTGGTGGTCCATGTCGTGCGCCGTGCCGGGCGGGTGAGGCGCCCCGGTCCCGATGGCGTCGGCTACGACATCGAGGATTTCGTATGCGCCGTCGACGGCGGCGCGCTACGGGCCGGCGATGACGCGGCCGAAGCGCGCTGGGTCAGCCACGCCGAGCTCGGCTCGCTGGACCTTGTGCCCGGATTACTCGATGCGCTGACCTCCTGGGACGCCTTGCCCGGCTGAGCAGCGCGGCGGGATGCGTGGTATCTACCCTTTGAGGGGATGAGACCCCGAGCCGGCGCTATTCGCGGGCAGCCGGCTCGGGGCGGCCCGGCTGCTCACCTCCCCGTGCATCGAGGTACTCGCGAGTCGGCACCATGACCTTGCGGCGGAAGGTGCACACCACGGTGCCGTCCTGTTTGTAGCCGATCGTCTCGACGTGCACGACGCCTCGATCGGACCTGGACTTCGACGGCGTCTTGTCGAGCACCCGGGTCTCGCCGTAGATGGTGTCGCCGTGGAAGGTCGGCGCAACATGCCGCAACGACTCCACCTCGAGGTTGGCGATCGCCTTACCGCTGATGTCGGGCACCGACATGCCGAGCAATAGAGAGTAGACGTAGTTGCCCACCACGACGTTCCTACCGAAGTCGGTAGATTTCTCGGCGTAGTAGGCATCCAGGTGCAGCGGATGGTGGTTCATCGTGATCAGGCAGAACAGGTGGTCGTCGTACTCGGTCACCGTCTTTCCGGGCCAGTGTTTGTACACTGCGCCGACCTCGAACTCTTCGTAATACCTGCCGAACTGCACGTCCGCGCTCCTTCGTCGGCTGCCGCTGTGGCTCAGCATCCTGCCGTGATCAGCCCCAGCTGGGGAGCAGAATGTGGCCGATGCCTAACGTTAAGCGGATCGAACGGGTACGGAACCGCGCCGCTCGGCCGGCGTGACCCCTGACCGGCTGCTAGCGGAACGACGACGCGATCTCTTGCTCGACATGCGCGTAGGCGACGCCGGCGCGTCCCAACAGCTGCCCGATGCCATCGAGCGCCTCGGACAAGCCACGGGCATGCTGATCGAACTGCTCATAGAGGGACGTGAACTGTGCTGCCGCCTGCCCGGACCAGTCGGCCCCGAACAGGGGGCTCAGCTGCCCTTTGAGGCCCTGGTGGGCGCCGCGGACATCGGACGAGGTGCGTGCCACGCTGCCGCTGAGCTGCTGCAACTGGTCCGGCGTGACTTTGAGGCCTGTTGACATGTACTGATCCCTTCCAGATCGGCCGAAGTCCCGGCCGTCGCTCGACTGACGTGCCGGAACGCTACGCAGCCGAGCCCCTGCTCCGGGGTCAACAAAAGGCAGCCTGTGGATAACTCGGGAGACGATCAGGAGTTATCCACAGGTCAGGGATTCGGGCACCACGCCGTCGACCGCGGCCGCAGACTTCGGGCATGGAGATCCGGCTCTCGGTGCGCGACGGGGAGGGCTTCATGCGCGACGTCGCCGTCGTGGCGCCTTCGGGCGCGGCGCTGCGCGACGTCGCCGACGGGATCGCGACGGTGCTGCCGGGCGCGCGCGACGCAATCGCGTTGTGGAGCGGCTCGCAGCGTTTGCCACCGACCGCGCTGCTGGGTGGGCCCGGCCTGCGCGATGGTGATGTGCTGCAGGAGGGGCGACCGGGCGCACGTGATCTCACTGCGGGTGCCGTACTTCGCATCCACGTGGTCGGCGGCCCGGACGCCGGCCTGGTCGCGGCCCTGCCGCGTGGGGTCCTCGCCGTGGGCCGGAGTCCTGCCTGCGACCTGGTGCTGACCGACCCGGACGTGTCTCGCCAGCATGCGGCGATCACCGTCACCACCGCCGGCATCAGCGTGCGCGACCTCGGCTCCACCAACGGCACCTACCTCGACGGCACCACACTGGACGCCGATGGCGCTGCCATGCGACCCGGCCAGATGCTCCGCTTGGGCGAGTCGCTGCTGTGCGTCAGCGGGGCCGACGAACCGGCTGCAGCGGTGCGCGCCGGCCCCGGCGGAACGCGGCTCGTGAACCGCCC
>JBKOXO010000049.1:0-15552 GCA_046744105.1 Actinomycetota bacterium
ATCACGATCGAGGTGGAGAGCATCGAGACGCAGAGGGGCCGTAGGTAACTAATGGGCCAGAAAGTCAACCCGCACGGCTTCCGCCTGGGCATCACGACCGACTTCAAGAGCCGGTGGTTCGCCGACAAGCAGTACTCCGACTACGTCAAGGAGGACGTCGCGATCCGCCGCCTGATGAGCAAGGGCATGGAGCGGGCCGGAATCGCGAAGGTCGAGATCGAGCGCACGCGCGATCGCGTGCGCGTCGACATTCACACCGCCCGTCCTGGCATCGTGATCGGACGCCGGGGGACCGAGGCCGAGCGGCTGCGCGGCGAGTTGGAGAAGCTCACCGGCAAGCAAGTGCAGCTGAACATCCTCGAGGTGAAGAACCCCGAAGGCGACGCTCAGCTCGTGGCTCAGGGCGTGGCCGAGCAGCTCTCGAACCGGGTGAGCTTCCGGCGCGCCATGCGTAAGAGCATGCAGTCCGCGCTGAAGAGCCCAGGAGTGAAGGGCATCCGGGTGCAGTGTTCGGGTCGGCTCGGCGGCGCGGAGATGTCCCGGTCGGAGTTCTACCGCGAGGGGCGCGTGCCGCTGCACACGCTGCGCGCCAACATCTTCTACGGGTTCTACGAGGCGCGTACGTCGTTCGGGGGTATCGGCGTGAAGGTGTGGCTGTACAAGGGGGAGGTGCCGACCGGTTCACGGGCCGAGCGTGAGGCGGCCGCAGCTGCGGAGGCGCTGCGCCAGCGCCGGGAGCGCCCGTCCGGGCGGCCACGGCGTTCCGGTTCGCAGGGCACGACCGGCACGAGCACCGAGGCCGGGCGCGCCGCGTCCGGCGGCCGTGGATCGGCTGCCGAGGCGGAGCGGCTGCGTGACATCGAGGCGGCGGCGGTCGAGGCCGACGAGGCCGCGCGCATCGCCGCCGAGGAGGCCGCCGTCGCCGAGCGCGAGGGCACCGCGCCGACCGTCCCTGAGGAAGCCGTGGACGAAGTGCAGACCTCCGCGGTCACGACGGACACCGAAGCGGCCGCCGAGATCGCCGACGAGGCGCCGTCCACGGTCCCGACCGAGGACGTCACGAGCGAGAGCAGGGAGGGCTGACGCATGTTGATGCCTCGTAAGGTCAAGCACCGCAAGCAGCACCACCCGAGCCGGAAGGGCATGGCGAAGGGCGGCACGCACGTCGCGTTCGGCGAGTACGGCATCCAGGCATTGGAGCCCGCGTACGTCACCAACCGGCAGATCGAGTCGGCGCGTATCGCGATCAACCGTCGCATCCGCCGTGGCGGCAAGGTATGGATCAACATCTACCCCGACCGTCCGCTGACGAAGAAACCTGCTGAGACGCGCATGGGCTCCGGCAAGGGTTCGCCGGAGTGGTGGGTTGCCAACGTCAAGCCGGGACGGGTGCTGTTCGAGCTGTCGTTCCCGAACGAGCTCGTCGCCCGCGAGGCCCTGACTCGGGCGATCCACAAGCTGCCGATGAAGTGCCGCATCGTTAAGCGGGAAGTCGGTGAGGTCTGATGGCTACCACGCCGGCTGAGTTCCGCGAACTGCACGACGACGAGCTGGAAACACGGCTGCGCGAGGCCAAGGAAGAGCTGTTCAACCTGCGCTTCCAGATGGCCACCGGGCAGCTGGACAACAACCGGCGGCTGCGCACCGTGCGCCACGAGATCGCGCGGATCTACACGATCCTGCGTGAGCGTGAGCTGGGCCTGTCCGTCGCGCCCGAGGAGAACGTCGCATCATGAGCACTGATCGCAGTTTCCGCAAGTCACGTGAGGGCCTCGTCGTCAGCGACAAGATGGACAAGACCGTCGTCGTCGCCGTCGAGGACCGCGTCAAGCATGGCCTGTACGGCAAGGTCATTCGGCGCACCAACAAGCTGAAGGCTCACGACGAGTCCAACCAGGTCGGCGTCGGCGATCGCGTGCTGATCATGGAGACGCGGCCGCTGTCGGCCACCAAGCGCTGGCGCGTGGTTGAGGTTCTGGAGAAGGCCCGATGATTCAGCAGGAGTCGCGGCTGCGTGTTGCCGACAACACCGGCGCCAAGGAGATCTTGTGCATCCGGGTGATGGGTGGCTCCGGCCGGCGCTACGCCGGCATCGGCGACATCATCGTCGCCACGGTGAAGGACGCCCTGCCCGGCGCCGGCGTCAAGAAGGGCGACGTGGTGAAGGCCGTCATCGTTCGTACCGCCAAGGAGCGGCGGCGTCCCGACGGCAGCTACATCCGCTTCGACGAGAACGCGGCGGTGCTGATCAGGCCCGACGGCGAGCCACGCGGCACCCGCATCTTCGGCCCCGTGGGCCGGGAACTGCGCGACAAGAGGTTCATGAAGATCATCTCTCTGGCGCCGGAGGTTCTCTGATGAAGGTCAAGAAGGGTGACGAGGTCGTCGTCATCGCCGGCAAGGACCGGGGCGTCCGAGGCAAAGTCATCTCGGCTGACCCCGAGACGAACAAGGTCGTCATCGAGGGCATCAACCGGGTCACCAAGCACAACCGCATCACCACAACCGGACGCGGCGCCAAGGCGGGCGGCATCGAGCACTTCGAGGCCGCGATCAGCGCCAGCAACGTGATGGTGATCGACGGCGACGGCAAGGCCACCCGCGTGGGCTACCGGCGCGACGACGAGAGCGGCAAGAAGGTGCGCGTGTCGCGCCGCTCTGGGAAGGACCTCTAGTGAGTGAGCATCGCAGCGAGCGCCAGCGAGCGAGGAGCGGAGCGAACGGCGCGATGAGCGCTTGCGCGAAGAGCGAGGTGAAACAGTGACTGCCGCCAGGACGTATCCGACGCCGCGTCTCAAGACGCGATACCGCGACGAGGTGGTGCCGGCGCTGAAGTCGCAGTTCGGCTATGCGAACCCGATGCAGGTCCCGGGCCTGACGAAGATCGTCGTCAACATGGGCGTCGGCATGGCCGCGCGTGATGCGAAGCTCATGGACGGCGCGGTCCGCGACCTGACGATGATCACCGGGCAGAAGCCGCTCGTGCAGCGCGCCCGGAAGTCGATCGCGCAGTTCAAGCTGCGCGAGGGCATGCCGATCGGCGCGAAGGTCACGCTGCGCGGAGACCGGATGTGGGAGTTTCTCGACCGGTTGCTCACCCTGGCGCTGCCGCGGATCCGCGACTTCCGCGGGCTGTCCGACCGGCAGTTCGACGGCAAGGGCAACTACACGTTCGGACTCACCGAGCAGTCGATGTTCCATGAGATCAACCCGGACAGCATCGACCGTCCACGCGGCATGGACATCACCGTCGTCACGACGGCGGCCACCGACGACGAGGGACGCGCGCTGCTGCGGGCGCTCGGCTTCCCGTTCCGCGATACAGAGAGAAGCTAGGGATGGCCAAGAAGGCACTGGTCAACAAGGCGGCGACCAAGCCACGGTTCGCCGTGCGCGGCTACACCCGCTGTCAGCGGTGTGGCCGCCCGCGCTCGGTCTACCGCAAGTTCGGCTTGTGCCGGATCTGCGTCCGCGAGATGGCACATGCTGGGGAGCTCCCTGGCGTGACGAAGTCGAGCTGGTAACTACCCACGACACGGCAGGCCTCCGGGAACCGCCGCGAGAAAAGAGACACATCCGATGATGACCGACCCGATCGCAGACATGCTGACACGTCTGCGTAACGCGAACTCGGCATACCACGAGACGGTCGAGATGCCGCACTCGAAGCTTAAGAGCCACATCGCCGAGATCCTCAAGCAGGAGGGCTACATCGCGGGCTACGCGGTGACCGACTCCGGCGAGGGCAAGCCGGGCAAGGTGCTGACCGTGACGCTGAAGTACGGCCAGAACCGCGAGCGCAGCATCGCCGGCGTGCGCCGGGTGTCAAAGCCGGGGCTGCGCGTGTACGCCAAGTCGTCCGGGCTGCCGCGGGTGCTGGGCGGACTGGGCACGGCGATCATCTCGACGTCGTCCGGGCTGCTCACCGACAGGCAGGCCGCCAAGCGAGGCGTGGGCGGGGAAGTCCTCGCCTACATCTGGTGAGTGCGATGAGCGCTTGCGCGAAGAGCCGTGGCCGCGCGCCGAAGGCCAGCGAATTGGCCGCGAGGAGGACAGCATGAGCCGAATTGGACGGATGCCGATTCCGGTGCCCACGGATGTCGACGTCACGATCGACGGCCAACAGGTCACGGTCAAGGGGCCGAAGGGCACGCTGAGTCACAGGGTCGTCGAGCCGATCACGGTCAGCCGTGGTGACGACGGTGTGTTGCAGGTCGCGCGCCCGGACGACGAGCGGGAGTCGAGGTCGTTGCACGGCCTGTCGCGCACGCTCATCGCCAACATGGTGACGGGCGTGACCTCCGGGTACGCCAAGAGGCTCGAGATCGTCGGCACCGGGTACCGGGTCCAGGCTCGGGGCAGCAACCTCGAGTTCGCGCTCGGCTTTTCGCACCCGGTGGTCGTCGAGGCACCCGAGGGCATCACCTTCCGTGTCGAGACGCCGACCCGGTTCGCCGTCGAGGGCATCGACAAGCAGAAGGTCGGCGAGGTAGCCGCGAACATCCGCAAGCTGCGCAAGCCCGATCCCTACAAGGGCAAGGGCGTGCGGTACCAGGGCGAGGTCATCCGCCGCAAGGCCGGAAAGACAGGGAAGTAGGCATGGCAGCGAGCAGCGTTCTCAAGAAGGCGCGCCGGTCGGCCGGTGTGTCCGCCGCGCGCCGGACGTCCCGATCGCGGCGGCACTTCCGGCTGCGCAAGAAGGTGGTGGGCACCGCCGAGCGTCCCCGCTTGGTGGTCACTCGGTCGGCGCGGCACCTGTTCGTCCAGCTCGTCGACGACGGAGCGGGTGCGACGCTGCTGTCAGCGTCCACCTACAAGCTGACCGACGGCGACAAGACAGCGAGGGCCCGGCAGCTCGGCGAGCAGCTGGCCACGGCCGCGAAGGATGCGGGCATCACGCGGGTGGTGTTCGACCGAGGTGGCAACACCTACACCGGCCGGGTGGCGGCGTTCGCCGACGCTGCCCGGGAAGCAGGGTTGGAATTCTGATGAAGAGCGAGGGGAAATAGCATGCCGGGACCGCAGCGCGGAGGCCGCAGCGGCGGCGAGCGCGGGGAGCGGCGCGAGCGCCGCGACGGCGGCCGGGGCGGCGCCTCGGCTCCGGAGAAGAGCCCACACATCGAGCGTCTCGTCACGATCAACCGCGTGGCGAAGGTCGTCAAGGGTGGACGGCGGTTCAGCTTCACCGCGCTCGTCGTCGTCGGCGACGGCGAGGGCACCGTCGGCGTCGGCTACGGCAAGGCCAAGGAGGTGCCGGCGGCGATTGCCAAGGGTGTCGAGGAAGCCAAGAAGAACTTCTTCAAGGTGCCGCGGATTCAGCAGACGATCCCGCACCCGGTGCAGGGTGAGGCTGCGGCCGGTGTCGTGCTGCTCAAGCCGGCCAGTCCCGGTACCGGTGTGATCGCCGGTGGGCCGGTGCGCGCCGTGTTGGAGTGTGCCGGCATTCACGACGTGCTGTCGAAGTCGCTCGGCTCCGACAACCCGATCAACATCGTGCACGCGACGGTAGCCGCGCTGAAGGGCCTCGTCCGCCCCGAGCAGGTTGCGGCACGCCGCGGCCTGCCGCTCGAGGACGTGGCCCCGGCGGGCATGCTGCGGGCGCGGGCCGGTCAGGGCGCGTGAGCGCGATGTCACGGCTCAAGATCACCCAGGTCCGATCCGGGATCGGCAACAAAGAGAATCAACGGCAGACGCTGCGCTCGCTGGGCCTCAAGCGGGTCCACGACGTCGTCGTCAAGGAGGACCGGCCGGAGATCCGCGGCATGGTCCAGACCGTGACCCACCTGGTGACGGTCGAGGAGGTCGAGTAACCGTGACACTCAAGGTGCATCACCTGCGCCCCGCGCCGGGCTCGCACACCAAGCGAAGCCGGGTGGGCCGTGGCGAGGGCTCGAAGGGCAAGACGGCGGGCCGCGGCACGAAGGGCTCGAAGGCCCGGGGCCGGATTCCGGCGACGTTCGAGGGCGGCCAGATGCCGATCCACATGCGGCTGCCCAAGCTCAAAGGCTTCCGCAACGCGTTCCGGACCGAATACCAGGTCGTGAACGTCGCCCGGCTGGCCGAGCTGTTCCCGGAGGGCGGCAAGGTCGAGCTCGACGACCTCGTCAGGGCCGGCGCCGTCCGCAAGGGGGAGCCGGTCAAGGTGCTCGGCAACGGCGACCTCACCGTCAAGCTGGACGTCACCGCGCACGCTTTCTCCGGCAGCGCGCGGGAGAAGATCCAGGCGGCGGGCGGTACGGTTACGCAGCTGTAAGGTCGCCGACCGTCAGCGGCCTGTTAGCCTGAAGCACCTGGACATAAGGGCCCCACGGCCCACCGCTGCGAACCAGCGGCCCGACAATCGCCGACCATCGCGCAGGAGGTATCTGTGCTCAGCGCATTCGCCTCGGCCTTCCGCACACCGGACCTGCGGAACAAGCTGCTCTTCACGCTGAGCATCCTCGTGTTGTACCGCGTCGGCGCATCGGTGCCGACGCCCAATACGAACACACACAACATCAACACGTGTCTGGACACGGCCAGTCAGGGCACCAAGAACGTCTACTCGCTGATCAATCTGTTCTCCGGCGGGGCGTTGCTGAAGCTCTCGGTGTTCGCGCTAGGCATCATGCCGTACATCACAGCGAGCATCATTATCCAGCTGCTCGTCGTCGTGATCCCCCGCTTCGACCAGTTGAAGAAGGAAGGCCAGGCCGGGCAGCAGAAGCTGACCCAGTACAGCCGCTACCTGACGATCGGCCTCGCGATCCTGCAGGCGACCGGATTCGTGGCGCTGGCCAAGTCCGGGCAGCTGTTCTCGGGCTGCGCGGACAGCAACGGCAACCCGCTGTCGGTTCTCTACAAGACGGACATCTTTACGCTCTCGTCGATGGTCATCTGCATGATGGCGGGCACCGCAGTGATCATGTGGATGGGCGAGCTCATCACCGACCGCGGCGTCGGCAACGGCATGAGCGTCCTGATGTTCACCTCGATCGCGGCGCGCATCCCGAACGAGGGCAACACGATCCTGACGCGCTCCGGCGGCTTCGTGTTCTTCCTGATCATCTGCCTGGGCCTGGCGATCATCGCCGCGGTGGTCTTCGTCGAGCAGGCCCAGCGGCGTATCCCGGTGCAGTACGCCAAGCGGATGATCGGCCGGCGCCAGTACGGCGGCACATCGACCTACCTGCCGCTGAAGGTGAACCAGGCGGGTGTCATCCCGGTCATCTTCGCCTCGTCGCTGATGTACATCCCGCAGCTGATCAGCCAGTTGCAGGGAAATACCACAAGCGGCTTCCAGCGCTTCGTCAACACGTACGTGATCAATCAGCAGAGCTGGTTCCACATCAGCGCGTACTTCCTGCTGATCATCTTCTTCACGTTCTTCTACGTCAGCATCACGTTCAACCCCGTCGAGCGGGCCGACGACATGAAGAAGTACGGCGGCTTCATTCCTGGCATCCGGCCCGGGCGCCCGACCGCCGAGTATCTGCAGTTCGTGCTGTCCCGGATCACCCTGCCCGGCTCGATCTATCTGGGCATCGTCGCGGTCTTGCCGAACTTCTTCTTCTCGATGACCGGCGGCAACAACCAGAACTTCCCGTTCGGCGGCACCGCGGTCCTGATCATGGTTGGCGTGGCTCTCGACACCGTGAAACAGATCGAGAGCCAGTTGATGCAGCGCAACTACGAAGGCTTCTTGCGGTGAGGTTGGTCCTCGTCGGTCCACCGGGCGCCGGGAAGGGAACCCAGGCGGAGTTCATCGCAGATCATTTCGAGATCCCAAAGATTTCGACGGGCGACATCTTCCGGGGGAACGTCTCGGGCGGAACCGACCTGGGCAAGCTCGCGAAGAAGTACATGGATGCCGGCGACCTGGTGCCCGACGAGGTCACGATCGCGATGGTGCGTGACCGGCTCGCCCAGGACGACGCAAAGGTTGGGTTCCTGCTCGACGGGTTCCCCCGCACGATCGCGCAGGCGAACGAGCTCGACGCGATCCTCGGCGAACTCGGCACGTCGCTCAGCGTGGTCCTCGACCTCGAGGTCGACAACGACGAGGTGGTGCGCCGGCTGTCCGGGCGGCGGCTGTGCAAGAAGTGCGGTCACGTGTGGCACGTCGAGTTCGATCCGCCGAAGGTCGAGAATGTGTGCGATAGGTGCGGCGGAGAGCTGTACCACCGTGACGACGACTATCCCGATACGGTGCGCCACCGGCTCGAGGTCTACACCCAGCAGACCCGGCCGCTGATCGAGTTCTACGACTCGCGCCGACAGCTCGTCGGGATGGACGCGCACGGCCCGGTCGAGGACGTCACCGAGCGGGCGATCGCGCTGCTCGCCCCATTCGCCGACTAGCTTTCTCATGTTGCGCCGTCGTGAGCAGATCGAGCTGAAATCGCTCGACGAGATCAAGCTGATGCGCGAAGCCGGACTCGTGGTGGCGCGCGGCCTTTCGGCGATGCGTGCGGCCGTCGCGCCGGGTGTGTCGACGGCTGACCTGGACTCCATCGCCCGCGATGTTCTGGCATCGGACGGGGCGACGTCCTCGTTCCTCAACTACGGCTTCCCGCCGTACCCGGCGGTGATCTGCGCCTCGGTGAACGCCGAGGTCGTGCACGGCATCCCGTCGCCCGACACGACGCTGCGCGAAGGCGACCTGATCTCGATCGACTTCGGGGCGATCGTGGACGGCTGGCACGGCGACGCTGCGGTCACCGTGCCCGTGGGCGTCGTGTCAGCCGAGGCGGCCGCGTTGTCGGCAGCATGCGAGAAGGCGTTGTGGGACGGGCTGGTGGCGGCGCGAGCCGGAGGGCGGCTGACCGACATCTCGCACGCAGTGCAGACGTCGGTGCAGGCGTCCGGGGACTTCGGCATCGTCACGGGGTACGGCGGGCACGGCATCGGCTCGCAGATGCACATGGACCCGCACGTGCACAACACCGGCCGCCCGGGCCGCGGGCCGCACCTGATTCCGGGCATGGCCCTGGCAGTCGAGCCGATGGTGACCCTGGGAACACCCGCCACCCGTGCGCTGGACGACCACTGGACAGTGGCCACCGCCGACGGGTCGTTGGCCGCGCACTGGGAGCACACCGTCGCCATCCTCGAGGACGGCCCGTGGGTGCTCACTGCGCCCGACGGCGGCCGCGCCGAGTTCGCGGCCCGCGGCGTAGCTCTTTCCGCGCTGTCTGCCGTCGCGTAGCCGCGGCCGGGTCCCGGGCGCCGCCGGTCCGCATCGTCCCGATATGGTTCGCGGGAATCCACGCCAGCCGCGAAGGGATCTCGCGATGACGTACGAGCCACCGGTCGGCATGCACGGAATGTCGCAGCAGCCACCGCCGCAACCCCGGCCGCCGGCAGGGCCACCGCCGCCGTCCGGACATCCGAGCGGACCGCCGACGGTTCAGCTAGCCGGCCCGGTCGCCGGTCCCGCGCACCAGCAGCCTCGCCCGCACGTGGCGGTGAATCTGTTCGCGGCCGCGAGCCTGGCGGCCGTCGCGATCGGCATATCAGTACCCGAGGACGGGCAGAACGCGTGGCACACCGTCAAGGCCTGGGGCGGCGTGGCCCTCGTCGCGGCCGCCTTGACGTTCGCCCCCGCTGTCGGGTCTGCGATGCGGCTTTCGGCATACCGGGCCTGGCAGGTCGCCGCCGGCGGTGCCGCCGGGCTGGCGCTGTACTGGGTGCTGTTCGTGCTACCGGACATCGCCAAGAACACGTCCCTGATCACCACGCTGGGTGTGGCCGTCGGCATCGTCGTCGCCTGGATCGCCCCGGGACGGCACGCCCCCGGCGCGCCGCATCCCCCTGGCCCGACCTGGTGAGCAACGACCCGTTCCGGTTCCTGCCGACGTCGACCCGGATGTGGGCGGCCGCCGTGTTGTCGCTGGTGCCGATAGGGCTGGCCGGATCGGTCGACATGGTCAGGGCGGCCCCGATCCGCGTGCTCCTCGCGGGCGCCGGGATCGGCTTCCTCAGCGCCGCGGTGCGGCGCACCGACGGCACGCGCCGCGTGGCACGCGTCGCGACCGGTGCTCTGGCGGGGGCGCTAGTCCTGGCGCTGGCGGCGCGGCTGAGCGTCGTCACGCTGCTGCTAGTTGCCGCCGGGCTGTTCGCCGCTCCGCCGATCTGGATGGCGACCCGGGGCGGATTGGCGCAGCGACGCCCGCCTGCGTAAACTTGTGGTTGGCGTACGTCGCCCTTTTTGCATGCCCGCTGTGGCCGCGGGTCGCAGAAGCGGAGACCCCTCTCTGGCGGCGCCAGTACTGGCACGTCGCTCGCCTGTGCGGTCGCGTGCTGCGACAGGAGTACCGACGAAAAGCGGAGGACATGGCCAAGAAGGACGGGGCTATCGAGGTTGAAGGGCGCGTCGTCGAGCCGTTGCCGAACGCGATGTTCCGCGTGGAACTGAGCAATGGGCACAGGGTGCTTGCCCACATCAGCGGGAAGATGCGCCAGCACTACATCCGCATCCTGCCCGAGGATCGCGTGGTGGTCGAGCTTTCCCCTTACGACCTCACCCGTGGGCGCATCGTCTACCGCTACAAGTAAGCGACGAGCAACTAGCGACTAGCAAGGAAGGCCGGCCTTGAAGGTCAAGCCGAGCGTGAAACCGATTTGCGACAAGTGCAAAGTCATTCGTCGCCACGGTCGGGTCATGGTGATCTGCGAAAACCTGCGTCACAAGCAGCGGCAAGGCTGACCGGGGGAGCTTGCGACCCCGGCCAATGAGCACAGCACCGACGAATGCGCACGCCTGATGCCGTCGCCGAAGGCGACGGCTAAGCACCCCCGGACGGAGGCCGGGGCCGTTCCACTGTGGACGGACGGGTGCGCACCACACCTCCACTAACGAGTTCAGGAGAACCATGGCACGTCTTGCCGGCGTCGACCTACCGCGTGACAAGCGGCTCGAGGTCGCGCTCACCTACATCTACGGCGTGGGACGCACCCGCGCCTTGCAGGCGCTCGACGCCACAGGCGTGAGCCCCGACCTGCGCGCCCGCGATCTCGGCGACGAGGATCTCGTCAAGCTGCGCGATTACATCGAGGGCAACTACCGGGTCGAGGGTGATCTGCGCCGTGAGGTCGCGGGCGACATCCGCCGCAAGATCGAGATCGGCTGCTACGAGGGCATCCGGCATCGCCGCGGCCTGCCGGTGCACGGCCAGCGCACCAAGACCAACGCGCGCACCCGCAAAGGCCCCAAGAAGACCATCGCGGGCAAGAAGAAGGCAGGTAAGAAGTGATTGCGATGAGCGCTTGCGCGAAGATTCGCCAAGGCGGGGTGAGATAGCATGCCGGGTCCAGCGCGCAAGACGGCCGCCAAGAAGGTGCGGCGCAAGGAGAAGAAGAACATCGCGCACGGCCATGCGCACATCAAGAGCACGTTCAACAACACGATCGTCACGATCTCGGACCCGCAGGGCAACGTGATCAGCTGGGCGTCGGCCGGTCACGTGGGCTTCAAGGGCTCGCGCAAGTCGACGCCGTTCGCAGCGCAGATGGCTGCCGAGAGCGCCGCGCGCAAGGCCCAGGAACACGGGCTGCGCAAGGTCGACGTCTTCGTCAAGGGCCCGGGCTCGGGTCGCGAGACGGCGATCCGATCGCTGCAGGCCGCCGGCCTCGAGGTCGGCACGATCGCCGACGTCACGCCCCAGCCGCACAACGGCTGCCGTCCGCCGAAACGCCGGAGGGTCTGACCGATGGCTCGTTACACAGGTCCTGCCACGCGCGTCTCGCGTCGCCTGAACGTCGATCTGGTCGGCGGCGACAAGGCGTTCGAGCGCCGGCCGTACCCGCCCGGTCAGCACGGCCGCGCCCGCATCAAGCAGAGCGAGTACCTGCTGCAGATGCAGGAGAAGCAGAAGGCGAAGTACAGCTACGGCGTGCTCGAGAAGCAGTTCCGCCGCTACTACGAGGAGGCGGTGAAGCGTCCCGGCAAGACGGGCGACAACCTGCTGCAGATCCTCGAGTCGCGGCTGGACAACGTCGTGTACCGCTCCGGGCTCGCCCGCACGCGGCGGCACGCCCGGCAGCTCGTGAGCCATGGCCACTTCCTGGTCAACGGGGAGAAGGTCAACATCCCGAGCTACCGCGTCACGCCGTACGACATCATTGACGTCAAGCCGAAGTCGCTCGAGACGACGCCGTTCTTGATCGCCCGGGAGACGCAGGGCGAGCGGCCGGTGCCGGCCTGGCTACAGGTCGTCCCCAACCGACTGCGCGTACTCGTGCACCGGTTGCCCGAGCGCGCCCAGATCGACATCCCGCTGCAGGAGCAGCTGATCGTCGAGCTCTACAGCAAATAGCGAGTTGTTCGACCGTCGGCGCGCAATAGCCCGCTGGAGGTCGAACAACTTGGGAGGATCGACACAACTGAATAGCCCTATCGATGGACGTCATATGGCGGGCGTCCTGACTCAAGGAGTACTACATTGCTGATCTCTCAGCGCCCCTCGCTCACCGAGGAACCCGTCGCCGACCACCGCTCCCGGTTCGTGATAGAGCCGCTGGAGCCGGGCTTCGGCTACACGCTCGGCAACTCGCTGCGCCGCACACTGCTGTCGTCCATCCCGGGCGCGGCCGTGACCAGCATCCGCATCGACGGCGTCTTGCACGAGTTCACCACCGTCGAGGGCGTCAAGGAGGACGTCACCGACATCATCCTTAACCTCAAGGAGCTGGTGATCAGCTCCGAGAGCGACGAGCCCGTCGTCATGTACCTGCGCAAGCAGGGGCCGGGCGAGGTGACCGCCGCGGACATCGCACCGCCGGCCGGCGTCACGGTGCACAACGCCGACCTGCGCATTGCGACGATCAACAAGAAGGGCCGGCTGGAGATCGAGCTGGTCGTTGAGCGGGGACGCGGCTATGTCACCGCAGTGCAGAACAAGCAGCCTGGCCAGGAGATCGGCCGCATCCCGATCGACTCGATCTACTCGCCGGTGCTGAAGGTGACCTACGCCGTCGAGGCGACGCGTGTCGAGCAGCGCACCGACTTCGACCGCCTCGTCGTCGATGTCGAGACGAAGCCGTCGATCACGCCGCGCGACGCAGTGGCCTCCGCCGGGCACACCCTGGTCGAACTGTTCGGGCTGTTCCGCGAGCTGAACGAGGAGGCGGAGGGCATCGACGTCGGTCCGTCGCCGGCCGAAGTCGCCGACATCGCCGCGTTCTCGATGCCGATCGAGGAGCTGGACCTTACCGTCCGCTCGTACAACTGCCTCAAGCGCGAGGGCATCCACACGGTGGGCGAGCTGGTCGGGCGCAGCGAGGCCGATCTGCTCGACATCCGAAACTTCGGCTCGAAGTCCATCGACGAGGTCAAGATCAAGCTGGCTGGCCTGGGCCTGTCCCTCAAGGACAGCCCGCCCGGATTCGAGGTCAACCGCGTCGAGTCCTACGGCGACGACGATTTCGACGGCGAGGATCACGACTACGCCGAAACCGAACAGCTCTAGCGACGCGCGCGCCGCGTTTACCCAGTAACGGAGTTCTGTATGCCCACGCCCACCAAGGGTCATCGCCTCGGCGCCGGCCCCGCGCACGAACGGCTGATGCTCGCGAACCTCGCGACCTCACTGTTCGAGCACGAGCGGATCACCACCACTGAGGCCAAGGCAAAGCGGCTGCGCCCGCTGGCCGAGCGGCTCATCACGTTCGCCAAGCGCGGTGACCTGCACTCCCGCCGCCAGGTCATGCGGGTCATCCGCGACAAGGACGTCGTGCACAAGCTGTTCGCCGAGATCGGGCCGAAGTTCGCCGAGCGGGCGGGTGGCTACACCCGCGTCGTGAAGGTCGGCCCGCGCAAGGGCGACAACGCCCCGATGGCCGTCATCGAGCTGGTCGAGGCGCTGACCGCGGCGCAGTCAACGGTTCGTGAGGCGGAGCGTGCCCGCGGGACGAAGTCCGCGCCACGCAAGGCGGCGCGCGGGCGCACTGCCGAGATCGCCGAGGAGGCCAAGGAGGAATCGCCGACCGCCGCGTCCGTTGCGAGTTCGGCGGCTTCGCAGGTCGTCGTCGGCGGTGACGAGGCGGCTGAGGAGGCCGAGCCGGTCGAGGAGTCGGCCAGCACCGATGAGGCCCCGTACGGCGAGGGCTCGCACGCCCCGCTCGACGACGGTTCGCAGCCCGAGGGCTTCCCGGTCAAGGCCGACGAGGACTCGAGGCTGTACCACGTGCCGGGCTCGGAGTCCTACGACGGCACCGAGGCCGAGGTGTGGTTCGCGACGCCGGAGGATGCGGAGGCCGCGGGCTTCTCTCTGTCGCAGCAGGAGTCCGGGGACGAGGACAGCAACGCCTGAGCGTGCCGAGCCCGCCGCGCCTGATCGGGGCGGCGGGCTCGTTCGTGTCCGGCTCGACATCGCCTACGACGGGACGGATTTCTCCGGCTGGGCGGCGCAGCCGGGCCGGCGCACCGTGCAGGGTGTGCTCTCGGAGGCGCTGGCCCGGATCCTCAGGGCGCCCGTCGCGCTGACCGTTGCGGGGCGCACCGACGCCGGTGTGCACGCGACCGGCCAGGTGGCGCATGCCGATCTCCCGGCTGTGCCTGAGCCGCGGCGCCTCAACGGCGTGCTGCCCTCCGACGTCCGCGTCATGGCAGCGACGGCCGTACCTGGGGAGTTCGATGCGCGCTTCTCCGCGTTGTGGCGCCGGTACGCGTACCGCATCTGTGACGGCGTAGTCGACCCCTTGCGCCGTCGCTACGTTCTGGGCTGGCCGCGATCCCTCGACGTCGCGGCGATGGCCCGCGCGGCGGCGAAGCTGCTCGGCGAGCACGACTTCGTGGCGTTCTGCCGGCGCCGTGAAGGCACCACGTCGGTGCGCCACCTCGCCTCCTTCGGCGTGGCGCGGGACGGCGGCGAGATCGCATGCACCGTGCAGGCCGACGCGTTCTGCCACTCCATGGTGCGCTCGCTGGTCGGCGCGCTCCTGGCGGTCGGCGAGGGCAGGCGGGACGAGGCATGGCCGGTGTCCCTGCTCGAACGGACCGATCGGGCGGGCGAGGTGAGCGTCGCGCCCCCGCACGGGCTTACCCTGGTGGCGGTGGGCTACCCGCTGGACGCCGAGCTGGCCGGCCGCGCCGCCCAGACCCGGCGGCTACGCGGCTAGTCCGCGAACGCGGGTGCCGGGCGCCGGGCTGTCTGGGCGACGATCACGCCGGCAATGACGATGAGCGCTCCGATGACCTGCGGGGTGTCGAGCGTCTCGCCCAGCCACAGCCACGCGACCGCGAACCCGAACAGCACTTCGGTCGTCGCGACGATGCCGGTCGGAGTCGCGCCGAGCCGGGCCAGCGCCACGAAGTCCAGCAGGAACGGCACGAACGACCCGAGCGCCATCACGTAGCACAACAGCGCCCACACCGGCACGACGGTGCCCGCCAGGTGACCCCCCAGCGAGACGCGGCGGGCCAGCAGCGCCGGGTCGATCGTCCACCAGCTGCTGAACACCGACCAGAACAGCGCCGCGAACAGCATCGACCAGAACGCCGACGCCAGCGGCGACGTGCGTGTCGCCAGCCGTTCCCCGAGCATGAGGTACGTGGCGAACGCGACGGCGGCG
>JBKOXO010000077.1:0-6939 GCA_046744105.1 Actinomycetota bacterium
GTCGGCGGTGGGCCGTCGAGCGTCCCGCCGCGTGCGACGTGCAGCTGCATCTTGACCAGGTCGACCCCGGCCGTCTCTTCGGTGACCGGGTGCTCAACCTGGAGCCGGGTGTTGACCTCCATGAAGTAGAAGTCGCCGGACTTGGGATCTACGAGGAACTCGACGGTGCCCGCGTTCCGGTACCCGGCCGCCTTCGCGATGCGCACCGCCGCATCCCGGATCGCTTGCTCACCTGCTGCATCGAGCACTGTCGAGGCGGACTCCTCGAGCACTTTCTGGTGCCGCCGCTGAACGGTGCAGTCGCGCACCCCGACCGCCCACGTGTTGCCGTCGCCGTCCGCGATGATCTGCACCTCGACGTGGCGGGCGTAGTCGAGGTAGTGCTCCACGAATATGCGAGCATCACCGAACGCCAGGCTGGCTTCGGCTTGTGCGGACGCCAATGTGCCGGCGAGCTCATCCGGTCGGCGCACGATCCGGATGCCGCGCCCGCCGCCGCCGGCCGCCGCCTTGAGGACAACCGGGTAGCCGAGGAGGTCGGCCTGTGCGCGCGCGTCGTCGCCCGACTCGACGGCGTCGTCGCTGCACGCCAAGGCAGGCACGCCGGCCCTCGCGCATAGCCGCTTGGCGGCGATCTTGTCGCCGAGCACGCTAATCGTCGAACTTGTCGGCCCCACGAACACGATGCCGGCGTCCTCGCACCGTTTCGCGAACGCGGCGTGCTCCGCCACGAACCCCCAGCCGACCCATACCGTGTCGACGTCGGCCGCCTGCAGCGCGGTAACCACACGCTCCACGTCGAGATACGCCGACTTGCGGCGGCCGTCGGCCGGGTCGACGAACGTGGCCGGCCCGAGGCAGATGGACTCGTCGGCGAGACGCACGAACCAGGCCCGCGCGTCCGGGTCGGTGTATACGACGATGACCGTGATCGGCGGCCCGTCGCCCGTGCGGTTCAGCTCTGCGATCGCGTTGAGCGCGCGGATCGCCGGCTCGCCGCGGTTGACGATCGCGAGTCGGCGGATGCCGCTCATTTTCGACCCTCCTTGCCGCCCGAAGGGGCGGGTCGTCGGCCCGAGCGCGCCTGCGGCACGCGCCGCTGCTTCGCTCCGCAAGCGTCGCTCACGGCCGCTCACCTCATAACGGTGGGACGCAGATGCTCCCGGACCTCGTCCGGAACGGGTGCCAGGGGACTGGTCCGATAGCCCTCGACGGCCACGAGCACGTCTCCGTTGGCGTCGCGCACCGTGCAGTCGGCGTGACCGTCGGTGCCGACAGCTCCGACGTACACCGGCGCTTCCACGCGGGCCGGCTTGTGCGGAACGCGGACCCGATCGACGTGCTGGGGCAGTGCGAGCCGTCCGGCGCGTGCTGCCTCGTCCAAGCCGGCCGTCTGGAAGCAGAGCTCGATCAGCCGCGGTACGACGTAGGTCGGCGTCTGCGCCGGGACGTGGTTGTCGGGGAGTGGGTCGGCCAGCCGCGCTGCGTAACCACCCTCGCAGGGCCACGACGCCGCCACGACCTGATAGGCCGGCCCGTGGAAGAACAGGTCGTACACCCGCTCGGCCGGCACCGTGCTCGCCGGCTCGGTGACGGTTTCGGCATGCTCCGGCTCGGGCGCCTTCGCGCTCAGCCGTACCGAGCCGGCGAAGTGCGTGGTGCGCTGCGGCTCGTCCGACCCGGGCAGGTTCCGTTCGGCTTCGAGCACGCATGCCGCCACGATGTCGGCGCCGTCAGGGGATAGCGTGGCGCGGATGGTGAGCGTGCGGGGCTCGTCCCGGTAGAACTTGACCGGAGCGAGGAAGTCGACATCCTCGACCGCCGCGACGTGCCAGTCGGGAATGAGCAGCCGGGCCACCTCGGCGAACGCCTCGATGCCCATCACTCCGGGCAGCACCGCCGTGCCGTCGATGCGGTGATCGTTGAGGAACGGCTGCCGCGTCGGGTCAAGCGTGGTGTGCACGACCAGACCGCGGTAGATGCCGGCCGTCTCGATGGTGCCCACCATCGGCCCGTCGGTCGGGACGCGTGCCAGGTCCAGGCCGCCGTTCTCGTCGAACTCCTCGACGAGGACGCCCAGCGCGCCGCCGACGACCACCTCGCCACGACCGGCGCCGCTGGTGAGCTCGCGGCGGATCCAGCCGATGCCGACCTCGGGCGCGAGCATCTCGATCCCCGCCGCCGCCATCGCCTTCGGGATGGAACCGCGCGTGGCCATACCGATGCCGCCCCACGCCGTCCAGTCCAGCGCGAGCGCGCGGGTGTCCGGGCGAGTACGCCGCAGACTGCTCGTAATCTTGCAGAGCAGGTCGTTGGCGGCGCTGTAGTCGGTCTGGCCCACATTGCCGAAGCGCCCAGCAACCGAGCTGAACGCGACCGTCGCCCCGAGCGGCATGTCGCCGATCGCCCGGAGCAGGTTGAACCAGCCGTCGCTCTTGACGTCGAAGACGAGGTCGTATTCCTGGGCCGGCTTGTCGCGCAGCGACCGGCTGATTTCCAGGCCCGCGGCGTGCAGCAGGACGTCGACGCGCCCGCTCGTGTCGCGGACGTCGGCCATGACCTGCTCGACCGCGGCGGCGTCGGTCAGGTCGACCTGGTGGTAGTGCGCCGTGCCGCCGGCTGTGGTGACCGCATCGATTGCGTCCTGTGCCGCCGAGAGTCGCTCGTAGCGGGACAGCTCACGCTCGATCAGCACCGGGGTCGGGCGAGTGCCGCCGTCCTTCAGCTGCTGCGCGATGTCGGTCTTCAGGCCGTCCCTGTCGCTCGTGAACTTACGGAGGTTGGCATCTTCCGCGTCCGGCCGCGGTGTGAGGTCGAGCAGGTGGAACGTGCCGCCGGAGGCCTTTGCCAGGTCGGCGACGATCGCCGAGACGATGCTGCCCGCTGCGCCGGTCACGACGAACACCGTGTCCTTGCCGAGCGCCAGCCCGTCGGTACCGTCGCCGAACGGTGCCTCCGCGAGGCCGATGCCCCAGCGCAGGCCGTCGTCCGGGCGGCCGACCTCCACGCATCCGGGGTCGCGCAGCGTCTCCTCGATCAGCACGTCGGCGGTGGCCGCGCCGGCGGGGAAGTCGACGACCTTGACCGTCGCCTCGGGCCGCTCGCGCTGGTATGCCTTGGCGAAACCGCTCACCGCTCCGCCCAGCGGCGCGGTTGCGCCCGCCTCGTCGTAACCGTGGTAACCGCCGAGACGTGTGGCCGCGATCAGGAACGGATCGCCCTCGAGCCGGTGCATCGTCGCGTAGAGGTTCTTGACGCGCCGGCGCAGCGCCTCACGCCATGCCGCGGCGTCCAGCTTGGCGAGCGGTCCCTCGTCGTCAAGCGCGGCGAGCCAGTAGACGCCGTGCACCGGTCCGTCAGCCAGCCAGCGGTCGAGCGTGCTGGCCAACTTCTTGGTGGCGACGCCTACCGGCAGCGCGAGCACCGTGACCCCGCGCTCGGCCAGCCGCGAGGCCAGCTCGGCGCCCGATCCGCTCTTGTCGCGCATCACGATGACCCGGGACTCGCCCGTCAGCGCGACGCCGGTGTCCTTGCACTGCGCCAGCAGGGGACGCAGCACCGGAACCGGCACGCGGCGCGGATAGCGTCCCGTGGGCGCGGGTTCGGCAAGCTCTGCCGGCTGCGGCTCGGCCGGCTGCTCCGGCACGCTGGTCTGGATCTTGTCGCGGACCCAGCCGATGACGTGGGTGAGGGTGGGGAAGTCGCGCAGCTTGAGGTTCTCGTCGCGTTCGATGCTGAAGCGTTCCCGGACGGCGGCGAAGACCTCGGCCTGTTTGACGGTGTCCACGCCGAGGTCGGCTTCCAGGTCCAGGTCGAGGTCGAGCAGTTCGGGTGGGTAGCCGGTCATCTGCGCCACGATCGAGACCACGGCGTCGGTGACGGGGTCGGCGGCGCTGGGCTGCGGTGTCGGCTGCGGCGTCGGTTGCGGCGTCGGTTGCGGTGTCGGTTGGGGTGCTGCCGGTTGCCCGGTCTTGTCGCGGACCCAGCCGATGACGTGGGTGAGGGTGGGGAAGTCGCGCAGCTTGAGGTTCTCGTCGCGTTCGATGCTGAAGCGTTCCCGGACGGCGGCGAAGACCTCGGCCTGCTTGACGGTGTCCACGCCGAGGTCGGCTTCCAGGTCCAGGTCCAGGTCGAGCAGTTCGGGTGGGTAGCCGGTCATCTGCGCCACGATCGAGACCACGACTTCGGTGATCGTGTCGGCCTCGGTCGGCGGCGGTGGCGCGGCCTCGGGAACGGGCAGCACGGCTGCGGGCTCCGGCGCGGCCGGCTCGACCACCCGCGCCGCGGGAACGGCCTGCGGGACCGCCTGCGCCGCGGGAACGGCCTGCGGTGCCACCGGAACGTCGTGCGGCGCGACCGTGTCGACCACGCGTAGCCGGCGCTGAACCACTTCGAGGCGGGCGCTGTGCTGCCCGCTGATCCGGTCCAGCCACTGCTGCCAGGTGGCCTGGTCGGCGATGCGGTACCCGAACCCGAGCTCGGACGGCGCGCGCCGGGCGCGGTCGGGCATGGGAGTCCAGCGCAGCACGGACATCGCGATCTGCGAGCCGAATCCGGCGGCCAGACGAAGTGCGTACTCGACCGGGTAGGCCCCGCCCTGCGACAGGTTCAGCTCACCCAGCTCAGGGTCGGGTTCCTTGTAGTTGGGAACGGGCGGCACGATGCCGGTCTCGAGCGTCTTGATCGCGACGACCTCTTCGATGCCGGCGCCCATGGCGTGCCCGGTGAAGCCCTTCGTGTTGGCGATGACGATCTGGTCCGCGTCGGGACCGAACGCCGAGCGTAGCGCGGTGATCTCGGCCGACGCGCTGCCGCCGCGCGCGGGCGTGTACGTCTCGTGGGAGACGAACACGGTTGAGCCGGCCATCGCGTGCCGGTCGACGCCGCGCGACTCGGCCTGGCGCAGCACCTGTTCCATCACCCGGCTGACGTGGTCGACGTCCAGGCGCGTGCCGTGGTAGGCGCTGTTCGCGGCTACGACGCCGAGCACCTCGCAGATCGGTCGGATACCCCGCTCGCTGGCCGCATCCGCCGACTCGACGACGAGCGCGGCGGCGCCCATGCCGATGACCATTCCGTGCCTGCGGCGGTCGAACGGGAGCACTGCGTCCTCGACGACGTCATCGGTTGCCGCCGCGCCGCTGGCCAGGAAGCCGCTGCCGATCCACGGGAGCAGGTTGTCGTCGCTGACGTTGTCGGCGGAGATCACGACCACGCGCCGCGCGCGGCCGGCTCGGATCCAGTCCTCGGCCAGCGCCAAGCCCTCAGTGGTGCTCGCGCAGGCTGAGTTCACCTGGGTGTTCGGGCCGCGCGCGCCGATGAGCTCGGCGAACTGCGCGTGGCCGAAGGCGAGGCAGCGGAACAGGAACTTCCGGTCGACCTCGAACGGCTCGCTGGCGAGTAAGTGCCGCAGCTCGGCGATGCGGCGATCGACTTCGGCGACGGCGGGATCGTCGCCCCGCATCCGGGAGCGCACCGCCGAAAGGGAGGCCAGCTCGTGGCGTCGCCCGCGATCCTCCCCGTAGCGCTGCAGATCGTGCGCGAACTCGCTGTAGCCGGGAAACGCCGAGGCGAAGACGATGCCGGTGTCGTCGCGCAGCTCGTCGGGCAGCCCCCACCGATCGGGCAGCTGGCCGCCGAGGGTGGTGGTGCGGTAGCGCATCACCAACGGGATACCCGCGTCGCGCAGCGCGTCGATGCCGGCGCCGATGGCAAGCCGCGTCGCGCTGTCCAGCGCTTCGTCGCGCGACCGGTCGACGCCGAACTCGCTCACCATGTCCACGGGGGCGGCTCGACCGGCCAGCTTGATGACGTCGGCCTCGTCGTCGATGGTCACGAACGTCGGCTCGCCGGACTCGGGTTTGACGAGCCGGGTGATGTGTTTGTCGACCATCGCCTGACGGAACCGATGCGGGATCGTGTCGATGAACTGCTGGCCGGCCAGGATGCGGCCGATGTTCTCGTCGTCGAACACCCGCTCCACCCCGGGCAGGCCGAGCGCGGCCCCGGTGATGACAACCGGCTCCTGCGAGACCGGCGCCTGCGCCGAAGGCGTGCCCTGATAGGCCTGCCGGCCCCGCTCCAGGAACTCCGCGAAGATCCGGCCCAGTTCCTCGTACTTGGTGGTGCTCATCTCGGTCCTCGGTTCCGCAGGCAGCGTCGTGACTGGTGGCGCGACCGCGACGGCCGGCTGGGCAGCCGTCGGCGTGGCGCTGGCGACGGGCGCGGCGGCCGGGGCCGGCGCGGGCACAGGTGCCGGCTCGGCGGTGCGCAGGCCCAGACCCCACGCGTAGAGGCCGCACAGCGCCTGGTTGAAGGCCACCTCGTCACCGAGCTTGGGGTGGTTGGTGAACAGCGCGAGCACGTCGTCGTGCGCGGTGCCGAGCACGTCTTCGGCGAAGCCGTGCAAGGCCTTCTTCGGCCCGACCTCGACGAACACGCGGGCGCCCGCGTCGTAGAGCGTCGAAAGGCCGGTGACGAACTGCACCGGCGAGGCCACCTGCTTGCCCAGGATGTCGACCATGCCCTCTGCCGTGACGTCGGCCGGATAGAACTTGCCGGTCACGTTGGATACGGCCGGCAGCTTCGGCGGCGCGACGTTGAGCCGGCGCAGCTGCTCCTGGAGCGGCGCGCTGGCCGGGGCAATGATCGACGTGTGGAACGCGTGGCTCACCGGGATCCGCATGGCGCGCATGTCGGCCGCCACGAACCTCTCGACGGCGCGCTCCACCGCGTCGGTCGCTCCGCCGATGACCGCCTGGCTGTTGCTGTTGACGTTGGCGACGACGACGTACCCGTCGGACTCGGAGAGGATCCGCTCGATTTCGGGCAGCGGGCCGAATACCGCGGCCATCGCGCCGTTGTCGGAGAGGTCCAGCGAGGCCATCTCGTGGCCCCGCGCGCTGACGGCCTCCAGCGCGGCGTCGAACGTGAGCGAGC
>JBKOXO010000129.1:0-12305 GCA_046744105.1 Actinomycetota bacterium
TTGTGGCGCAGTTGCTGGCGGTGCTCGCGGATCCCGGCGAGCTCCTCGTCGCGCGGCTCAGGCATGCTCGATCCCTTCGACGCCGTTCAGGCTAGTGATCCAGAGCGATCCCGTACCACCGAGCCGCGGTGCCGCCGAAGATCTCCTGACGCTCGGCCTCCGTGAGCCCCGCAGTCAGTGCTGTCGCCGTTGCGACCCACACGTCGTACGACGTGGCAAGCAGGCATACCGGCCAGTCCGAGCCGAACATGATGTGGTCGGGTCCGAATGCCTCGATCAATACGTCGGCGTATGGGCGCAGCTGCTCGACCGTCCAGGCGTCGTGATCGGCTTGGGTGACCAGCCCGGACAGCTTCACAGCCACGTTCGGCATGAGTGCGAGGTCCGCGATGTCCGACGCCCACGGTTCCAGTCCACCCATGGCGATGTCGGGCTTGCCGCCGTGGTCGAGGACGAAGCGCAGCTGCGGTAGTTCGGCCGCGGTCTCGGCTGCGGCGGATAGCTGCTGTGGCCGGACGAGCAGGTCGAAGGCGAGGCTCGCATCGGCGACGGCCTCAAGTCCCCGGCGCACGTCCCGGCGGCACAGCCAGCGCGGATCCGGCTCGACGTCGACCTGATGCCGGATGCCGACGAGAGATCGCCCGCCGGGCGAAGCGGCCAGCATGGCTAGCCGGCCGGCGACATCCGGGTCGGTGAGGTCGGTCCATCCGACCACCCCGGCGACGACCGGCTGCCGCGCGGCCAGCGCGAGCAGCTCTCGTGTCTCGTCCCGCTCCGCAACGGTTTGGACCAGGATCGTCGCGCGGAAGTGGTTGACGGCAAGCGCAGGCTCGACGTCGGGCAACGAGAACGACCGCTGCAGCTCGGGCACGCCGGCCGTCCCGGGTTGCGGGCTAACCGCGAGATCCCAGACGTGCTGGTGCGCGTCGATCCGTAGCTCACTCGGCATGCACTACCTCCCCGGTCGGTACGTGCCTCATCGCCGCAACCGCAGGCGATCCATGCCGCCGTCGACGGCGAGCCACGTCCCGGTCGTCGAGCCGGCGGACGGCGACGCGAGGTAGGCGACCGCGGCCGCCACCTCCTCGGCGGTGACCAGCCGTCCGTGGGGCTGGCGTGCTTGCAGCGCCGCGCGTTCGGCCGCTGGATCGGCAGCGGCGTCGAGCAGCCGGGCGACCCACGGCGTATCCACGGTGCCCGGGTTGACGGCGTTGACGCGAATGCCCTCGGGTAACAGGTCCGCCGCCATGGCCATGGTCAGCGACAACACCGCGCCCTTGCTGGCCGAGTACAGCACGCGGTTCGGCAAACCGACGGTGGCGGCGACCGAGCAGGTGTTGACGATCGCGGCGTGTGCGGACGCCCGCAACGCCGGCAACGCGGCCCGGCTTACCCGCACCAGGCCGACCACGTTGACGTCCAGGACGCGATGCCACTCGCCGTCGTCATTGGCCTCGACACCGCCCTGCGCGCCGATACCCGCGTTGTTCACCAGGACGTCCAGCCCGCCCAGCGCCTCGATCGCGGAGGCGACCCCGGAGCGCACCGCGGCGTCGTCGGAGATGTCGGCGCGCACAACGACGAACCGCTCGGCCGCGGGATCGCGATCAAGCACCGCGACCGACGCGCCGAGCTCGGCCAGCCGCGTCGCGACCGCCAGCCCGATGCCGGACGCGCCGCCGGTGACCAGTGCGCGCAGCCCTTCGAACTCCGACATCGGCTCCTCGCCCGAGCGCTCCTCGTCACCCATCGCGCAACGTCTGCCGCTGCCGGCCCAGGCCATCGATCTCCAGCTCGACGACGTCACCGGCCCGCAGGTAGGGCTTGTCGGGACGTCCGAGCGCGACGCCCGCGGGCGTTCCCGTGTTGATGACGTCGCCGGGACGCAGCACGAGGAACTGGCTCAGGTACCACACGATGTGGTGGACGCCGAAGATCATCTGTTCGGTGGTGCCATCCTGGCGCTGCAGGCCGTTCACCCAAAGCCGCAGGGCCAGCGCTTGCGGATCAGGCACCTCGTCCGCGGTCCGGATCCACGGGCCCAGCGGGTTGAACGTCTCGCAGTTCTTGCCCTTGTCCCACTGGCCGCCCCGCTCCAGCTGGAACTCCCGCTCGGACACGTCGTTGCTGATCACGTAGCCGGCCACGCACGCCGCCGCGTCGTCCGGCGAGCCGAGGTACCGGGCCGGCTGGCCGATCACCACGCCGAGCTCGACCTCCCAGTCTGTCTTGGTCGAGCCGCGCGGGATGAGCACGTCGTCGTCCGGGCCGACAACGGTGTCGGCGGCCTTGAGGAAGATGATCGGCTCGGCCGGGATCTTCGCGTTGGTCTCGGCGGCGTGGTCGCGATAGTTGAGTCCGATGCAGACGATCTTGCCCGGGACAATCGGCGGGCCGAACCGGCCCAGCTCGGATACCACCGGAAGCGCGGCGACATCGAATGCCGGGGCCCCCAGGAAATCGCGGGTGATGTCCGACGTGACGGGCGTTAGGTCGCGCCACACGCCGTCGGGGCCGCTGACGATCGGACGTTCCGCGCCTGGCGCACCGTGCCGGGCTAGCCGCATTCGCTGGTCCTCTTTCACTCCGCCGAAAGACTAAGGATCACATCGAGGGTGCGCGGGCCGTGTACACCTTCGACCCGGTTCAGCTCGATGTCGCTGGTCGCGCTCGGCCCGCTGATCCAGGTCTGCGGCCGCACCGGGTCGAGGGACGCGACCGCATCCGGCACGATCGCCCGCACCTGGTCGGCGCGCACGACCACGAGCAGGTAGTCCGGGACGAGGCTCAGCGCGCGCGGACCCTGGCCGGGGCCGTGGTCGAGGATGATCGTGCCGGTCTCAGCGACGGCCACCGCGCAGGTGGTGAGCGCCCCGTCCACCGCGTCGAGGTCGGCGGTGCTGAGCGGTTCATGGCTGACAGCGAGCCCCGCGGGCAGCCACTCCGTGGGGAAGCCGTCCGGCACTGCGAGGCGTCGGCTGCCGGCTACCTCCGCGATGCGTCCGGCGGCCTCGTCCGCCGAGCAGCGGTACACATTCGCCCGATAGTCGGCGACTCTCTCGACGAACAGGTCCAGGTCGGGGGAGAGGCTGCCAGCGGCGCGGTAGGCGCGGGGGATCCGCGAGTGCGGCGGCCGGTCGGCCAGCGCCGCCCGGATCCGCGACAGGATCTCGTCCCGAGCGCTCACCGGTCCACCTCTCGAATTGCGCAAGATGTAGCGGCCTCACGCTGCCACATCTTGCGCGATCCGGAACGGATGCTCATCGCTGGCTTGCCCACCAGTCGCGGAACGTCTGCCGCGGCGGTTGCGGCAGGTCCCGGGAGCCCACCCATGCCGACAGGGGCGGCGGCAACGCGCGCCGCCGGCGCAGCAGCCGGCCGAGCCGGGCGGCTCGTAGTGCACGGGTCCAGCGCGTTGAGTCGGCCATCGTCCAGGCCGCGGCGGCCATCGCCGCGCGTTCCGGAGTGCGCCCCTTTGCCTCGACCGCCTTCGCACGCAGGTGGACCAGCATGGACGGGATGTCGATCGCTACCGGGCACACGTCGTAGCACGCGCCACACAGCGACGACGCGAACGGCAGCGACGTGTTGTGCGCCACGCCGGTGAGCTGCGGGGACAGCACGGCGCCGATCGGGCCTGGGTAGACCGACCCGTAGGCGTGCCCACCGGTGCGCTCGTACACCGGGCAGACGTTCAGGCAGGCTGAGCACTTGATGCAGCGCAACGCGGACCGGCCGCGCGGGTCGGCGAGGGTCGCGGTACGGCCGTTGTCGAGCAGTACGAGGTGGAACTCCTGACCCTCGACGGCACCTGCCCACATCGACGTGTAGGGGTTCATCCGCTCGCCCGTGGACGAGCGGGGCAGCAATTGGAGGAAGACCTCCAGATCGCGCCACGTCGGCAGCACCTTCTCGATGCCCATGACCGTGATGAGGGTGCGCGGCAGGGTCAGGCACATCCGCCCGTTGCCCTCGCTCTCGACGACGGCGAGCGTGCCGGTCTCAGCGACCCCGAAGTTCGCTCCGGATATCGCAACCGAGGCGGACAGGAACTGCTGCCGCAGGTGCCCTCGGGCGGCCTCGGCCAGCGCGGCCGGCTCGTCGGTCAGCGAGGGATCGACGTCGGGCATCTCGCGCAGGAAGATCTCCCGTATCTCCGCGCGGTTGCGGTGGATGGCCGGAACCAGGATGTGCGAGGGCGTGTCGTGTCCGAGCTGCACGATCAGCTCAGCCAGGTCGGTCTCGTAGGCGGCGATCCCGGCATCCGCCAGCGCCTCGTTCAGGCCGATCTCCTGCGTAGCCATCGACTTGACCTTGACGACGAACGTCTCGCCGGTGCGCCGCACCAGCCGGGTGACGATCCGGTTCGCTTCGTCGGCGTCACGGGCCCAATGGACCGTACCGCCACGTACGGTCACTTGCTGCTCGAGCTGCACGAGGTAGCGGTCCAGGTGCGCGAGCACATCGTCCTTGATGGCGGCGCCCGCCTCGCGCAGCGCGGCCCAGTCCGGCAGCTCGTCGACGACGGCGGCACGCTTGGCCCGGATGGTCGCGGTCGCCCTGCCCAGGTTGCGGCGCAGCTGCGTGTCGGCAAGAGCCTTCCGGGCAGCTTCCGGGAACGGCGCGCCACTCAGATGACCGGTCATGACGCCAAGATCTCCGCCAAGTGGACGGTGCGCACCCCGGTGTTCAGCCGGGACAGCCCACCGCCGATGTGCATCAGGCACGACGAGTCGCTCGCGGCGCACACCTCGGCGCGGGTGGCGAGCACGCCCGCCATCTTGTCGGCCAGCATCGCCGTGGATACGTCCGCGTTCTTGATGGCGAACGTGCCACCGAATCCGCAGCAGGCTTGTGCATCCGGCAGCTCCACGAGCTCCAGACCGCGTACCTGGCGTAGCAGTCGTAGCGGGCGGTCGCCGACTCGCAGCAGCCGTAGCGAATGACATGTCGGGTGGTATGTCACCCGATGTGGAAAGTAGGCGCCGACGTCCGTTACGCCGAGCACGTTCACAAGGAACTCCGACAGCTCGTACGTATGTCGCGCCACCAGCTCCGCGCCCTCGACCAGCACGCGGTCGGCGTACTCCCGCGCCACGTCGGCGTGCTGGTGGCGGATGGCGGCTGCGCACGAGCCACTCGGCACCACGATCGCGTCGTAGTCCAAGAACGTCTCGACGTGGTTCCGCACCAGCGGGAGCGCTTCGCGTGGGTAGCCGGTATTGACGTGCATCTGCCCGCAGCACGTCTGCCGCGGCGGCACCTCCACGTCGTGGCCCAGGCGGCGCAGCAATCGCACCGTAGCTTTCCCCACGTCCGGGAACAGTGCGTCGACGAGACAGGTGGCAAAGACCGCGACGCGCACCCGGACAGGCTAACCGGGCTGAACCAGCGGGGGCGCCGATTCGTGATGCCAAGTGTGCCCGCGGAGGCGCGGGTGCTTGCTCACGTCCTGAGGAGGCGTTGCAATGGTTAGCAAACGGGGCCTCATCGCCGCCGCGGTAACCGCGGTGTTCGTCGGGGGGTTCGCGCTACCGTCGGGGGCTCGCGGCGGCCCAGGCGCGTACCTTCAGGAGAATCTGGTGTCGGATCAGCCTGGCGTCGCCACCCTGACCGATCCCAACCTGGTCAACGCCTGGGGCATGTCGCACGGGCCCAACACGCCGGTCTGGGTCTCCGACAACGGCACCGATGTTGCGAGCCTGTACACGGGCGACAACGGCACCGCGCCGGTGTCGATCGTGCCGCTGGTGGTAAGCATTCCCGGCGGCGCCCCGACCGGACAGGTCTTCAACAGCACGAGCGCGTTCATCGTCCCGGGCACTACGTCGCCGGCCCGGTTCATCTTTGCCGGCGAGGACGGGGACCTCTCGGCCTGGAACGGCGGAACGGCGGCGGTGGCCGTGGCCCACACCGAGGGCGCCGTCTACAAGGGGCTCGCGCTCGACCCCAGTTCGTCCGGTCCGCTGCTGCTGGCCGCGAATTTCCACGACAACCGCATCGACGTGTTCAACGGCTCGTTTACCCTGCTGCCTGACACCGGCATGTTCCACGACGCCTCGCTGCCGGCCGGGTACGCACCGTTCAACGTCGCCGAGATCGGCGGGCAGGTGTTGGTCACCTACGCCCTACAGGACGCGGATGCGGAGGACGACGTCGCCGGGCCGGCGCACGGATTCGTCGACGTCTACACCAACGACGGCGCGTTCGTGCGGCGGCTGGTCAGCCACAGCGTGCTCAACTCGCCGTGGGGCATGACGATCGCACCGTCCACCTTCGGACAGTTCGCCGGCGACCTGCTGATCGGCAACTTCGGTGACGGGCGGATCCACGCCGTCGACCCGAACACGGGCGAGGTTCTCGGCACGCTGCGCGGTACGAACGGCCGGCCGCTGGTGATCGACGGCCTGTGGGGTCTGATCGTCGGTGACGCCGCGGCCGGTGGTCCGGACGCGGTGTGGTTCAGCGCCGGGCCGGACGACGAGTCGCACGGCCTGCTCGGCGTGCTACGGGCTCAGTAGCTGTCGGACACCGCGCTCGATGTCGTCCTCGCTGAGCAGCACCGTCTTGGCGGCGTCGCCCAGTGGGATGTAGCTGTCGGCGCCGCTGACCCGGGCGATACGCCCGGTGAAGCGGCGTTCGACCAGCGCGGTGACGATGCCCTCGCCGACGCCGCCGCTGTGCCGGGTCTCGTCCACGACGAGCACCCGGCCGGTGGCGTCGGCCTCGCGCAGCATGTCCTCGACGGGCAGCGGCATAAGCCAGCGCAGGTCGACCACCCGCAGCGAGATGCCTTCGTCGGCGAGCAGCGCGGCAACGCGAAGGCTCATGCGCAGCCCGTTGCCGAACGTCAGCACCGTCACGTCCCGGCCCTGTGTGTGCGTGAGCGCGCTGCCGATCGGGACATGATCGGTAAGTCGATACCCGCCCAGCCAGCCACGGTCGCCGGGCACCAGCAGGTCGCGTTCGTGGTAGAGGGCGATCGGTTCGAGGAACACGCTGACCTGGCCGCCGGCGACGGCCGCGGCGAGGCAGGTACGCAGCATCGGGCCGGCGTCGTCGGGGCGCGCCGGCACCGCCACCACCAGGCCGGGGATGTCACGCAGTGGGGCCAGCCCGTTGTCGTTGTGGAAGTGCCCGCCGAACCCCTTCTGGTACGCCAGTCCGGCGATGCGCACCACCATCGGGTTCGTGAACGTGCCGTTGGAGAAGAACCGGAGGCTGGCCGCCTCGCCGCGCAGCTGGTCCGCGGCATTGTGCAGGTAGGCCAGGTATTGGATCTCGGGAACGGGCAGCAGCCCGCTGACCCCCATGCCGAGGCCCAGCCCCATGATCGCCTGCTCGTCCAGCAGCGTGTCGAACACCCGGGTGGCCCGGAACCGCTGGGCAAGTCCGCGCGTGATGCCGTACACGCCGCCCTTGACGCCGACGTCCTCGCCGAAGACCAGCATCCCCGGGCGTGCCGCGAGCGCGTCGGTCAGCGCGGCGTTGATGCTCTGCGCCAGGGTGAGCTCGCCCTGCTGCTCCGGCAAGCGCCCGGAGAACGCCGCGCGGCGCGCGCCGGCGTCGGCAAAACGGCCCGCCTCGGCCGTGATCGCGGCGGGCCCGCGCGGCGCCAGTGGTTCGACGACGGTGCGGGCGGCGACGTGCACGCGTACGCCGAGCAGGTCGTCTCCGATCGAGCGCACCAGTTGGCCGATCTCGTCGTAGCGGCCGGCCAAGTCGGGAAGGCCGATGCGCCGGGCCAGCGCGATGAGCGGGTCCCGGCCGAGGTCGGTGCTGATCGCCGGTGCGGGTCGGTACGCCATCTCGACGTCCGTGCCGGCGTGACCCATGAACCGCACCATGCGCACATGCAGCAACGCGGGACGGCGCCTGGTGCGCACATAGGAGGCCGCGAGTGCCGCGGTGGCCCGCACCGCGTCCGGGTCGTCACCCTCGACGGCCAGGTACTCGATGCCCGGGCGGCGGGCAATCTCGGCGACCCAGCCCTCGGGCGTGGGCACCGAGATGCCGAGGCCGTTGTCCTCGCAGACCAGCAGCAGTGGCAGCGGCAGCCCCTGCCGCACGGTGTACCCGGCGGTGTTGAGCGCACCGGCCGCCGTGGAGTGGTTCAGGCTGGCGTCACCGAAGCTCGCCACCGCCAGCGCGTCGGCCGGCCAGCGCAGCGGGACGCCCAGCCGGTGGGCCCGCCCGATCGCGAACGCTACGCCGACCGCGCGGGGCAGGTGCGAGGCGATGGTGGATGTCTGCGGGATGATCGCGAGATCGGGGTTGCCGAACACCTTGTGCCGCCCGCCCGACGCAGGGTCGTCCACCGCGCCCATCATCCCGAGCAGGATGTCGCGCAGCCCGTCCTCGAGCTTGCGGCCGGCCTGAAGCGATCGCGCGAGGTAGAACGCCCCGGACCGGTAGTGCAGCAGCGCCGGATCGGTCGGGCGCAGCGCCGCGGCGACCAGCGCGTTCGACTCGTGGCCGGCCGAGCCGATCGTGTAGAAGCCCTGGCCGCGTTCGCGCATGCGGCGCGCCTCGACATCGATGTGCCGGCTGCCGGCCATCGCGTCGAACAGCGTGAGCAGTTCGTCGGATTCGGGTCGGCCCGACCGGGCGGGGACGGCGGCGAGGGCCTGGCGGGTGCGCGTGTCCAGGTCGTCGTGGGGCGTGCTCACCCGGGAATCATGCCCCCGGTGCGACGACATAGCACCCGGGAGGTCAGCTGGCGGCGGACACTCGCAAGGCGGCCGCCCGGACGCGCAGCCGCTCGATCTTGGCCGCGTCGGCAGGGCTCGCGGGGAGGTACACGACCATGCGGCTCTCGAGCATCCCGGTGACCGCGAAGCTCGACGTACGCACGTTCACGACACCGAACGGGTCGCCGTCGAACGACTTGACCTGTGGCATCGGCGCGGCGACCTGGTGGCTGGCCCACATCACGGCGAAATCGTCGCTGCGCGCAGAGAGCCGCTCGACGAAGTCGCGCCACTCCGGCTCGCCGACGTGCCGCGCGTAGTTGGCCCGGGCGGTTGCCACCATGTGCGGCAGCAGTCCGTCGGTCTGCACCGGGCAATTGCGGAGTGCGAAGATCTGCCACAGCGCGTTGCGTTCGATGCCGTCGCACGTCGCGAGGGCGGGGAACAGCGCGGCGTACGACTCGTTGCAGGCGAGCAGGTCGTATTTGCCGCTGTACACGCAGGCGGGGTTCGGTTCGAGCGCGTCGAGGACGGGCAGCACGTCGTCAGGCAGCGTCTCGGCGTCGTGCGCCTTCGGCACGCCGGGGACGTCGGCCAGCCGGTATAGGTGCCATCGCTCTGCCGGCCCGAGCTTGAGCACCCGCGCGATCGCGTCGAGCACCTGCACGCTCGCGTTGATCGGGCGGCCCTGCTCGAGCCACGTGTACCAGGTGACGCCGACCCCGGCCAGCTGTGCCACCTCCTCGCGGCGCAGCCCCGGCGTACGTCGTCGCGCGCCCGGCGGGAGACCCACATCCTGCGGGTGCACGCGTTCGCGGCGGCTGCGCAGAAACGACGCCAGCTCCTCGCGGCGCTCCTTCAGGTAACTGCCTTCCACCACGTTCACCAGTAGATCGCCCGCCACCGACAAAGGCCACCTGTTATCCGCGCTACCAGGATGGACGGCGAGCGAGCGCTCGCACCATGAGCGACGCCTGCGGAGCGCGTCGGCCGGGCGCTCGAACCGACGGCCCGCGCCTCGGGGTGGGAAGGAGGTTCGATGACAGAGCAGGAGGAACAGATGCCGCGGCATGTGCTGACCCTGGTGTGTGCCGACCGGATCGGGATCGTGCATGCCGTCTCCGGGTTTCTGGCCGAGCGGCGCTGCAACATCCTGGACAGTCAGCAGTTCGGCGACCCCGCCACCGGCAAGTTCTTCATGCGCGTGCATTTCGAGGGCGAGCCGGGAGACTTCTCGCCGGTGGCCGCCGAGTACGGCATGGACTGGGAGCTTGCCGACGACGCGGTGCGCTCGCGGATCCTGGTGCTGGTGTCCCGCGAGGGGCACTGCCTCAACGACCTGCTTTACCGCTGGCGGATCGGCGCCCTTTCCGGGGACATCACGGGCATCGTCTCCAACCACCCTGACTTCGAGCCGCTCGCCGTCGCATACGGCGTGCCGTACCACCACGTGCCGGTGACGGCGGAGAACCGGCCGCAGCAGGAGGCGACGCTGCTCGAACTGGTTGACCGCTACGGCGTGGATCTCGTCGTGCTAGCCCGGTACATGCAGGTGCTCTCCGCGCGGCTGTGCGATCAACTGCCGGGGCGGATCATCAACATTCACCACTCGTTCCTGCCCAGCTTCAGGGGCGCTCGCCCGTACCAGCAGGCTTACGACCGCGGGGTGAAGCTGATCGGCGCCACCGCGCACTACGTCACCGCCGACCTCGACGAAGGGCCGATCATCGAGCAGGAAACGGCCCGGGTCGACCACACGCTGACCCCCGAGCAGCTCGCCGCCGTGGGCCGCGACCTCGAGGCGGTGGCGCTCGCCCGGGCGGTGCAGTGGCACGTCGAGCACCGCATCCTGCTTAACGGCACGAAGACGGTCGTCTTCCGCTGAGCGGGGCGACCACGACGCGCCGGGTGGTGCTGGCAATACCAGGATCAGTGGGCTCTAATCACCGGTGCCGAACAGCCGCCACGGTCGAGGTGTGAGCAACTCGACCGGGAAATTGTCGGACCCCTCGGGCACCGTCGGCGGCGTGACAACCGCCACCGCCGCGCTGCCCCTGCCCCGCGTCGCCGCCCGTCCCGGCGCGGTGCTCGCCGTGCTGCTGGTGGGCCAGTTCATGGCCATTCTTGACGTCTCCATCGTGAATGTCGCCGCGCCCACGCTGCGTGCCGACCTTTCCGCGTCCGGTGCCGGCCTGCAGATGGTGATCGCCGGCTACATCATCACCTACGCGGTGCTGCTCATCACCGGTGCGCGCGTCGGCGACCGGGTGGGCCACGGCCGGGCGTTCCGGGCCGGGTTGGCCGGATTCACCGTGGCATCGCTGGCGTGCGGGCTGGCACCGAACACCGCGACACTAGTGACGTTCCGGCTGATCCAGGGGGCCGCAGCCGCGCTGATGATGCCCCAGGTCATGAGCCTCATCCAGCGTACGTTCACCGGCCCGTCTCGGGCCCGAGCGTTGTCGCTGTACTCCGCGGTCATCGCCGGCGGTGCGGTGGTGGGTCAGGTGCTCGGCGGCGTACTCGTCAGCGCCGACGTGGGCGGCACCGGGTGGCGGCCGGTCTTCCTTGTGAACGTGCCGATCGGCATCGCCCTGCTCGTCGTTGCGCGTTGGCAACTGCCGGCCGATCGTGGCTCGGCCAGCCGGGAGCTCGACCCGGTCGGCGTGGTGCTGTTGTCACTGTCGGTGCTGTTGCTGGTCGTACCGCTCGTGCTCGGCCATCAGGAGCACTGGCCGGTGTGGGGATGGGTGTCGCTCGGCGCGAGCGTGGCGCTCTTCGGGGCGTTCGTAGCCGCCGAGCGGTCATTGGCAGCCCGGGGTGGATCGCCGTTGGTCTCGGGACATGTGCTGCGCGCGCCCGGCATGCTCGCAGGAATGGCCGCGCTGTTCCTGGTGCTCGTCAACTACGCGTCGTATCTGTTCAGCATGGCGTTACATCTGCAGTCCGGGCTGGGCGAGAGTCCCGCGCACGCCGGGCTGGTCTTCGCACCGGTGGCTGTCGGGTTCGCAGTCACCGGGCTGACGTGGAGCAGGCTGCCCGCCCAGTGGCACGGCCCTATCATTCCGCTCGGCCTTCTGGCGGCCGGCCTGTGTTACCTGCCGCTGGCGGGCATCCTGCGCGACGGGAGCCGCGGCGGTATCGCGATGGAATTCGACCTGCTCGCGATCGGGCTCGCCTTCGGCCTGGCTTACAGCCCGATGCTGACGGTGGCGCTGCGGCACGTCCCGGTCGCGGTCGCGGCCGACGCCAGCGGGGTACTCGTGACCGTGATCCAGCTCGGCCAGGTCGTCGGCGTGGCGACGCTCGGCACGCTGTACCTGACGCTCGTTCACGGCCCCGGGGCGCATGCCTCGGCGCATGCCGTCTCGATCACGGACCTGGCGCTGGCCGTCAGCGCGGGCGTCGCCGCCGCGTTCGCCCTGGCGCTCATCCGCCCACGACGTGCGTCACCATCATTGCGATGAGCGCTCGCGCTAGGAGCTCTGCCTCCGGCGGGACGATACAGCGAGCGGCGCAGACTACGCTCCGCGCAGGCGGGATGCGCTTGACGCCGATGTGACCTCGGCGTGCACCGCAAGCATGGCGGCCGTCGTGGCCGACCACGGATAGGCC
>JBKOXO010000107.1:0-14590 GCA_046744105.1 Actinomycetota bacterium
GAGCTCGCCACCCACTGCGGCGCCGACCCGGCAGACGTCGACGCAGTGACCTCGGCGCTGCGCGAACTGGGCATCGACGTGCTCGAAGTCGACGCCGCAGCGCGCCGGATACGAGTCGCCGGATCGGCAGGCGGGCTGACCCCCGTGTTCGGAACGTCTCTTTCGCGGGTCCGCCGAGCGGACGGGGTCGAACACCGTTACCGCGAGGGCGCATTGTCGCTGCCGGCATCGCTCGCAGGCGCCGGCCGCGGTGTCCCGGACGTAGCCGCCGACGCCGACCCCAGCACCGGCTACCAGGTCTACGTGGACGGCCAGGCCCTCGTGTTCGGCGGGACGAGCGCGGCAGCACGGCCCTGCTGGACGTCCTGCGTGCCCCCTGACCGATTGCGCAAGAATCCCCCGTCTCAGACGAGGGATTCTTGCTTAATCGGGGCAGCACACGGGTTAGAAGTCCTCGTCGAAACCGACCGATCCGGTCACGCCGAGCTGATAAGCAGAGACCCGTCGCTCGAAGAAGTTCGCCAGCTCCTGGACGTCCTGGAGCTCCATGAACGCCAGCGGGTTGGTGGCCCCGAACTCCGGCGACAAGCCCAGCTGCACGAGGCGCCGATCGGCCACATACTGGAGGTAGGACGTCATATCCGAAAGCGGCAGTCCGGGGACGCCCTGCCCGAGCAGGTCCTCGGCGTACTGGATCTCGCAGGCGATCGCCTCGACAATCATCTCGCGCACCTGGGACCTGAGCGATTCGTCGAACAGGTCCGGCTCCTCGCGACGCACCGTGTCGACGACGTCGAACGCGAACGCCATGTGCATCGACTCGTCGCGGAACACCCAGTTGGTGCCGGACGCCAGCCCGTGCAAGAGCCCTCGGGATCGCAGGAAATACACATAGGCAAAGGCGCCGTAGAAGAACAGCCCCTCGATGCACGCCGCGAAGCAGATCAGGTTGAGCAGAAACGCACGCCGATCGTCACGGGTGCGCAATTCCTCGAGCTTGAAGATCGAGTCGACCCACTTGAAGCAGAACTCGGCCTTGCGGCGGATCGACGGGATGTTCTCCACAGCGGCGAACGCCTCGAACCGCTCGCGCTCATTCGGCACGTACGTGTCGAGCAGGGTCAGATAGAACTGGACATGCACCGCCTCCTCGAACAGCTGCCGAGATAGGTACAGCCGTGCCTCAGGCGCGTTGATGTGCTGGTACAGGTTGAGCACCAGGTTGTTCGCGACGATGGTGTCGCCGGTGGCGAAGAACGCGACGAGCCGGTTCACCAGGTGTCTCTCTGCAGGCGTCAGGCGGGCGAGATCCTTGAGGTCGGTGTGCAGGTCGACCTCCTCGACCGTCCAGGTGTTCTTGATCGCGTCACGGAACCGGTCGTAGAACTGCGGATACCGCATCGGCCGCAGCGTCAGCTCCATCCCCGGATCGAGAATCTTTCCTGGATTGCGCAAGAATCGCTCGTCTGGGACGAGGGATTCTTGCTCGATCGCGAGAGGCTTCATTGACAGGCCTCACACGACTCGGGGTTCTCCAGGCTGCAGGCGACGGCGCTCACCGTGGCCTGCTGGATGCGCGTCGCGGGGCGCGAGCGCAGGTAGTACGTGGTCTTCAGCCCGGACTTCCACGCGTACAGGTACATCGAGCTGAGCTTGCCTATCGATGGTGCGCTCATGAACAGGTTCAGCGACTGGCTCTGGTCGACGAACGGCGCCCGCGCCGCGGCGAGCTCGATCAGCGCGCGTTGCGGCAGCTCCCACGCGGTCCGGTACAGCTCCCGCACGTCGGGCGGCAACGCCTCGATGCCCTGCACCGAGCCGTCGGCGCGCTTGATCGCATCGCGAATCTCGGGGGTCCACAAGTCGCGTAGCTTGAGCTCACGGACGAGCGCGGTGTTCACCTGGAGGAATTCGCCCGACAGTGTCTCGCGCTTGAACAGGTTCGACACCTGCGGCTCGATGCATTCGTAGCAGCCGGCAATCGACGCGATGGTGGCGGTGGGCGCGATCGCGATGAGCAGCGAGTTGCGCAAGCCGGTGCCGGCAATACGCTCGCGCAAGGCCGTCCACCGCTCCGTTTGGCTAATGCTCGCGCCCCACAGGTCGGGCTGCAACACGCCTTTCGCTGCACGAGTCTGTGCGAACGCCGGATGTGGCCCGAACCGCTCAGCCAGGCCGGCTGAGGTTTCCAGGGCGGTCAGATAGATCTCCTCGGCGATGCGTGTCGACAACTCCCGGGCGGCGACACTGTCGAACGGCAGTCGCAGCGCGAAGAACACGTCCTGAAGGCCCATCACGCCGAGCCCGACGGGACGCCACCGGGGGTTCGACGTGGCAGCCGGCGTCGTCGGGTAGTAGTTGATGTCGATGACCCGGTCGAGGAAGGTGACCGCGGTACCTACGGTGCCGCGCAGCTTCGCCCAATCGAGTCCGTCCGGACCGAGATGTGCCGCGAGGTTCACCGAGCCGAGGTTGCACACCGCGGTCTCTTCGTCCGACGACACCTCGATGATCTCGGTGCACAGGTTCGACAGGTGCACTGTATTTCCGGGCTCGCCGGTCTGGTTGCACTTGGCGTTGGCCGCGTCCTTGAACGTCATCCAGCCGTTGCCGGTCTGGGCGAGGGTGCGCATCATCCGGCCGAAGAGATCGCGGGCCCTGACCTGCCGCACGTAGCGGCCATCGGCCTCGGCGCGCCGGTACGCCTCGTCGAACGCCGATCCCCACAGGTCAGGCAGTTCGGGCACCTCGTCCGGGTCGAACAGCGACCAGGTCTCGTCCGCCTCGACGCGCCGCATGAACTCGTCCGGGATCCAGTTCGCGAGGTTGAGGTTGTGGGTGCGGCGCGCGTCCTCGCCGGTGTTGTCACGCAGTTCGAGGAACTCCTCGATGTCGGGGTGCCACGGCTCGAGATAGACGCAGGCCGCGCCCTTGCGCCGGCCGCCCTGGTTGACTGCGGCCACGCTCGCGTCCAGCGTGCGCAGCCACGGAACGATGCCGTTGGACTGGCCGTTCGTGCCGCGGATCAGCGCGCCCCGCGACCGTACCCGTGACCATGAAATGCCGATGCCACCGGCGTATTTCGAGAGTCGCGCGACCTGCGCGTACCGCTCGTAGATAGAGTCGAGCTCGTCACGCGGCGAGTCGAGCAGGTAGCACGAGGACATCTGCGTGTGTCGGGTGCCGGAGTTGAACAGGGTTGGCGAGCTCGGCAGGTAGGCCAGCGACGACATGAGTCGGTAGCAGCCGATGGCCTCGCCGGGCGTCTTCGACAAGCCGGAGGCGACGCGCAGGAGGAAGTACTGCGGCGTCTCGATCACCTGGCGAGTGCGCGGATGGCGGAGCAGGTATCGGTCGTAGACGGTGCGCAGCCCGAAATACTCGAAGCGCCGGTCCGCGTCGACCTCGATCGCGTCGTCGAGCTTGCGCGCGTGGTCCTTGACGAACGCGGCCGTGTCGTCGCCGATCAGACCCTCGGCGTGGCCCAGCTTCACAGCCTGGCTGAACGACGCGATGCCCTGGCCGCGTACCTCCTTGCCGATATAGCCGGCGAGTAGCCCAGCAGCCAGCTTGGAGTACTGCGGTTCCTCGCCGATCATCTCGGCGGCCGTCTGGATCGAGAGCCGGTCCAGCTCGGCGGTCGTCGCCCCGTCGTAGAGGCCGCTGATGGTCTTGGTGGCGACACGCAGCGGGTCGACGTCGGAAAGCCCGCCCGCCCAGCGCTCCACGGCGCGGACGATCTTGTTGACGTCCACCGGTTCGATGTCGCCGTTGCGCTTGCGGACGTGCATCGTCGTACGCCTCGGGGCCTCGGTTGGGCTCATACGTCCTCCTGGAGCTACGGCGGCAGCCCACCGCGGCGATTTCGGGCGCAGCATCGGGTGGCACGCCGTCGTCGGAGGGCCCGCTGATCGGGTTTCGAGCAGCACGCAGCCGCGCACGCATCGACGTGCCCGAGCTACGTCGGCGCCCCTGGATGAGGTGCCGAATCAGTGCGTCGACCCACCATATGTAGGGGCTACGACAAAGGCACGCACCACATGTAGTTCGGCGTGTCGCGGGCTGGCGCTAGCCCGGAAGGCCCCGCCAGCCGTCCGGATCGACGCCGCCGGGGACCGGCGCGGCCGGGTCGTAGGGCGTCCGGGTGAAGACGAACGTGCCCAGGTCGAGGTGGGTGACCCGGCCGGTCGCGTCCCGCCCGAGCCGCAGCCGCTCCCCCGCGTAGTAGCCCTCGAGGCCGATCCAGGTCCCGTCCGGTTCCGGGCGGAACCTGGACGCTCGTCCGGGACCACGCAGCGGCTCGATCCGCAGCCCGCGGTCGGGCAGCAGATACACGCCGTACCCGGTCGGCCCCCAATACCAGTTCCCCGTCAGGGCGAGCAGTTCGTCGTCGAATGCCGACAGGGGATGCCACGGTGGGGGCAGCGGCGGCTCGTGCGACGCGACGACACCGATCAGCTCCGCAGCCAGGCTGCCGATCTGGACGCCGGATGTCGTGTTGGCCATGACGATCGCGCCGAGTCGCTCGTCCACGCTGACCCACACCGCGGCGAGGAAGCCGGGCATCGACCCGGTGTGGCCCACGAGGGTCCGGTCGCCGTCGTATAGCAGTTGCACGCCGAGGCCGTACCCCTGGGTACGTTCAGTGCTCGCGGAGGCCGGCGCACGCATCTCCTCCAACGTCTCGAGACGCAGCACAGCTGGATCACCCTGCGCCAGGAACCGCGCGAACCGGCACAGGTCCGTCAGCGTGGACCAGAGCTGACCGGCGGGCGCCATCGGCCCGGCATCCTCGGCAGGTTCCGGGAGCAGCACGTCCGCCCAGGGATGCACCGCCCACCCTGACGCGTGCGGCGGCTGCGGCATCAGCGTCGTGCGCGCCATGCCGAGCGGGTCGAGGATCTCGTGGCGCAGCGCATCACCCCAGGGCGCGGCACGCAGCTGCGCAACGAGTGCGCCCAGGACACCGAAGCCGGGGTTGGAGTAGTGGAACCGCCGCCCGACGGGATGCCGCATGGGATCGGCACCCAGCGCGTCGGCGAGGGCCGGCGCTCCCCGCACCCGTTCCCACCAGGGCCCGGCCGACTCGGACGCCAGCCCCGCGGTGTGCCCGAGCAGCTCGGCGATGCGGGCCTCGCCGACCGGCGTCCCCGGCAGGTGTTTGTCGAGCGGGTCGGCGAGGTCGAGCCGTCCTTCATCGCGCAACCGCATGACCTGCACCGCGACGAACGTCTTGGAGATCGAGCCGATGCGGTACTGCGTGTCGTCGCGCGAATCGCCGACGGCGCCCCATCCGCCGGTCCAGACCGGCGCGCCGTCGCGCACGACCGCGCCGATCAGCGACGGTGCGCGCCCCTCGACCTGCGCGGTGGCGATCCGGTGCAGCAGAGCGCGACGGGTGGCCGGGAGCAATTCGGTCATGCCAGGAAACATAACCGGGCGGGAAAACGGGTTGCCGCCGCGGGAAGGCCGCTGGGACCGTCGTCGGCATGACGCTCGAGATCGTCGCGGTGAAACCGCACGATGCGGCTCGCTTCGAGGCGTGGCGGGCGGTGCTGGAGGCATCCGGGCGAGTCGAGTACGGCAACGAGCACGCTATCGACTCGCTGGACGAGCTCCGCGCGATCTTCCGCGACCAGCGCTACGAGCGGCGTCTGGCCTGGGCCGCCGTCCGTGACGGCACCATCGCCGGACACCTCGACGTGGCGCTACCCCTGACCGACAACAGGCACCGCCTCGACTTCACCCTTGCGGTGCATCCGGACCACCGCCGGCAGCGCATCGGCAGCGCGCTACTCGAGCACGTCGAGCGGATGGCCCACGCCGAGCACCGCACCGTGCTCGGCGCGGAGTCGGATGTGGCGGCCGGGCACGACGATCCGGCCGTGGGCTTCGCGGCACGCCACGGCTTCACCACTGCCCAGCGCGAACTGCGCAGCCGCCTGGAGCTGCCGGTCGACGTCGCCGCGGCACGCGCCGAGGCGGAGAAGCACGCCGAGGGCTATGAGGTACTGACGTCCTGGGACGGCATCCCCGACGAGTGGCTGACCGACAGGGCGCTGCTGTCGCGGCGGATGAGCACCGACCCGCCCCTCGGCGCCCTCGATTACGCGGAGGAGGCGTGGGACACCGACCGGGCGCGCCGCGTCTTCGAGCTCGCCCGCGAGCAGCGGCGGCGCGTCGTGGAGACGGTGGCACGACATCAGGCGAGCGGCCGGCTGGTCGGCTACACGACCCTCGTGGTCGCTGCCCATCAACCCGACGTCGCCTACCAGTGGGACACGCTCGTCCTGCGCGAGCACCGGGGGCACCGTCTCGGCATGCTGCTCAAGGCGGCCAACCTAGAGGCGCTGCTCGCCGAACTGCCCGGCGTGCGCTGCGTACACACCTGGAACGCCAACGAAAACGAGCCGATGTTGCGCGTGAACCGCGCGCTGGGCTTCCAGCCGATCGGCCAGATGACCGAGTGGCAACGGGCGCTCACGGCATAAGCGCGCTGGCGTCGGGTGGGACGTCGACCGCATGCTCGCGCAGCATCTCGAGCGGGACGATGTCGAGCGCCTGCTCGTTGGTCGCCGCCAGGACGACGGGTGCGGCCGCTCCCGCCTCGTAGGACGCCAGCCACCGCAGCGCGACGACGCACCAGCGATCGCCGGGCCGTAGCCCCGGGAAGCGGAACTCCGGACGCGGCGTAATCAGGTCGTTGCCGATCTGCCGCTGATGCTCGAGGAATTCCGCGCTCACCACCACGCAGACGGTGTGGCTGCCGATGTCGTCCGGGCCGCTGCTGCAACAGCCGTCCCGGTAGAAGCCGGTCAGTGGTTCGGTGCCGCATTCCGCAAGCGGCCCGCCCAGAACGTTGCGCTCGTCTGTCACCTGAGACAGCATCACACGCCAACGGGCATCATTGACCGAAGGGCGGATGGAAGCGAACCTGCGATGTTCGAGCTCGGCACCGACGGCCCGGCGGTGATCCTCGTCGCCATCGACGGCTCGGAGACATCGATGCGGGCGGGCGCATACGCCGCCGGGATGGCCCGCCGCCAGGGCGCGAAGATCGTGTGCGTGTACGTCGGGCAGATCGCCGGCATGGCGGCCAGTGTGCCGGCCGCCGTGGGCGCGTTGATCCAGATGCACGACAGCATCGCGCGCAGCCTGCGCGAGCAGATCGCGGAGCGTGCTCCCGAGACGGGCGTAGACGTGACGTTTGTCGAGCGCCGCGGCGATCCGTACACCGAGATCGTGCGGCTCGCGGATGAGATGCGGGTTGACGCGGTCGTGGTGGGCCGTTCGACGCACCGGGGGCACCGGTTCATGGGCTCGCTCGCAATGCGGCTGGTGCGTGATGCCCGTTGGCCGGTGACCGTGGTCCCGTAGCATTCTCGGTGCGGCTGGTCCGGGGCCCATGCTCCGGAGTAAGAGGGAACCCGGTGCGAATCCGGGACTGCCTCGCAGCGGTGAGCGGGAACGACCGCCGTCATTGAACAGCACTGGGGTACCGCCCTGGGAAGCGACGGCCAGTAGGCGCCGGATCCCTGGCACGCCCGCGAGTCCGAAGACCTGCCAGTCGTCCGCGTGGCGACCGTCGCGCGGCCGCCACCGGACTCGCGAAGGAGAGCTCCGTGACCCGATCCACCCTGTACGGCTACCCGCGCCAAGGTCCCAACCGCGAGCTGAAGAAGATGCTCGAACGGCACTGGGCCGGGACGTTGCCGGAAACCGAACTGCTGGCGGCGAGCGCCCGGCTGCGCGCGCAGCGGCTGTTCGAGCTGCGCGAGGCGGGCATCGACGAGATCTGCAGCAACGATTTCTCCCTGTACGACCACGTGCTCGACACGGCATGGCTGCTCGGCGCAATACCGCCGCGGCACCGGCACGCAGACCCCCTGACGTCATACTTCGCGATGGCCCGCGGCACAGCCGAGGCCGCGCCGTTGGAGATGACGAAGTGGTTCGACACCAACTACCACTACCTGATCCCCGAGCTGGGACCCGACACGCAGTTCCGCGCCGACGCCAGCAAGCCGGTCGGTGAGCTCCGCGAGGCGGCAGACCTTGGCATCGCCACCCGGCCGGTGCTGCTCGGTCCGGTCACGTTCCTGCTGCTGTCGAAGTCCACTGTGGACAGTTTCCAGCCCCTGTCGCTGCTGGACGCCCTGCTGCCGGCGTACGCGGACGTGCTCGCACGGCTGGCTGACGGAGGCGCGGAGTGGGTGCAGCTGGACGAGCCCGCGCTCGTACAGGATCAGCCCGACACCGTCCTCGATGCCGTCGAGCGCACATACCGCACGCTGGCCTCCGGTAGGCCGAAGCTGCTCGTCGCGTCCTACTTCGGACCGCTCGGCGAGGCGCTGCCCGTGCTCGCCCATACGCCGGTGGACGGTCTAGCGCTCGACCTGACCGTACCGCAGCGTATCGAGCCGCTGCCCGGTAAGCGTGTCGTGGCCGGCGTCGTCGACGGTCGAAACGTGTGGGCCAACGACCTAGAGCGCTCGCTCGACCTCCTGGAGCCCCTGGGCCACGTCGACGTCGCGCCTACCTGCTCGTTGCTGCACGTTCCGCTGGACGTCACCGTCGAGGACACTCCGGTCGCGCGCTGGCTGGCGTTTGCCCGGCAGAAGCTGAACGAGGTGGTGCTGCTGGCACGGGGGCTGCGTGAGGGCCGTGACGCGATCGCTGACGAACTCGCCGAAAACAGGGCGCGCCTGCTGGAGCGGGCCGGTTCGCCGATCGTGCGCGACGAGGCGGTGCGGGCCCGGGTGGCCGCCGTGACGCCCGCCGACGGAAAGCGGCGCAGCGGCTACGAGCGCCGGCGTGAGTCGCAGCAGCGCCGCCTCGGCCTGCCGCTGCTGCCAACGACGACGATCGGCTCGTTCCCGCAGACGGGTGAGCTGCGCCGTGCCCGCGCCGACCGCACCGCCGGGCGGATCACGGAGGAGGCCTACCACGCCGTGATGGCGCAGGAAATCAAGGATGTGATCGCGCGCCAGGAGAAGCTGGGGCTGGACGTCCTGGTGCACGGCGAGCCGGAGCGCAACGACATGGTGCAGTACTTCGCCGAGCAGCTGCGCGGGTTCGTGGCCACCCAGCACGGCTGGGTGCAGTCTTACGGCAGCCGGTACGTGCGCCCACCGATCCTCGTCGGTGACGTATCCCGGCCGGCACCGATGACTGTCGAGTGGGCACGCTTCGCGCAGCAGCAGACGTCCCGTCCCGTCAAGGGAATGCTCACCGGTCCGGTCACCATGCTCGCGTGGTCGTTCGTCCGCGACGACCAGCCGCTCGCTGACACGGCGCGGCAGGTGGCGCTGGCGCTGCGTGACGAGGTAGCCGACCTCGAGGCGGCGGGCGTCGCGATCGTCCAGGTGGACGAGCCGGCGCTGCGCGAGTCGCTGCCACTGCGCCGGGCGGCGCAGCCGGAATACCTGCGCTGGGCGGTAGCCGCGTTCCGCCTCGCGACCGGCGGCGCCGCCGACGACACGCAGGTGCACACGCACATGTGTTACGCCGAGTTCGGCGAGGTCCTGGACGCGATCATCGCGACGGACGCGGACGTGATCAGCCTGGAAGCGGCGCGCTCAGGCATGGCGATCGTGAGCGACCTTGCCCGGGCGGACTACCCGCGCGATGTGGGCCCGGGAGTGTGGGACATCCATGCCCCGCGGGTCCCGTCGGCCGAGGAGATCGCGGCGCTGCTTCGTGAGGCGCTTGCCGCCCTGCCGGCCGAGCGACTGTGGGTGAACCCGGACTGCGGGCTCAAGACGCGTGGCTACGCAGAGGTGCTGCCGGCCCTGGCGAACCTCGTTGCGGCGGCACATGCGGTGCGTGCCTCGCTGCCGTGATCGCGGACCGTACGCTGGCGTCATGACGGCCACCCCGGTACGGCACGGGCCGTTCGCTTGGGCCGGTGCGTTCACCGGCTTCTACCCGGCGCGCGCGGACGACCTGGCGCAGCTTGACCCGGTCACCCGGTTCCTCTACTCGGCACGCAGCGTCATCCTCGTGATCTCCGCGCAGGCCGCGGCGATCGCCGGGCTGCTCGCCGCGACCGACCGCCGCTTCGAGGTTGTGCCGTTCCTGCTGGTGCTCGTCGGTTACGTCGTGGTGCACGCGATCAGCAACCTGTCCAACGACTACTTCGGCTACCGCCGCGGCCATGACACCGCGGATTCGCCACGCCGGCGGTACACGCTGCACCCCATCGCATCCGGTGCGGTCAGCGCCCGGCTGCTGGCCACCGGGCTGGTGGTGCTGGCCGCTATCGCGCTGAGCATTGCCGGCTACTTCCTCGCACTGCGGGGTTGGGGCACGGTGCCGTTCGCGGTGGCCGGCGCGCTGTTGTTGTACGCATACGACGCGGCACCAAGGGCGCTCAAAGAGCTGGGGTTCGGCGAGCTGGCCGCGTTCTTGGTCTGGGGTCCGCTGATGATCGGTGGCGGGTACTACGTGATCACCGGCCGTCTCTCCGGGGGCGCGTTTCTCGCCTGCGTGCCGTACGGGTTGGGCGTCGCATCCATCCTGATCGGCAAGCACATCGACCAGCGCGGCTTCGACACCGCCCAGCACCAGCGCACCCTGCCCGTACTGCTCGGCGAGCGGCGTGCCCGTGCGCTCAATCGGGCGGTCGTCATCGGGATGTACGCCGTCGCGGCGGTGGCCGTCGCGGTCGGCGCGCTCAGCCCGTTCATCGCCGTGGTGCTGCTCGCCGTGCCGCGGGCACTGCACGCGTTGCGAGTGATGGCACACCCCGCACCGCACGCTCCACCGCCCGGCTACGTCGGGTGGCCACTCTGGTACCACCGCGTCTGCCTCGTGCACAACCGGGCGTTCGGCTGGCTGCTGCTCGCCGGCCTGGGCCTCGGCGCAATCTGGCCCAATATCTGAACCGGCTGGGCGAAGCCGCGTCTTGTCGCACGATGGGCAATGCGAATCGCCAACCGACAACGTTGTCGGTACGCTGCGTGACCTATGCTGCCAGCGTGCCGGGTGCTAGCAGCCACGTTCAGGGATAACGATGTCATATGGCTACTGATCGGGGCGTACCGAGTCGACCGACGCTGCGCCAGGTAGCGGCGCTGTCCGGTGTGAGCTTGAAGACGGCATCGCGCGTGATGAACGGCGAGCAGTACGTCGCCGAGGCAACGGCGAGCAAGGTGCGCGCCGCAGCAGCGCAGCTGGGCTTCCGGCGCAACACGATTGCTCGTGAGCTGCGCTCGGGCGCCCGATCGTCCTCCGTCGGGCTGATCATCGGCGATCTGGCCAACCCGTTCTACTCGCGCATCGCCCGCGGCGCCGAGCGCCGCCTGCGGCCGGGCGGGCTGCAGCTGATCTCGGCCAGCACCGAGGAGGACCCGGAACTCGAGCACGTTCTCGTCTCGGACATGCTCGAGCGGCGGGTCAGTGCGCTGCTGATCGTCACGAGTGGCACCAACCACGGTTATCTCGATGCCGAGCGCCGACTGGGCCTGCCCGTCGCGTTCCTGGACCGGCCACCTGAAGACATCGTCGCCGACACCATCTTGCTCGACAACGTCGGCGGCGTGCGGCAGGCGGTCGAGCACCTGCTGCGACAAAAGCACCGGCGCATCGGCCTGGTCGGCGACCTGAGCCGGCTCGAGACGCACCGTGAACGCGTCGCCGCGTTCGAGCAGGTCATGACCGAAGCGGGCATCGGCAACTGGCAGAAGTACGTGCGTGCCGAGTCGCACGACGTCGAGACCGCCAGGCGCGCGGTAGACGACCTACTCGGGCTGAAGCCCCCGCCCACGGCGCTCTTCACCACCAACAACCGCATCACGATCGGCGCTCTGCGCGCCCTGCGGGGACGGGACGATCCGCCGGCGCTGATCGGCTTCGACGACTTCGACGTGGCCGACCTGCTTGGCGTCACGGTCATCGCGCACGACCCCGAGCGGATGGGCGAGCTCGGCGCGGAACTGGTGCTCGCCCGGCTCGGCGGCGACGAGCAGCCGGCCCGCCGCATGCTGCTACCCACCCAGCTGATACCGCGCGGCTCAGGAGAGCGGCCGCCCCGCCGGCGCTGACCCCCTCTGCGGGCGCGGGGCTTGACATCGATGTCAGGATGCTGGCCATGAAGGCACCGATCCTGCTCGCCGCGGCAGCCCTGCTCATCGGCGTGGCGGTCGCTCCTGCACACGCCGCTGCCCCGGCGTCCGACGACCTGACCACGCTCGTCAACCCGTTCGTCGGCACCGAGAACTTCGGTAATACGTTCCCCGGCGCGAGCGCGCCGTTCGGCATGGCGCAGGTCAGCCCCGACACGGGCGGCCAGGGCGGCTACGACTACAACCAGGGCAGCATCTACGGCTTCAGCCAGACGCACCTGTCCGGCGTGGGCTGCGGCGTGATGGGCGAGGTGCCGATCATGCCCACGACCGGCGCGGTGACGAGCGGGTCGACGAGCGCGTACGCGTCGGCGTACTCGCACACCGACGAGACGGCAACGCCCGGCTACTACCAGGTGGGCCTGTCCCGGTACGGCGTCAACGCCGAACTCACCGCCACCGATCGCACCGGCTGGCAGCGCTATGCATTCCCCGCCGGACAGCAGGCGAACATCCTGATCAACACTGGTAAGGCGAACATGACCGTGTTCGACTCGGAAGTGCACGTCGTCGGCGACGACACCGTCGAGGGGCGCGTCCATGACGGCGGCTTCTGTGCCGGACACGACCAGCACACCGTGTACTTCAGCGCGCGGTTCTCCCAGCCGTTCACCACGTTCGGGACGTGGAGTCGCAGCACCCTGACGCCGGGCAGCCGCGACGCGTCCACCACCAACGGCGGCAACGGCGCGTGGGTGAGCTTCGCGTCTGCGCAGAAGGTCGTCGTCAAGGTCGGGCTGAGCTACACGGGTATCGACGGTGCCCGCGCCAACCTCGCGGCAGAGACGAGCGATTTCGACTTCGACGCGACGCGGACGACGTTGCAGCAGCGGTGGAACGACATGCTGCATCTCGCGACGATCAGCGGCGGCACGCAGCAGCGGCAGGTCGCGTACTACACGGCGCTCTACCACGCGCTGCTGCACCCGAACCTCGCCGGTGACGTCGACGGGAAATACCGCGGCTGGGACGGCGCGATCCACACCGCCACCGACTACACGCCGCGGCAGAACTTCTCGCTCTGGGACACCTACCGGCCGCAGAACCAACTGCTCGAGATGATCGCCCCGCAGGTCGCGCGCGACGGTGACCTTTCGCTGCTGGCGATCGGCCGCGAGGGCGGCTGGCTTCCCACGTGGGCGCTGGCCAATAGCGAGACGAACATCATGACCGGTGACCCGGTCACGCCGACGTTGGTCGAGGCGTGGTCGAAGGGCTTCCTGGCCGGCCACGAGGACGAGGCGTACACGTTGCTGAAGGCGAACGCCACGCAGCGACCGCCGGCCGACAGCCAATACAACGGACGAGCGGGCATCCAGTACTACAGCCAGGCTGGATACATTCCCTTCGGACTGGGTGTGGGCACCGACTGCGTCAGCCATGGCGGCGACAACGACTGCGCGCACCCCACTTCGGCGACGCTGGAATATTCGGCTGCGGACGCGGCCCTGTCGCTGATGGCGGCCGGCCTCGGCCACGACGCGGACGCCGCGACGTTCGCCCAGCGCGGCCGCTGGTACCGCAACGAGTGGGACTCGCGCATCGGCCACTTCCGCCCGCGCATGCAGGACGGCACGTGGCTGGCGCCGTACGACCCCGTCGGCGCCTCCGAGGCGTTCCACGAGGGCGGCTCGTACCAGTACCAGTGGCTGGTGCCGCAGGACCCGGCCGGGCTCGTCTCGTTGCTAGGCGGGCACGCCGCGACCGCGCAGCGGCTGGACGACTTCTTCGCGTACGACCATCTGCTCGCCGATCCGGCCAGGACGGCGCGGACGGACTGGATCGCCTCGCCCTATGACTACTACTCCAAGCCGACGTACAACCCCAACAACGAGCCGGACCTGATCTCGCCGTACATGTACGCCTGGACCGGAGCGCCGGCCAAGACGGCCACCGTGGTGCGTGCCGCATACACACTGTTCACGACCGGGCCGGACGGGATGACAGGCAACGACGACCTCGGCACCATGTCGGCGTGGTACGTATTCAGCTCGCTGGGCATCTACCCGACTATGAGCGGCGCCAACTACTTCGTGCTGTCCACACCGCAGTTCCCGTCCGCGACCGTCCACATAGGACAGAAGGTTCTGACGATAAGCGCGCCCGGCGTCGATGACACGTCCCGGTACATCGCGTCCGCACGCGTCAACGGCGACACGACGCAGAAGACCTGGGTGAGCTGGGACGTGCTGCGCAACGGCGCCTCGCTCAGCTACACCGTGTCGTCCACCCCGAGCGCCTGGGGCACCCGTCCCGGAGACGAGCCGCCATCGGTCGATCCCGTCGCCGACGACGAGCGTGTCGCGCTCAGCGCCGCGATCACCCCGGGAAGCGTCGTGGTGTCGACGGCGCAGCGCTCGGTGTCGGCCACGGTGAACGTCGTCGGGCAGTGGCCCGGCAGCCGCCTGACGAGCGTGACGACGCATGCCCCGGACGGCTGGAGCGCCACGGTCCGCCAGCCCGGC
>JBKOXO010000183.1:0-19034 GCA_046744105.1 Actinomycetota bacterium
GGGCCACCTTCCGGGTCGCCGGCGGCCCCGCCACCACCATCCCCGGCACCCTGGACGGACCCCCCAGCACCGCGACACTCCTCGTCCAACAAGCCCGCAGCGTGCTCGTCCCCGACCCCACACCCAACTAGGTACGCCAACGCGCTGTCGGCGCCACCGCCGCGTGATCTTGGAGCAGTGGTCGATATTCAGCCATAGCTCCAAGATCACGACGGGTAAGGGCCAGCGGCCGGCGTCGATGGCGACAACCCAGCAACGGAGCGACCGATCAGTGAGCGCGGTCGTGGCACCAACCTGAGCGGCGAGCCACCCCGTCCGAGCGGATCAAGATACGTTGATACGTTGAGCCGGTGCTGCTCCTGTTGAACGGCCCGCCCGGCGTGGGCAAGTCGACGCTGGGGCAGCTCTATGTCGACGACCATTCCTTGGCTCTGAACCTCGACATCGACCGGGTCCGGTCGCTCCTCGGCCGGTGGCAGCAGCAGGCACATGAGGCCGGATTGCTCGCCCGCGATCTTGCTCTGTCGATGGCGCGCACCCATCTGGCCGCCGGACACGATGTGGTCATCCCTCAGTTCCTCGGACGCATCACGTTCATCGCGCAACTGGAGCGGCTGGCGGACGAGATCGGCGTCCCGTTCCACCACATCGTGCTGTTGGACAGTAAGGACAATGCGCTGCGCCGGTTCGCCCTGCGGTCCAAGACCAGCAGCCGGACGGAGCACCTCGAGGCCGACGAATTGCTGCGGCGCGAGGGCGGCGAGCCCGCGCTCGCCGAGATGCACGGCCGGCTGATGGAGATCATTAGACAGGTTCCGACCGCGCGGATCGTGACGTCGGCGGACGGCAGCCCGCTGCAGACTTACCACGCGGTATTGGGCGCCCTAGAGTGATCGCGTGGACGAGATTCGCGTGCCGCAGGGCACCATCCGTTACCGCGAACATGCAGGGGCCGGTGCGCCGCTCGTGTTCCTGCATGGGCTGCTCGTCGACGGCCGGCTGTGGGACGCGGTGCTGCCGTATCTGGACGGCCGGCGCCTGATCGTTCCGGACTGGCCACTCGGCTCACACAAGACAGCGCTCGCCGAAGACGCTGACCTCACGCCGCCCGGGCTCGCCCGGCTGGTCGCCGACACGCTCGCGGCGCTCGACCTCGATGATGTGACGCTGGTGGCCAACGACACCGGCGGTGCCATCGCCCAGCTGGTCGTGACCCAGCACGCCACACGCATCGGCCGCCTCGTTCTCACCAACTGCGACGCATACGAGAACTTCCTGCCGGCGATGTTCCGGCCACTCCAGGTTGCCGCCCGCGTCCCAGGTGCCATTCGGCTGTTGCTCGCGGGCATGCGCTCGCCGCGCGTGCGTGACCTGCCGATGGCGTTCGGCCGGCTGGCCAGCACCCGTCTCGACCCGGCGCTGACGGGCGACTGGCTCGAGCCGGCCCGCACCGACCCCGCCGTGCGCCGCGACCTGATCAAGGCGCTGCGCGGCATCTCCAACCGGTACACCCAGGACGCCGCCACGAAGCTGCACAGCTTCGACAAGCCGACCCTGATCGTGTGGGGACGCGACGACCCGTTCTTCAAGCCCCGCTATGCCGAGCGGCTGGCCGGCGAGTTCCCGAAAGCCCGGCTGGAGTGGCTCGACAATGCGCGCGCGTTCGTACCGGTCGATCAGCCGCAGCGCCTGGCCGAGCTGATCGCCGGCTTCACCAGCTAGAGCGGTAACCCCGGGGCGGGAACGCCTGCCCCAGGTCGGCGTCGGCAAACGCCGGTGCCACCGCGCCGGACGCCGCGTACCGGTACAGCGCGGTCTGGTAGATGCCGGACAGTGCGCTCGACACCACGGCGACGAGCAGCAGCCAGGCCCCACCCAGCACCATCAGCCCGACTCCGGCCGCTCCCCCGGACGAGATGCCGATCGCGAACACGGCGGCTCCCGGCAGCGCAGCAAGGAAGCTCACCAGGCCCACTCCGGCGTTGCCGACGACGTTCTCGCCCCAGGTGCGCTTGAAGAGGGCCGACGAGCCGCGCAGCGCCGCACCCACCGTGACGTTCTCGAGCACCAGGATCGGCACCACCAGGTACGTGACCAGCGACCACGCCATGCCGACCAGCCCGATGGCGAACCGCCCGACCACACCGGCACGGTCTTCCAGCGACCGCAGCACGAGCGACACCGTCGCCGACAGCAGCGCCCAGGGCAGGATCGCTCCCGCCTTGCGCCGCGCCGCCTCGATGCCTCCGGCCACCGAGGGGTCCCCGCCGCCCAGGGCGATGTCAGCCTGCGAGATCAGCGCCGCCTGGAAGAAGATCGCGATATACGCGAGCACCAGGTAGCCCAGGAAGAAGAGCACATAGCTGACCGGCCGCAGGCCATTGCCAGCGTCGATCGAGTGCCGGGACGCGAGCAGCGCCGGCGCGACGAAGCCGGCCGCCACGATCAGCGTCGCGATACCTGACAGGACGGGAAACAGCGCCAATTCCTTGCGGGTGCGCAGCACCTGCAGCGACGCCTTGAACATTGCCCACGACCGGGCGATGCGATCCATGACGGGAGATTAGGCCGGGTATCTAAGGAGTGGCTACGACGCCGAGTTCGGCCGGAGTGCCGAGCAGGTCGTTACGCGGCAATACCCGCACCGTGTACCCGAATGAGCCGGTGCGCTCCAGCGGGACGTCTCCCTCGAACCGGGCGGGTCCGTCGCCGTTCTCCACCTGCATGAGCGACAGCGTGCGGACGTCGGTGAGGCGGTCCTCGGCGTCGACCGCGCCGTACACCGCTTCGACGTCCACGTCCCCGGCGGACAGGCCGTTGAGAGCCACCTCAGCGCGCAGGTGCAGCAGCCCGCCGAGCTGGGGGTCGCCTTCGACGTGCGACTCGACATGCAGCACCTTCACCCCCGGCCACGCGGCGAGGACGTTCGAGCGCCAGTGCGCCAAGGTCTTCGCGCCCTGATAGTCGGATGCGGCGAGCCGGGCCGTGGACGCCGCCGCCGGCGCATACAGGCGGTGTACGTAGTGGCGCACCATGCGAGTGGCCATCACCTTAGGGCCGAGCGTCTTGAGGGTGTGCCGCACCATCTGGACCCACCGCGCCGGGATGCCGCCGTTGTCGCGGTCGTAGAACCGCGGTGCCACCTGGTGTTCGATCAGGTCGTACAACGCCCGGGCCTCGACCTCGTCGCGGCGCTCCGGATCGGCGACTCCGTCGGCGGACGGGATCGCCCAGCCGTTCTCGCCGTCGTACCACTCGTCCCACCAACCGTCGCGGATCGACAGGTTCAGCGCGCCGTTCAGGGCTGCCTTCATCCCGGACGTGCCGCACGCCTCGAGCGGGCGCAGCGGGTTGTTGAGCCAGACGTCGACTCCCCAGTACAGGTAGTGCGCCATGCGGATGTCGTAGTCCGGCAGGAATGTGATGCGGTGTCGCACCGCAGGGTCGTCGGCGAACTTCACCATTTGTGCGATGAGCTGCTTGCCCCCGTCGTCGGCAGGGTGGCTCTTGCCGGCGATGACGATCTGCACCGGACGCTCGGGATGGAGCAGCAGGCTGCGCAGCCGGTCCGGGTCCTTGATCATCAGCGTCAGCCGCTTGTAGGACGGCACACGCCGGGCGAATCCGATCGTGAGCACGTCCGGGTCGAACGCCGACGACGTCCAGCCGACCTCCGCCTCGGCCATGCCGCGCTGCAGGCTCGACGCACGTAGCCGCCGGCGGATCTCACCCACCAGCCGCTCGCGCAGCGTGCGGCGCACCCCCCACAACTCGTCGTCGCTGACCTTGTCGATCGCATCCCATCCCGCGCCGTGCTCGAGCGCGGCCGTGCCCACCTCGCGGTCGGCGATCTCGAGGATCTCACGGGCCATCCAGGTCGGCCCATGCACGCCGTTGGTGATCGAGGTGACCGGCACCTCGGCGGCGTCGAAGCCGGGCCACAACGGGGCGAACATGTCGCGGCTGACGGCACCGTGCAGCTTGGAAACACCGTTGGCGCGCTGCGCCAGGCGCAGCCCCATGTGAGCCATGTTGAACAGTGACGGGTCGTTCTCGGCGCCGAGATCCAGGATCCGCTCGACCGGAACGCCGGGCATGCCGCCCAAGTGCAGCGCCACGATCTGGCGCGTGAAGCGGTCGATGCCCGCAGGCACGGGGGTGTGCGTGGTGAACACCGTACCGGCGCGTACGGCCTGCACCGCCTCGTCGAAGCTCAGCCCGGCGCCTTCGACGAGCTCTCGGATTCGCTCGATGCCGAGAAATCCCGCGTGGCCCTCGTTCATGTGGAACACCTGCGGCGCCGGCGCCCCCGTCGTGGCGCAGAATGCCCGCAGTGCTCGCACCCCGCCGATACCGAGCAGCAGCTCCTGCTCCAGACGATGCTCGGCGTTGCCGCCGTAGAGCCGGTCGGTGACCTGGCGGGCAGCGGCGTCGTTCTCCTCGATGTCGCTGTCGAGCAGCAGCAGCGGCACCCGGCCGACCTGCGCCACCCAGACCTGCGCCTGGAGCGTGCGATTGTCCGGCAGCGACAGCGCGACGCGCACGGGCGTGTCGTCCATGCGCGTGAGCGCCTTGATCGGCAGACCCTGCGGGTCGAGCGGCGGATACCGCTCGAGCTGCCAGCCGTCGCGGGACAACGACTGGCTGAAATACCCGGCCCGGTAGAGCAACCCGACGCCGATGATCGGGACGCCGAGATCGCTGGCCGCCTTCAGATGGTCGCCGGCGAGGATGCCCAGTCCGCCGGAGTACTGCGGCAGCACCTCGGTGATGCCGAATTCCGGCGAGAAGTAGGCGATGCACTCAGGCAGTTCCCGGTTCTCGACGCGCTCTGCCTGATACCAGCGGGGCTGCTCGAGGTACTCGGTCAGGTCGTCATGGACGTCGCCGAGGCGGCGCAGGAACCGGCGATCACGGGCCAGAATCGACAGCCGATTTGCGCTGACCTCGCCGAGCATCCGGCCCGGGTCGCCGCCGCAGGCGTGCCACAGGTCGGGGTCGACCGACTCGAGCAGGTCGATCGAGTCCGGATGCCACGACCACCGGAGGTTGTTGACGATGGTCGCGAGCTTGGCCAGCTCGGCGGGGAACGTGGCCCGCACAGTCAGCCGTCGTAATGCCTTCACGGCGGGCAGAGTAACGGGTTTGTATGGCACGCCAACATCCAGCTGTGAGTGCTGTGGATGTTGCCTCCCTGCCACGGCGGCGAAACAGTCCGTACACGCCACGCGCGCACCCTCGAGGCATGGACACCGACCAGCTCCGTGCCCTGAACGACTACTACGTGGCGCAGGTGAACTGGCTCGTGCGCGCGGGCCGGGACGACCTGATCGACGTTATCGCCGACGAGTACGAGCGCGACGTCGCAGCCGCGCGCACCCGCGTCGAGCAGCGCGAGGTACCCGACCAGGCCGCGTAGACCCGCCGACGTGCGACCTCAGCGGACGGCGACCAGCACCCGATCGTCGCCGTGCTGCCAGACGGTGCCCGCCTCCGCGAACCCGGCACGGCGCAGCGCGGCGAGGTGATCGTCGAGGGTGGCGGCGACGTCCACGTCGTGTTCGACGCCGTGCGGCCCACGCATCGCGGCGAGATCCGCCAGTTCCGGCGCCTGCCGGACCGCGTCCCACCACGCTTGCCAGTCCTCGTCGCCCGCGATGCCCACCCGCGCCGCGCGTCCCTCCCGCACCACGCGGATGAGCGAGTCGAGGCAGGGACTCGCCGCGCCGCTGTTGAGGTGGTCGCCGTTGACGAGCACGCCGCCCGGCCGCAGAGAGCGGGCGCACCCGGCGTACAGCTCGACCAGCTCGTCGCGGGTCAGCCAGTGCAACGCCGTGGTGCTGACGAACGCGTCCGGCGCACGGTCGAGGTGCAGGGCGTCCAGCCAGCCCGGCATGCGCAGATCGTGATCGACCAGGCGCAGTCCGCTCCGGTGACCGTATGCGCTGCGGGCCAGGCCGAGCAGCAACGGGTCCGCATCGATTCCGACCACGCGAGCGCCGGGGAGCCTGTTCAGCAGCCGTATCGCGAGTGACCCGGGCCCAACGCCCAGGTCGACGACCAACGGCTCAGCACCGCAGGCCGCCTCGATGACGTCCGCGATGACAGCGAAGCGCTCCTCGCGGTCGGCCAGGTAGCACTCCTGCTGGCGGTCCCAGCGGTCGAGCCAGTGCCGGGCCTGCTGGACTGTCGGCATCGCGATCCTCCGTTACTGTTGTAGCGAGCTTCGGCAGTTACGGACGCTACCCAGGAAGGCATCACTGGTCAAGTGAACTTCAACAGTCACACCGATGCAGTAGTCGCGGTGAGCGCCGAGCTGGTCAACACCGCGACCGCGGGCAGTCGTCGCGGACGTCCGTATCCGCTACCGCACGACAATGAGCTTGCTAAGGCGCTCGCGGCCGGGCTGCGCGCTCGCGGTCGCATGGACGCGACGCAGGCCCGCAAGCTCGTCGCCGCCGCGGCGCGGCTGCGGATCGTCTTCGAACAGGCCGGCCGCGGCGACATCGATGCCGCTGCGCGCACCGTCAACGCCCTGCTCGACGAGTTGCGGCCGACGCCCTACCTCGAACGCCACGACGGCGAGCCGTGGCACTTGCACTACCACGGCCGCGATCAGGACTTCGCCGACGGCTGGGCGGCCAGTTGCGCAATCGCGCTGGCGACCGTCCTCGGCAGCGAATACGCCGACCGCCTCGGCGTGTGCTCCGCCGCGGTGTGCGACCGGGTATTCGTCGATGTCTCCCGCAACGGGACGCGCCGGTTCTGCTCGACCGCGTGTCAGAACCGGGTGAAGGCGGCCGCGCACCGCGCCCGCACGATCGGCTGAACCCCGGCCGAGTCGCGACGACCTTGTGCAGACGCGCCGAGCAAGTCCCGTGTGGTGTCTGCACAAGATCGCAAAGGGACGGTCGCCGGGAGCGGGCTATCGACTGCCCGATGGGCTCGGTAACGTGGGCGAGCATGGTCGGACGTCTCGGTCTCACCTCTGTCAGCCCGGTCGTCGCCGGCGGCACCTTACCGGCCAAGGCGGTACTCGGCGAGCACGTCCCCGTCTCCGCGGTGGTATTCCGCGAAGGGCACGATGCCGTCGCCGCCAACGTCGCGTTACGCGGGCCGGGTGGCACACGCATCCCGTTCGTGCGGATGTCGCCCGGAGCCCCCGGCACCGACGAATGGCATGCCACGATCGTCGCCGACCGGGAAGGTGCCTGGACGTTCACCATCGAGGCCTGGGGCGATCCGATGGCGACGTGGCGGCACAACGTCACAGTCAAGATCGACGCCGGGCAGGGCGTCGAGGACCTCGTCAACGACCTCGAGGGCGGTGCCCGGCTGTTCGACCAGCTGGCCAAGACGCTGCCCAAACCCGAACGTCCCCGGGCTGCCGCGGCGGCGGAGTGCCTGCGTGACACCAGCCTCGACCTGGCGCACCGCGTCGGGCCAGCTCTCGACCCGTTCCTGATCCAGCTCGTCGACGCCAACCCGGTGCGTGACCTGCTCACCCGGTCGCCGCGCTACCCGATCTGGGTCGACCGGCGGCGAGCCCTCTACGGGTCGTGGTACGAATTCTTCCCGCGCTCGATCGAAGCCCAGCTCGCGAACGATCCGCAGGCACCGGCACGTCCGGCTCGGCACGGCACGCTCAAGGACGCCGCCGAGCACCTGGACTACGTCGCCGGCATGGGCTTCGACGTGGTGTACCTGCCACCCATCCACCCCATCGGCGAGGTGAATCGCAAGGGGCCGAACAACAGCCTCGTCGCGTCGTCGTGGGACGTCGGGTCGCCATGGGCGATCGGCTCGAAGGACGGCGGCCACGACGCGATCCATCCCGAGCTCGGGACACCGGCGGATCTGAAGGCGCTGGTCAAGCGCGCGCAGCAGCTCGGCATGGAGGTGGCGCTGGACTACGCGCTGAATTGCGCACCCGACCATCCCTGGGTGAGCACCCATCCGGAGTGGTTCACCACCAAGCCCGACGGCACGATCGCCTACGCGGAGAACCCGCCCAAGAAATATCAGGACATCTATCCGCTCAACTTCGACAACGACCCGGAGGGCCTGTACGCCGAGTGCCTGCACGTGCTGCTGCACTGGATCGACGCCGGCGTCAAGATCTTCCGGGTCGACAACCCGCATACCAAGCCGCTCGAATTCTGGCACTGGCTGATCAGCACGGTGAAGAAGAAGCACCCTGACGTGATCTTCCTCGCCGAGGCGTTCACCCGCCCGGCGATGATGCACGCACTGGCCGAGCTCGGGTTCAGTCAGAGCTACACGTACTTCACGTGGCGCAACAGCAAGGACGAGCTTCAGGCGTACGCCACCGAGCTGGCCGCGGCGGCCGATCACATGCGGCCCAACTTCTTCGTCAACACCCCCGACATCCTCAACGAGTACCTCCAGCACGGCGGGCCGGCGGCATTCAAGATCCGGGCGATCCTCGCGTCGATGCTGTCTCCGAGTTGGGGCGTGTACTCGGGCTACGAGCTCTACGAGCACCTACCGGTGCGGCCCGGAAGCGAGGAGTACCTCGACTCGGAGAAGTACCAGCTGCGACCGCGCGACTACGCCGGCGCGCTGGCCGACGGACGGTCACTGGCGCCGCTGCTGACGCGCCTGAACACGATCCGCCGCGAGCACCCAGCGCTGCACTGGCTGCGCAACCTCTCCATGCACCACATCGACAACGATGCGATCATCGTGTTCAGCAAACGGGATCCGGGAACCGGGGACACCGTCCTGGTTGCCTGCTCGACCGACCCCCACAACATCCGCGAGGGCTGGACGTCACTGGACCTGCCAGCGCTCGGCATCGACTGGGCCGACGAGTTCAGCGTCGAGGATCTGCTCAGCGGTGCTGAGTACCAGTGGGGCCAGTACAACTACGTGCGGCTCGACCCACACGACCAGCCCGCCCACATCTTTGCGGTACACGCCAGACGCTGGTGACCTCGGGGCGATAGCGTCCATCCGATCAGTCATGTCCATCGGACCAGACCGATTTAGAGAGAGGCAGCGTGACCGACCAGCATCGCGTCGACCGGCGCCCACCCGCCGGGACAGATCCGTTGTGGTTCAAGCGTGCCGTGTTCTACGAAGTGCTCGTACGCGGGTTCAGCGACTCGAACGGCGACGGCACGGGTGACATGCGCGGGCTCACGGACAAGCTCGACTACCTTCAGTGGCTCGGCGTCGACTGCCTGTGGCTGCCGCCGTTCTATCCGTCGCCGCTGCGCGACGGTGGGTACGACATCACCAACTACACCGAGGTGCTGCCCGAGTTCGGGACGATCGACGACTTCAAGGCGTTCCTGGACGCCGCCCATAGCCGCGGCATCCGGGTGATCATCGACTTCGTCATGAACCACACGTCCGACCAGCACCCGTGGTTCCAGGCCTCGCGCACCGATCCCGACGGCCCCTACGGCAACTTCTACCACTGGGAGGACGACGACACTCGCTATCCCGGCGCGCGGATCATCTTCGTCGACACCGAGCCGTCCAACTGGACGTTCGACCCGCTACGCAAGCAGTACTACTGGCATCGGTTCTTCAGCCACCAGCCGGACCTGAACTTCGACGAGCCCGCCGTGCAGCACGCGATGATCGACGCGTTGCGGTTCTGGCTGGATCTGGGCATCGACGGCCTGCGCCTGGACGCTGTGCCGTACCTGTTTGTGCATGACGGCACGAACGGCGAGAACCTGCCGGAGACGCACGAGTTCCTCAGGCGGCTCCGCAAGGAGATCGACGCCGACTACCCCGACCGGGTGCTGCTCTGCGAGGCGAACCAGTGGCCGGCCGACGTGGTGGAGTACTTCGGTGACCCGGTTACCGGCGGGGACGAGTGTCACATGGGATTCCACTTCCCCGTGATGCCCCGCATCTTCATGGCGGTGCGCCGCGAGCAGCGGTACCCGATCTCAGAGATCATGGAGCAGACTCCGCAGATTCCGGAGAACTGCCAATGGGGCATCTTCCTGCGCAACCATGACGAGCTCACCCTCGAGATGGTGAGCGACGAGGAACGCGACTACATGTGGGCTGAGTACGCCAAGGATCCGCGGATGAAGGCGAACATCGGCATCCGCCGCCGGCTGGCCCCGCTGCTCGAGAACGACATCGATCAGATCGAGCTGTTCACCGCGCTGCTGCTGTCGCTACCCGGCTCGCCGGTCCTGTACTACGGCGACGAGATCGGCATGGGCGACAACATCTGGCTCGGCGACCGAGACGGCGTGCGGACCCCCATGCAGTGGACGCCGGACCGCAACGCCGGCTTCTCCACGTGCGATCCGGGTCGGTTGTACCTGCCCGTCAACATGGATTCCATCTACGGCTACCAGGTCACCAACGTCGAATCGCAGACCCGCAACACCTCGTCACTGCTGCACTGGACACGCCGGATGATTCAGGTACGTAAAGCAAATCCCGCTTTCGGGATGGGTTCGTTTCACGACATCGGGGGTAGTAACCCGAGTGTGCTGAGTTTCGTACGCGCGTTCGGTGACGACATCGTGCTGTGCGTGAACAACCTGTCGCGATTCGCAATGCCGGCCGAGCTCGACTTGCGCCCCTGGGAAGGTTCGCAGCCGATCGAGCTGATGGGGGGTGCCCGGTTCCCGGCGATCGGCGAACTGCCGTACCTGCTCACACTGAGCGGCCACGGTTTCTACTGGCTCCGCATTCCCCGTCCGACGCAGCCCAGCGAGGAAACCGAGGTACCGGCGTGACGTTGTCCGAGCACGACCTGCAGCCCCTCGTCGACCAGTGGCTGCCGGCACAGCGGTGGTACGCCGGCAAGGGCCGCGCCACGTCGTCCGTCAAGCTGCGGCGTCTGGAGGTGCTCGCTGCCGTACCCCCGGAGCTGTCGGTGTGGCTGGCCATGGTCAACTACGACGACGGTGCGACCGAGACGTACCAGCTGCCGCTGGTGGTGCGTAGCGAGCTGTCGCCCACGCTCGAGCACGTGCTGCTCGGCTCCGTTGCCGTCGACGGTGAGCCGCGGTGGATCTACGACGCGTTGCACGACAAGGACGTGACGCAGGCATGGCTGCTCGGCATCCGCGACGAGGCGACCTACGGGCCGCTGCGCTTCGCGCGGGTCGGCGAGCCCGACGACATCCCGGTGGGCCAGCCCAGCCTGGTGCTCACCGCCGAGCAGTCGAACACGTCGCTCGTCTTCGGGGACCAGGCGATTCTGAAGGTGTTCCGCCGCCTGGAACCCGGCATCAACCCTGACATCGAGGTGCATCGTGCGCTGACCGAGCTGGGCGCGCGGCACGTTGCCCGGCTGCTCGGCAGCGTCACCGCCGACATCGACGACGCGCCGACCAGCCTCGCCATGCTCCAGGAGTTCATGACCACCGGGACGGACGGGTGGGAGCTCGCCAAGACCAGCGTGCGTGACCTGATGGCCGAGGCGGACCTACACGCCGACGAGGCCGGTGGTGACTTCGCCGCCGAGGCGGAGCGGCTAGGCGTGGCGACCGCCGAAGTGCACGCCGACCTCGCGGAGGCGTTCGGTACGTCGGTGCTGGCCGGCGAGGACCTCGCCGCGCGCGCCGCCGTGATGCATGAACGCCTCGACTCGGCGCTCGCGGTCGTGCCGCAATTGCGCGAGGTCGAAGACGCGCTCCGCGCGGCGTTCGACGGGTTCAGCGCGGCGGGCAAGACCGCGGTCCTCACCACGCAGCGCATCCACGGAGACCTACACCTCGGCCAGGTGCTGCGCACCGTGCGCCGTTTCGTCGTGCTCGACTTCGAGGGCGAGCCCGTGGTGTCGGTGGCCGCCCGTCGAGCGTTCGACTCGCCACTGCGGGATGTCGCGACCATGCTGCGCTCGTTCGACTACGCCGCCCGCCACCAACTCGTCGACTCCGGATCCAACGCTCAGCTCGAGTACCGCGCAGAAGAGTGGGCGCAGCGTAACCGCGCTGCGTTCCGGAGCGGGTACTCCGAGACCTCGGGTCGCGAGCTCGAGGACGCGATTGTCCGCGGCTTCGAGGCGGACAAGGCAGTGTACGAGGCGGTGTACGAGGCACGGCATCGTCCAGGCTGGCTGCCGATCACGCTTGCCTCGCTGGCCAAGCTCAAGCCGGAGACGCAGCATGAGTGGCGATGAGTAGCCGCGACGAGCGCTCGCGCGAAAACCCGTCGCGCGATGAGCGCTTGCGCGAAGAGCCCGCCGGCCGCGAGGCGGACGCGTCGAAGACGCGTGCGGAGCCGCGGTTGCACCCGAGCGCAGCGAGTGGTGCTGACGCGGATCCGGGTCCGGCGGTAGAAGACAGGGAGTTGGAGCGACTCATCGGCGGCGCGCACCACGATCCGCACAGCATCCTCGGTGCGCACCCGACGGCAGACGGGCGCACCGCAATACGCACGCTGCGCCCGGAGGCGAGCGCGGTCACGGCGCTCGTCGGCGGCACGCGTCTGCCGTTGCAGCAGCTGCCACACGGGGTCTTCGGCGGCATCGTCGACGGCGCGCCGACCGACTACCGGCTGGAAGTGCGCTACGGCGACGACTCGTTCGTCGTGGACGACCCGTACCGCTGGCTGCCCACCCTGGGTGACGTCGACTTGCACCTGATCGGCGAGGGCCGGCACGAGAACCTCTGGCAGGTCCTCGGTGCGCACGTGCGCTCGTACGACACCCCGGCCGGCACGGTGACCGGGACGTCATTCGCGGTGTGGGCGCCGAACGCGCGCGGCGTACGTGTCGCCGGCGACTTCGACTACTGGTCCGGGCGGGCGTTCCCGATGCGCTCCCTCGGCTCCTCGGGCATCTGGGAGCTGTTCGTACCCGGCGTCGGCGACGGGTGCCGGTACAAGTACCAGATCCTGGGCGCCGACGGCAGGTGGCGGGAAAAGGCCGATCCGCTGGCGTTCGCCACGGAGGTACCGCCCGCGACCGCGTCGGTGGTGTTCACCTCGTCGCACGAGTGGGGCGACGACGAGTGGCTGGCCCAGCGCGGACGCACGAACTGGCGCGCCTCGCCGATGTCGATCTACGAGGTGCACATCGGGTCGTGGCGCCAGGGCTTGTCGTACCGCCAGCTGGCCGACGAGCTGATCGAGTACCTGCGCGATACCGGTTTCACCCACGTCGAGTTCCTGCCGGTCGCCGAGCACCCGTTCGGTGGCTCGTGGGGGTACCAGGTCTCCTCGTACTACGCGCCCAGCGCGCGATTCGGCGATCCCGACGGGTTTCGCTACCTCGTCGACCGGCTGCACCAGGCAGGTGTCGGCGTGATCGTCGACTGGGTGCCGGCGCATTTCCCCCGCGACGAGTGGGCACTCGGCCGATTCGACGGCACACCGCTCTACGAGCACGCCGATCCGCGACGCGGGGAGCAGCCCGACTGGGGCACGTTCGTGTTCGACTTCGGGCGTCGCGAGGTGCGCAATTTTCTGGTCGCGAACGCCGTGTACTGGCTGTCGGAGTTCCACGTCGACGGACTGCGCGTCGATGCCGTCGCGTCGATGCTCTACCTCGATTACTCGCGTCGCGACGGCGAGTGGGCGCCCAACGTCCACGGCGGCCGGGAGAACCTCGACGCGGTGTCGTTCCTGCAAGAGGTGAACGCGACGGTTTACAAGCGCGTCCCTGGGGTGATCACCGTGGCCGAGGAGTCGACGGCCTGGCCGAGCGTGACCCGGCCCACCTATCTGGGCGGGCTCGGATTCGGGTTCAAGTGGAACATGGGCTGGATGCACGACACGCTCGGCTACATCAGCCACGAGCCCGTCCACCGGCAGTACCACCACCACGAGATGACGTTCTCGATGATGTACGCGTACTCCGAGAACTACGTGCTGCCGATCTCGCACGACGAGGTGGTTCACGGCAAGGGCTCACTGCTGTCCAAGGTGCCGGGCGACCGCTGGCAGCAGATGGCCACGTTGCGCGCCCTGTATGCCTACATGTGGGCGCATCCCGGCAAGCAGCTGCTGTTCATGGGCCAGGAGTTCGGCCAGGGAGGCGAGTGGAGCGAGTCCCGCTCCCTCGACTGGTGGCTGCTCGACGCCCCGGATCATCGAGGCGTGTGCCGCCTGGTCAGCGATCTCAACCGCGTGTACCGCGACACGCCGGCGCTGTGGTCGCAGGACCATGAGCCGGCCGGGTTCGGCTGGATCGATGCGGACGACGTCGCAGGCAACGTGTTCTCGTTCCTGCGCTACGGCTCCGACGGGTCGATCATCGCCTGCGTGGCCAACTTCGCCGCCATCGCACACGAGCAGTACCTGCTCGGCCTGCCCCGGACCGGAAGGTGGGACGAGGCGATCAACACCGACGCCGACGTGTACTTCGGCTCCGGGGTCGGCAACTTCGGCGGCGTGAACGCCGTCGACGAGCCGGCGCACGGGCTGCCGGCCTCGGTACGGCTGCGGGTACCGCCACTCGGAGCCCTCTGGCTGCGCTTCGCCGGCTGAGCACGCCGCCGCACATAGGCCGGGCGGGAATCATAGGGCTGGCGCACCGGTTACGGTTGCACTCGCAACAAACTTGGAGGATCCGATGCCCGCGATCACTGCCGACACACTGACCCTGCCGCGCCTGTCGCCCTCGCAGCTCGGCGACACCGAGCGCCCGGTCAAGTCGATCACCACCGGTCCGCGTGGCTTCGAGGGTGAGGGCTTCCCCGTGGTCCGCGCGTTCGCGGGTGTCGCGACGGCCGACCTCGACCCGTTCGTGCACATGGACCAGATGGGCGAGGTCGACTACGCCCCGGGCGAGCCGAAAGGCACCCCGTGGCACCCGCACCGGGGCTTCGAGACCGTCACCTACATGATCGACGGCACGTTCTTGCACCAGGACTCCCACGGTGGCGGCGGGGTGATCGAGAACGGCGCCACGCAGTGGATGACGGCAGGCGCCGGGATCCTGCACATCGAGACGCCGCCCGAGCAGCTCGTCGTGTCCGGCGGGCTGTTCCACGGCATCCAGCTGTGGGTGAACCTGCCCGCCGAGGACAAGTTCACGCCGCCCGCCTACCAGAGCATCGAGGGCGAGCAGGCCAAGCTGATCGCGTCCGACGACGGCGGGGCGCTGCTGCGCATCATCGCCGGCGACATCGGTGAGTTTCACGGCCCGGGGCGTACGCACACCCCGATCACGTACGCGCACGCGACGATCGCACCGGGCGCGCGGCTCTCGGTGCCGTGGCGGCCCGACTTCAACGCCCTGGTCTACGTGCTGAGCGGTAAGGGCACCGTCGGCCCCTCCGGCCGGCCTATCCGCACCGGTCAGCTGGCCCTGTTCGGCCCGGGTGACCGCATTACGGTTACCGCGGACGCCACGCAGGACTCCAACCGGCCGGCGCTGGAGGTGCTGTTGCTCGGCGGCCAGCCGATCCGCGAGCCGGTAGCCCACTACGGTCCGTTCGTCATGAACACCGTCGAGGAGTTGCAGCAGGCCATCGACGACTACCGCGCGGGCAAGCTGGGCGTCATACCTGCCAATGCCCTGATGCCGCATACCGGCTGACCGGACGGAAAGGCGGCCGCCCGCCTCGTTGCGGACGGCCGCCTTGCTCAGCCGAGTCAGTGCCGAAAGGCGTCCTTGACCTTCTCGCCGGCGTCCTTCAGGTCCGACTCCACCTGGTCGCCTTTGCCTTCGAGCTCCGTGTCCCGGTCGCCCGTGACCTTGCCCATCGCCTCTTTGGCCTTGCCTTCCAGGTCTTGCTTCGTGTTTCGGGCCTTGTCGGTACCACTCATCGCACTCGTCCCTCCGGTGCTCGCTACGCCTTGGGGCCTACCCGGCGCCGCCGGGTCCGAAACCCGCCTGCCGACAAGCCGGGTGTCATCGCGACGAATGCGTTCATGCCGCGTACGGGCTGACACGTCCGATCTGCTCTACTTGCCCATGTGCGGATCCGGCTGATAGTCCTGTCCTGCGGCGTGGCGGCCGTCGCGGCCTGCAGCACCGCCGCCCATGGCGGCTCGCCCTTGAACATAGGCACGCTGAAGGTCACCGCGACCACGATCGTGAACGCGCCGCAGGGCGTGAGTGGGGAGCGGTCGATCTCGCCGGACGGCCGGCGGGTGATCGGCGTGGACGGCGGGAAGCTGTGTGCGTTCGACGTCGACGGCTCGCACGAGGCCTGCACGGACGCCCGGGTTGGCGCGGACCTGCGGGATGCCGCATGGTCACCTGACAGCAAGCATGTGGCGTTGACGGACGACTACTTCCTGCGATTCCTCGAGCCCGACGTATGGGTCATGGACGCACGACGGGCAAGACCACCGACCTGACCGACGACGGCGTCACCCACGGGGCTTGAGGCGAATCCGAAGGGCCAGTGCGACCTCTACCCGAGCTGGTCACCGAACGGCCGGTCTATCGGGTTCGCCCGGCAGTCCGGCACGAGCCGCGGCAGCACGATCTCGATCGAGTCGGTGCCGGCCGGCGGCGGCTCGGTGTCCCAGCTCGGGACGATCAGTGGCCCGCTTGTGGAGCTCGACGGGCTGGTGTTCTCGCCCGACGGCACGACGATCGCGTGGAGCACTTTCAACCGCTCCGGGGAGACGTCGACGGTACACATCGGCTCGGTTAGGGGTGGTGCTGGGCGCGCGCTCTCGGACAAGCCGGTGCAAGGTGACCAGTCGCTGCTGAGCTTCTCCGCCGACAGCCGGTACCTGCTCGTCGACAGCCGCGCGCCCTACGCCCAATACGCGTGCTGCCCGCCCTCAGCCGCTCGCGTGTACCCGAGCTCCGGCGGCGCCGGGCAGCAGATCGCGACGAACGCGAACTACCCGACGTGGTCGCCGACCGGGCATGCCCTGGCGTTCGCGACCCCGCCGCCGCACTCCACGCTGCAAGTCGTCGCCGAGCCCGGCGGCACGCCGCGCACGATCGCGTCGAGCGGGCCCTACGCCGCTCCGAACGGCGAACGCCTGCAGTGGACGGCGGCTGGCCTGTTCACCTACGCCGGCAGCAAGTCCACGCTGCTCCGGCTCGGGTAGGCGGCCTGGTCAGAACAGTGCGCTGGCGAGTTGCCGGCGGGCCGGTCCGACACGGGGATCATCGGGCCCGAGAATGTCGAAGTACTCGACGAGCCGGTCTCGCACGGCGTCGCGTTCGTCGCCGCTCGTGCGGCGCAGCGTGTTCAGCAGGCGCGTGAACGCGGCCTCGATGTCGCCGCCGGCCAAGGCGTAATCGGCGGCGGCTAGCTGCGCCGCGACATCGCCGGGCGCCGCGTCCGCCCGGCTCACCGCCGTGGCCTCGAGCTTCTCGACGCGCTGCAGCAGGGCCACCTGGCGCAGCGCGCTCGCCGCGTCGGCGCTCGAGGGCTCGGCGTCGAGGATGGACTGGTACGCCTGGACGGCCGCTCCGTAGTCGCCCTCGGCGAGCGCCTTCTCGGCGGCATCGAAGCGGGGGTCGGCGGGCGGCTCTGCCGCGAGGTCGGCACCGGCCCCGCTCAGGTTGGCCTGCTCGGCGGCCTTGAGCACGGCGGCGACGAACTCACGCACCTGTGCCTCGGGCAGCGCGCCCTGGAAGCCCGGCACCAATTGCCCGCCGATCACGGCGTACACGGTCGGGATGCTCTGCACCTGTAGCGCCTGCGCGATCCGTGGATTGGCTTCGGTGTCGACCTTGGCGAGCACCCATTGCCCGGCCGCCTCGTTGGCGAGCCGTTCGAGGACCGGCGACAGTTGCTTGCACGGCTGGCACCAGTCGGCCCACAGGTCGATGAGCACCGGCACCTGGAAGGACCTGTCGATCACCGCCGACTGGAACGACGCCTCGGTGACGTCGACGACGTAATCGCCGGACGCCGGTGCCGGCGCTTCTGCGGCGCGAGCAGCGGCTTCCGAACGTGCCTTCACGGCGGCGAGATCGACCGCACCAGCTAGCGAGGCAGCGAGCGCTGGACCGGGCTGCTGCGCGGAGTTTCCGGGACGCATGCATCTAGTCTTGCAAATGTCGGCGACTAGGGTTGCCCGGTGCCCGTTCGCGTAGAGCGCAGTGGTCCGGTGTGGACGGTGGTGCTCGACCGCCCGCAGGCGCGCAATGCCGTCGACCGGCCGACGGCGAGCGCGCTGGCGGATGCGTTCCGGGCGTTTGCCGCCGACCCCGACGCGCGGGTAGCCGTGCTGTGGGGCGCCGGCGGGACGGTCTGCGCCGGCGCCGACCTGAAGGCGATGGACAACCTACTCGACGCGGATCCCGGTGCGGACGCTCCGATGGGGCCGACCCGGATGGTGCTGTCCAAGCCGGTGATCGCAGCCATCAGCGGCTACGCCGTCGCCGGTGGACTGGAGCTCGCGCTGTGGTGCGACCTGCGCATCGTCGAGGAGGACGCGGTGCTGGGCGTGTTCAGCCGACGGTGGGGCGTGCCGTTGATCGACGGCGGCACGGTGCGGCTGCCGCGCATCGTCGGGCTCGGCCGCGCGCTCGATCTGATCCTCACCGGGCGACCCGTGGCCGCCGGCGAGGCGCTGGCGATGGGGCTGGCCAACCGGGTCGTCGCGCCCGGTACGGCTCGTGCCGAGGCGGTACTGCTGGCCGCGCAGATCGCGGCGTTCCCGCAGGCCGGCGTTCGCTCCGACCGCCGCTCGGTCTATGACGCGCTGCCGGACCGGGACGCGTTGGCCCACGAGTTCGAGCTGGGCCTCGCGACTATACGCAGCGGTACGGAAGCTGCGAGGTTCGTGGCCGGGGAAGGCCGCGGCGGCATGTTCTGACGCCGCGCGACGTTCTCGCAAGTTGTTCGACCCCGGGGCGTAATAGCGCCTGGACGGTCGAACAACTTGCGCGTAGGAGCGCGCCATCTCCGACCTGTCGGTGTTCGAGACGTTCACCCTGGAACGCCATCGCTCGGACGGGTAGTGACGTCGAGCAGCAGCGACATGCCTCGGCGCAGCTCGCCGTCGTCGGCCGGGCCGCGCCAGGTGATCACCGCGCCGCGATCGCCCAGCCGTCCCGCGACGCGTTCGCGGCCGCGGCTGACGTCGACAGCGTTCGTGATGACCAGCAGCCGACTGCTCGCGGACATCTGGTCGAAGAGTGCGTCGAGGCTGCTGCC
>JBKOXO010000176.1:0-5310 GCA_046744105.1 Actinomycetota bacterium
GCCGACAAGGGCTCGGGGGAGGGGGAAGACGTCTTCGATCATTTCCTCGGCGAGGATCGGGCCACCGGCGGCAATGCGCCCCACGAGCGGGACGAAGACCGGTGCCGGTGCTCCGGACGGTGCTTCACTCGGGTGCCGGGCACGCTTGGCCCTGCTTGAGCGCACGTCGACAGCCCGCGGGCGGTTCGGGTCACGGCGCAAGTAGCCCTTGCGCTCGAGCACTGACAACTGGTGGGCGACGCTTGACGTGGAGGCGAGGCCGGCTGCCTCGCATATCTCCCGGATGCTCGGCGGATACCCGCGCTTGCTGACCGAGTCGCGGATGACGTCAAGGATCACTCGCTGCCGTTCGGTGAGTCCGTCCCCGCGCCGGCGGGCGGACAGGTCGGTGACCTTCGCGACGTCGGCCTGCTGACTTGCCGACCTGCGAGTACGGGTGGGCGCCGTGCGCTTGGACGCCGGTGTGGGTTGCGATTGTCGCGGCACTTGTTCAGCTCCCTCGGTCGTCCGGCGGCTGTCGTCCGGATGCGTAGAAAGTAGCCGGGCAGCAGGCCGATCTCAAACATCTGTTCGAGAGACACGCCGTACGACTCTGGATTCTGTCAGACCTGGGTGGTAGACGTCGTACAAGCGTTCGATCGAACGATCGTTCGACGTCCAGCATACCGCCGCGGTGGTGCCGCGGCGGCGCACCGAGGAGTTCGCAAATGTCAGTCGCCACCGAGTTTCCGCCGGAGGTGTACCTACCGGGACGCGCCCGGCCGGAGCAGGACGCCACTGTCCTGCCGTTCCGTACCCGGCGGGTTGCCGGGGAACGAGCGCAGCCGACTGAGACGGCATCGCCGGAAACGCTCCGGCGCGCTGCGCGGGCAATGTCTCGGCTCTATCCCGTGTCGGCGGCGCCCGCGGGCAGTCGTGCTCGGGCCGGCGAGGCGCCCTTGCGGTTGACCCGCCGCGGCTACGTGGTGCTCGGCCTGCTCGCGGCGACGCTCGTCGCCGGGCTGCTGTGGCTGGCGCACACGTCCGGACCGGCGGGTCCGGCACTGCCCGCGGTGGGCGCGGTCACGGTCCGCGACGGCGACACGCTCTGGTCGATCGCGTCCCGGATCGCGCCGCAGCGCGATCCCCGCCTGGTGGTGGTCGAGCTCGAGGACGTCAACCACCTGTCGAGCCCGGTGCTGCAGCCCGGCCAGGTCCTGCGTACCCGCTGAGGCTTCGCTCTTCAGCACGACCACGAGCTAGGCGCACCGCGTTTCGTCTTGCGTTATGCGCCCGGGCGTTCTACGGTCGAACCCCTAGATGTAGTAGTTACACTTGTGTAAGTCATCAACAAATTGGGGTCAGACGTCCACAGCGGGGGAGTGGTGATCCACAGACTGTCCCCATGTTGTCCGCCGCGTCGTCCACAAGCGCGGCAGGCAATGCGGGCCTGGAGCAACGCTGGAACCGGAAAGGAGGCGGCGCGCCGATGAGGTGCCCCTACTGTCGTCACCCAGACTCGCGGGTCGTCGACTCACGGGAGCAGGACGAGGGCCAGGTCATTCGGCGCCGGCGCAGCTGTCAGGAATGCGGACGGCGGTTCACCACCGTCGAGGAGGCCACGCTGGCAGTGATCAAGCGCAGCGGCGTCACCGAACCGTTTAGCCGGCAGAAGGTGATCAACGGTGTCCGGCGCGCCTGCCAAGGTCGGCCCGTCGACGAGGACGCACTGGCGCAGCTGGCGCAGGCCGTCGAGGAGGCCATTCGGGCGACCGGCGTGGCCGAGGTGCCAAGCGACGAGGTCGGGCTCGCGATCCTCGGCCCGCTGCGCCAGCTCGATGAGGTCGCCTACCTGCGCTTCGCGAGCGTGTACCAGGGCTTCAGTTCGGTCGACGACTTCGAAAAGGCGATCTCTGAGCTGCGACACGCACACCGCGCGGCCACGGGGCAGCAGCCATGACGCCCGGATCCAGCAATGACTTCAGCACGCCGACGAGAGGGAGCAGGCGAATGACCGAGGCAGTCGAGAAGCACGGCACGTCCGACGCGGAGCGGGGCGACCGAGCAAGCGGCCGCGGTCCGATGTTTGCGAAGGATGGTCTGGTCGTCGAGCGCGTGTACACCGCCCCCGGTGTGCACCCGTACGACGAGGTCGCGTGGGAGCGTCGCGACGTTGTCATGACCAACTGGCGCGACGGCTCGATCAACTTCGAGCAGCGTGGCGTCGAGTTCCCGGATTTCTGGTCGGTCAACGCAGCCAACATCGTCACGACGAAGTACTTCCGCGGAGCGGTCGGCACCGACGCACGGGAGTGGTCGCTGCGCCAGCTAATCGACCGGGTGGTCGCGACCTACCGGACCGCGGGCGAGGAGCACGGATACTTCCGCTCAGCCGGCGATGCCGAGGTGTTCGAGCACGAGCTGACCTGGATGCTGCTGCACCAGGTGTTCAGCTTCAACTCGCCGGTCTGGTTCAACGTCGGCACGACGTCCCCGCAGCAGGTCAGCGCGTGCTTCATTCTGTCCGTCGACGACACGATGGACTCGATCCTGAACTGGTATCGGGAAGAGGGGCTGATCTTCAAGGGCGGATCCGGTGCGGGGCTGAATCTCTCGCGCATCCGCTCGTCGCGCGAGCTGCTGTCCTCCGGCGGCACGGCGTCCGGGCCGGTGAGCTTCATGCGGGGCGCGGACGCGTCAGCGGGCACGATCAAGTCCGGCGGCGCCACCCGCCGCGCGGCCAAGATGGTCGTCCTTGACATCGACCACCCCGACATCGAGGAGTTCATCGAAACGAAGGCTCGCGAGGAGGAGAAGATCCGGGTGCTGCGCGACGCCGGTTTCGACATGGATCTGGGCGGGCGCGACATCACCAGCGTGCAGTACCAGAACGCAAACAACTCGGTCCGCGTCTCGGACGAGTTCATGCGCGCCGTCGAGGATGGCGGCTCGTTCGGCCTGCGCGCCCGCAGCACGCATGAGGTGTTTGAGACCGTCGACGCCAAGACGCTCTTCCGCAAGGTGGCGCAGGCGGCGTGGGGGTGCGCTGATCCCGGCATCCAGTACGACGACACGATCAACGACTGGCACACCAATCCCGAGACGGGACGCATCACCGCCTCCAACCCGTGCTCGGAGTACATGAGCCTCGACAACACGTCGTGCAACCTGGCGTCGCTGAATCTGCTCAAGTTCCTGCGTGCCGACAACACATTCGACGTCGACCGGTTCGTGAAGGCTGTCGAGGTAATCATCACGGCGATGGACATCTCGATCTGCTTCGCCGACTTCCCTACCGAGGCGATCGGCGTCAACACCCGGGCCTACCGACAGCTGGGCATCGGCTACGCCAACCTGGGCGCGCTGCTCATGGCGTCCGGGCTGGCCTACGACTCCGACGGCGGACGGGCGCTGGCGGGCGCGGTCACGTCGCTGATGACCGCGGTGTCCTACCGCCGCTCGGCAGAGCTCGCCGGCATCGTCGGGCCGTATGAGGGCTTCGCCCGCAATGCCGCCGCGCACGCCCGCGTCATGCGCAAGCACGCTGCGGCCAACGACGTCGCCCGTCCCATGCACGCCAACGACCGGGCTTTGTTCAAGGCGGCAGCCGAGGAGTGGGCGCGCGGCAACAAGCTGGGGGAGGCGAACGGCTGGCGCAACGCGCAGGCGTCCGTGCTCGCGCCAACCGGCACGATCGGCCTGATGATGGACTGCGACACCACCGGCATCGAGCCAGACCTGGCCCTGGTCAAGTTCAAGAAGCTTGTCGGCGGTGGGTCGATGCAGATCGTCAACCAAACCGTGCCACGGGCGCTGCGGGTGCTGGGCTACCAGGACGAGCAGGTTGAGGCGATCGTCGAGTACATCGCCGAGCACGGCCACGTCGTCGACGCGCCGGGTCTGCGACCCGAGCACTACGAGGTGTTCGACTGCGCGATGGGCACCCGGGCGATCAAGCCGATGGGGCACGTCCGGATGATGGCCGGTGTGCAGCCGTTCCTGTCCGGCGCCATCAGCAAGACGGTCAACATGCCCGAGTCGGCCACCGTCGAGGACATCGAGGACATCTACTTCCAGGGCTGGAAGCTCGAGCTGAAGGCACTGGCTGTCTACCGCGACAACTGCAAGGTCGGCCAGCCGCTGTCGGCGGGCAAGCGTGGCGCGGCGAAGCTGGAAGTGGAGAAGGTCATCGAGTACCGGCCGACTCGCAAGCGGCTGCCCAAGTCGCGGCCGTCGCGCACCACGTCGTTCACCGTGGGCGGTGCCGAGGGCTACATCACGGCGGGCTCCTATCCCGACGACGGCCTCGGCGAGGTATTCCTCAAGCTGGGCAAGCAGGGCTCGACGCTCGCAGGTGTGATGGACGCGTTCTCGATCGCTATCTCCATCGCGCTCCAGTACGGCGTGCCGCTCGAGACGTACGTGCAGAAGTTCACCAACATGCGTTTCGAGCCGGCGGGGCTCACCGATGACCCGGACATCCGGATGGCGCAGTCGGTGCTCGATTACATCTTCCGGCGGCTCGCGCTCGACTACCTGCCGTATGAGACCCGTGCGGCGCTGGGCATCTACACCGTCGCCGAGCGCACCCGCCAGGTCGAGACGGGTTCGTACGCTCCTTCGGAGGAGCCGGAGGACCTGGAGGGTCTGGCCCAGTCCGCGCCGGTCAATTCGTCGCCGGCTGCGTCCGACCCCGTCGTCTCCGACACGGCGCACGGGGCGCCGCCGCAGGTGCACAGCTCCACCGAACTGCTCGAGTCGATCATCGGTTCGTCGGCCGATGCGCCCCTCTGCATGAACTGCGGCACCAAGATGCGCCCGGCCGGCAGCTGCTTCGTCTGCGAGGGATGCGGCAGCACCAGCGGCTGCAGCTGAAAATCTCGACCTCGACCTCGACCCTCTCCACGCGGTGATGATGTCACCGCTGCTGCCGGAACGGCGCGGGCAACCCCCTGGCCGTCACACCTTGGGCGACCGAGTTATTGATCAGCAACCGTCGATCCACCGTGCCCGCCAGTTCCGTCAGTTTCTCCGTCATACCACTGCTAACCACTGCCGCGCATCCCCGACCGCAGCCTGCAGCGAGCACACCAGACCTTATGGACCCGTCGGGCTTGCTACGACGCGCTGCCGCATTATGAGGCGCACTTCCTGGAATCATCCGCACATCAGGTAACTCAGGCGACCAGGACACGGTCGCGGCCACTCAGTCGAGATCGAACTCGTTGCCCTCGATGTCCTGCATCACGAGGCACGACTCGTCGTGGCCATTGGCAGGCAGCAGTCGCACGCGTACCGCGCCGAGCGCGACCAGTCGTGCGCATTCGGCCT
>JBKOXO010000212.1:0-17023 GCA_046744105.1 Actinomycetota bacterium
GCGCACTGCCGGCGGCACCGCGACCGCGACCACGGTGAACAGCGCCAGCACGGGGATCGAGCGTGCACCCAGCGCGCTGACCGTCAGCACCGCGACGAACGTCAGCATGACGAATGCGTCCTCATGCGCGAACGCCGTCTCGATAGCCACGAGCGCGATCGCTGCCGCGTACACCGCCCAGAATCGCTGCCGCCGACCGGCCCACGCGAAGGGCAAGGCGGCCAGATAGCACACGCAGAACGCGGCGAGGATCGCGAATCCTGCCGCTAGGGCCCACCCCGAGCTGTGCTGACCGATCCCGTGCGCCGTCTGGCTCAAATAGATCAGCCAGATGCCGGGGAAGATGACCCGCCGCCACCGCGCGGCGGAGTCGCGTCGGGCCAGCGACCAGGGCCGGAACCCGCCGCCACCGTCGGACGCGTACGGATCAGTCATCGTCTTAACGAGATTAGACGCGCCTCGTGTCGCGCTGGTACGCCTTCATCGCGAGGAACGCGAACACCACAGTCCACACGCCGACGCATAGCCAGCCCTTGGCGCCCCACACTGCGCCGCCACCGCCCAGGCCGAGCCGGCCGGCCTGCACCAGCCAGTACGAGGGCAGGCACTCGGCCAGCACCTTGAAGAACCCGCCGCCCGTGATCGGGAACCACACGCCGCCGAGGAACGCGAACAACGCGGTGACGCCGCCCAGCGCCGGCCCCATCGAGTCGACGGACATGATGTGGCCCATGAAGATGCCGATCGCGGCAAAGGGGATCGCCGCCACCAGCAGCAGCCCGGTCATCTGCAGCCACTTGTCGGCGGGCAGCCGCACCCCGAGGATCGCCCCGGACAGGTACAGCAGTCCGATGCTGATGAGTGCGAGGACGTAGCTGGTCAGCACCTTGGCGCGGAAGTACGTCCGGTTGCTCAGTGGGGTGAGCCGCAGCTGCCGGTTCCACCCGACGGAGCGCTCATCGGCAATGCGCGCGCCGCCGGCCATCACCGACATCATCGCGCCCCACGCGGCGAGGCCCACCATGTAATACAGCGGCGCGAAGTAGCCGCCGAACCCCGTGGTATGGCCCAGGTCGTGGACGTTCTTGTTCGGCGCGGCGATGAGGAAGTACATCACCAGCGGGAACACCAGCGAGAAGATGAAGAACCGCGCGTTGCGGAACGTCCGCACCAGTTCGTAGCGGGCGTAAGTCATCGTGCTCATTTGACCTCTCCGTTGTCACCGGTGAGTTGCAGGAAGGCCTGTTCGAGTCCGGCCCCGCTGATCTCGATGTCGCGTGCCTGCGAATAGGCCGGCAGCAGTGCGCGGATCGCGGCATCCGAGTCGGAGCAGTTGAGGATGACGGCCTCGCCGCGGGTCTCGACGTGTGTCACGCCGGGAAGCGCGGCGAGCACCGCTGGGTCGACGCCGGGCAGCGTGGCCCGAATCGTGCGCAGCCCCGCCGTCGCCTTGATCTCCGTCGCCGGCCCGTCGGCGACGATCTCTCCGCGCGCCATGAGGATGATCCGGTCGGCGTAGGTGTCCGCCTCCTCGAGGTAGTGCGTGGCGAATACGACGGTCTTGCCGGAGGATGCGAAGCGACGCATCGTCGTCCAGAACCCGTGGCGGCTCTCGACATCCATGCCGACCGTGGGCTCGTCGAGCACGAGCAGATCCGGGTTGCTGACCAGCGCGATCGCGAAGCGCACCCGCTGCGTCTGCCCGCCGGACAGTTTCTGCACCCGCCGCCCGGCGATATCGGCGATGCCGGTCAGGTCGAGCACCTCGTCAACACCGTACGGGTTCGGGAACAGCGCTCCCATCATGGCGATCAACTCGCGGACGCTCAGGTAGCGGATCAGCGAGCCGGTCTGCAACATCGCGCCGATCGCGCCTAGCTTGATCGCGTCGGCCGGCTTCATGCCGAACAGCGACACCGTGCCGCTATCAGGTGGGAGCAAACCGAGAAGCATGTCGATGGTGGTCGACTTGCCCGCTCCGTTCGGGCCGAGCAGTGCCACCGTCTCACCGGGCGCGATCGAGATGTCGACGCCACGAACGGCGTGCACCGGTCCCTGTGGGGTGCGGAACGTCTTGCGCAGGCCCGACAATTGAATGCCAGTGGTAACAGGGTTGGCCGTATGAGTGGTCACACGGAAACTGTGCCGTACCGTCACGAGAGCGCGGCAGTGGCGCGGTGGCCTGAATCGGCCATGACATAAGTCAGCGCGATGCGATGAGTGAGCAGGTCCCGCCCAAAACGCTGCGCCGCCCTCGATACGCTGGCTCGGTGAGCGAGCATCGCGGTTCGGCGAACGCCGGTCCGGACGATACATCCGAGGAGTTGCCGGAGCAGATGCGCGTCCGGCGCGCCAAGTACGACCGCCTCGTCGCTGACCCGGACCACGCACCGTTTCCGGTTTCCGTCCCCCGCACCACTTCGCTCGCGGACGTGCGCCAAACCTATCCGGATCTCGCGCCTGACACGAAGACCGGCGAGTACGTCGGCGTGACCGGACGCGTCATATTTGTGCGCAACACCGGCAAGCTGTGCTTCGCCACTTTGCGAGAGGGCGGCGTCGAATTGCAGGTGATGCTCTCGCTCGACCGAGTGGGCGACTCGGCACTTGCGGCCTGGAAGGCCGACGTCGACCTGGGCGACATCGTATTCGTGCACGGCGAGGTCGTCTCATCACGGCGCGGCGAGCTTTCCGTGCTCGCGGATTCGTACCGGATCGCGGCCAAGGCACTGCGCCCGCTGCCCGTTGCCCACAAGCCGCTCTCGGAGGAGATGCGCGTCCGGCAGCGGTATGTCGACCTGATTGTCCGGCCGGACGCTCGGGAAATGGTGCTGATCCGGGCGAGGGTGCTGCGCTCGATTCGGGAAACCATGGATCGCCTGAGATTCGTCGAGGTGGAGACGCCGATCCTGCAAACGGTGCACGGCGGTGCGGCGGCTCGGCCATTCCACACCCACCTGAATGCGTTCGACCTCGACATGTCGCTGCGGATCGCCACCGAGCTGTACCTCAAACGCTGCATCGTCGGCGGGATCGATCGCGTTTACGAGATGGGCAAGGCGTTTCGCAACGAAGGCGTCGACTCGACGCACTCTCCGGAGTACACGCTACTGGAGGCATACGCCGCATACGGTGACTACGACACGATGGCCGACCTCACTCGGACGCTCGTTCAAGACGCAGCCCGCGCCATCGGTGTGACCACTCGGCTCGCCGAGGACGGGACGCAGATCGACCTGTTCGGCGAGTGGGCGTCGGTTTCGATTCATGCCGCACTGTCCTCCACGCTGGGTGAACCCATCACGGTGGACGCGGGGTTGGACGAGCTGCGTCGCTATGCGGACAAGTACGACGTCGCGCTGCGGCCGGGCTGGACAGCGGGCGAAGTCGTCCTGGAATTGTTCGAGAAGTTGGTAGAGCACACGATTGTCCGGCCCACATTCATCAAGGATTACCCGGTCGAGGTGCGCCCGCTGGCCCGCCCGCACCGCAACGACCCACGGCTGGCCGAGGCCTGGGACCTGTTCATCGGTGGCATCGAGATCGGGGTCGCCTATTCCGAACTGGCCGATCCGGTCGAGCAGCGCCGGCGCCTGGTCGAACAGTCGCTGGAGGCCGCGAAGGGCGACCCCGAAGCGATGCATCTGGACGAGGACTTTCTGCGAGCACTCGAATACGGTATGCCGCCCACGGGCGGAATGGGCATGGGCGTCGACCGCCTGATCATGCTGCTCACGCAGGGCGGGATTCGTGAGACGATTCTCTTCCCGCTGCTCAAGCCGCTCTGAGCATTGCTCCCGGGTGTGCCAGAATAGCCCGAGCGCAATTTCGGCTATTGTAGGGACCACCACTTACTGATTTCGAGGAGTCACTGGGCATGGCCAAGAAGGTTCAAGTAAGTCTCATCGACGACATCGACGGCAGCAACGCTGTGGAAACCGTGGGCTTCGCGCTTGACGGCACGTCGTACGAGATCGACCTGTCGAGGGCAAACGCGAAGAAGTTGCGCGACGGTCTCTCGAACTATGTCGCCCACGCGCGGCGCGCCGGCCGGGTGCGCGCATCGGACGGACGTCGCGCCCGGGGAAGCGCACGATCTGATCGGGAGCAGACGCAGGCAATCCGCGAATGGGCCCGGCGCAACGGGCACAAGGTGAGCGACCGCGGCCGCGTCCCGGCCTCGGTTCTCGAGGCGTACAACGCCGCACACTGACCGCACGAAAACGAAAGCCCGCCCCGTTGCCGGGGCGGGCTTTTCGTCGTCGGCTACATGAAATCAGTACCGTAGTCCCGTACCGTACGGGACGAGCACCTTCGTCGGGTCATCGGCGCGGTGGATGGTCACCGGCAGGTGCCCTTCCGGTTGGGCGCCGAACAGCACGTCGACCAGGCGACTGAGCGTCGCCGGCTGGTAACCGTAGGCGGCGAGGTACGTCGGCGCCGCGTCGAAGTAGGCCAGGTCGTAGGGACCGCCCATCGCCATCACCGTCACCGGCTTCCCTGTCGCCAGCAGCGCCTTCACCAGAGCCTGCTGCGCGGTGTTGCCCCATGCGTTGTCGGTGGTGACGATCACTTCGTCGTTTGCGGCGGCCGCGGCCACGGCGGCGTTGATGGCCGCCTGGGTGGGCGTCGTACCTGTATAGACGCGCTGAGCGGTCACGCCGTGCGTAGCCACCAGGTTGGTCAGCGTCTGGGTGGTGCCAAGACCCCAGCCGGTGACGAGTACGTGCTGGCCGCTGTTCGGGGTGAGCGGCAGGGTGCCGTCGTCGTTGCGCAGGAGAGTGATCGAGTCGGTCGCGGCCTGCGCCGCAGCAGCGTTCTGCGACGCCGTGCCCACGCTGCCGGGCACGGCCGAGACGTCCACCATCGGGTTGTCGAACAGGCCCAGCTTCTGCTTGAGCCGCAGGATGCGGGTCACGGATTGGTCGATGCGTGCCTCGCTGATCCGCCCGGAGTGCACCGCGTCGAGCATCGCATTGATCGCGTTGCCGAGGTTGTCCGGCATCAGCAGCACGTCGTCGCCGGCCTCGACGGCCTCCACCGCGCGCTCGGCCGGCGGCACTGCCGAAAGCGCGCCCGCGCTAAGGGCGTCGGTGATGACCACGCCGTCGTAGTGCAGCTCGCCCCGCAGCAGCCCGGTGATGATGGGCTTCGACAGGCTGGCCGGTGCCCCGGACGGGTCAAGTGAATCGGCCACGATGTGGGCCGCCATGACCACGTCCACGCCGGACGAGATCGCCACACGGAACGGCGGCAGGTCGTTCTGCTCGAACTGGGCCTTGGTCTCGTCGGTGATCGCCGGGGCGTTGTCCGTGTTGATGCTCGTGCTGCCCAGGCCCGGGAAGTGCTTTACGGTCGCGGCGATGCCCGCCGACTGGTAGCCGACCACCGACGCGGCAGACATGGCCGCCACGTGCCCCGCCACGTCGCCGAACGAGCGTGGCCCGTCGGCCGTGTTGGCCGGGTTGGTGTTCACGTCCACCACGGGGGCGTCGTCGACGGTGATGCCGAGCGCCTTGAGCTGCTGCCCCGTTGCCCGCGACATGGCGTACGAGTCGGGCGGCGAGAACGTCGCGCCCAGCGCCATGTTGCCCGGGGAGACGGCCAGCGGCGCGCCGATGCGCGTGACGTTGCCGCCCTCCTGGTCGGTGCTGATCAGTAGCGGCGTGCCGTCACCGTCGAGTGCGGCCTGCTGGAGCCCGTTCGACAGCGTCGCAATCTGCGCCGGGGCGTTCAGGTTGTCACTCCAGGTGAAGTAGATGACGTTGCCGAGGTGGTACTTGGCGATCACCTGGGCGGCCGTGTCCACGCCGTATGCGGCCCGGTTCTGCGCGGCGTCGGCAGCGCTGGGCGCGATCGCGGAGTCGCCGTACACGTAGGTGGAGAACAGCTGTCCCACCTTCTGTTCCAGCGACATCTGCGCCAGCCGGGCCTGGATCGGGTCCGGACTCGGCGCGGCGGCGGTGCCGGGAGCAGCGGCACCTATCGCCAGCAGTGCCCCCACAGTGGAGGTAATCATGATCGGACGGATTCGCATAACCTCTCCTCGCGATACCGGCAGAAGCTTGCGAATCCCGACCCTAGGCCTGGGTCGCTCATTGGTCTAGACATCCGGCCTCTGTCCTTCCCCGTGATCTTGGGCTTGTGGTTGCTATTCGACCGCAAGTCCAAGATCACGCGAGATGGGGCGGCGGTGACGAACGTCCCATGGCCGGCAGCCGCCCCGGTACCTATCCTCGACGGCGTGTATCGGACGATGCTCAAGAGCAAGATCCACCGGGCCACGGTGACCCAGGCGGATCTCCACTACGTCGGATCGATCACGATCGACGCCGATCTGATGGATGCCGCGGACCTGCTGCCGGGCGAGCAGGTGGCCGTCGTGGACGTGACGAACGGCGCGCGCCTGGAGACCTACGTCATCGAGGGATCGCGCGGCTCCGGCGTGATCGGCATCAACGGCGCCGCCGCGCATCTCGTGCAGGCCGGCGACCTGATCATCGTCATCAGCTACGCGATCCTGCCGGACCCGGAGGCGAAGGCCAGCGAGCCCAAGATCGTGTTCGTGGACGAGGCGAATCGCATCGTGCACCGCGGCAGCGACGCCGCTTACCCGAAGACCGCTGAGGTCTCCTCCGGTGGGCCGAGGCTCGTGCCGTAGTCGCTCTTGCGAACGTAGCGGCGGCCACTGGGCCAGCGGGCCACGTACTGATCACCGGTCTCCGGGTCGTAGCGGACGAACGTCACGTCGTCGATGTCGACGGTGAACAGGTGGAACCGACCCGGTGTGGGCCGCCACCCGCGCTGCTCGGCGACTGCCGACGCATAGCGCCGCTGCGCCGGCTCGTCCACGACGGGTTGCGCTCGCCCGCGGACCTTGACCTCGCCGCCGGTCGCATCGCGGTCCGTCACGATGCTGTGCAGGATCAGGCGCGGGTCCCGCATCAGGTCGCGCGCCTTCGCCGAGTGGTACAGCATGCACAGCCATAACGCGCCGTCGAGTAGCAGCGGCTCCACCGCACTGATCCGGGGACTGCCGTCGCGCCGGATCGTCCCGACCAGAACCACGCCGGGCGCGAGCAACCGCTGTTCGCCCACCTGCGCCAACCGTGGCTGGTCACGACGCACGTCCGCCCACGTGGTCATCCTTCCTGTCTACACGCGCCATCCGACGTGGCACTGCGCGCTTGCGGGCCCACACCATCCACGTGGCAAGCACCAGCCCTAGGAACGCGGTGCCGGTAGCAATGCCCTCGGCGACGGCGGCCCGTGTCTTCTCCCCGTACCAAAACGGCTCATACATGTCGGGTAGTGGGCCGAGCCGTCCGATGTCGTAGTGCGCGTAGATCATGACTGCCCCGAATGCGGAGGCTGCCACCACCAACGCCAGTGCCCATGCCACAAGCGACCAGACCGCCCGCCCGAACACCACCAGGACGACCAGCGCGGCGAGGGCCGCCGCGCCGGCTTCCCACCGGAACAGGGTGCCCTGGCTGAGTCCGGTGTCCCGGTTCGCGTCGTAGCGGACGGCCAGATCGGCGTGGATGTAGGCATCCACGGCCAGCATGGCGGCCGTCACGACGCGCAGCACCCACAACGCGGCGAGGGCGACCCATATGGGAAGCGACCAGGCACGCATCAGTAGCCACCGCCACCGCCACCGCCGCTGCTGTAACCGCCGGTGCTGCTGTAACCGCCGGTGCTCGGGCCCGACGGGGCGGCAGCGATACCGGACGGCGTCGCGACGTGCCAGGTTAAGTGCAGGCTGCCGAAGCTGTCCTTGAACCCGTTGCCCCTAATGTCACCCGCCGAGTGGTCCTCGGTGAAGGTGTAGAGCGGCGAGCCGTTCAGTGCAACCTGCATCTTGCCGTCCGGCCGCGCGACGGTGGTCAGCTTCGCCGTGAGCGACGAGGGCCCGGTGGGCTTACCGTCGCCGACCACGAGTGGCTGCCAGAACGTGACGCAGTCGCTGGTCGTGCACAGCGGCTTGCCGTTGGCCTCCTGCTCGCTTGCGTAGAGCGTGTGGCCTTGGGCGTCGGTAAGCACGTTGCCGGTGCCGGAGACGCTGCGGACGGCCACTGTTGTGCCGCCGCCTGACGCCGACGTCCCGCCGGATGAGCTGCCGCCGGCCGAACTGCATGCCGCCATGGCCAGTACTCCGGCGCCGCCGATGCCGAGCAGTGCATATTTGATCACCATTTCTTTCTCCCTTTGCGAATCACTTGTGTATGACAATGCGCACCAGCCGGTAACCCGAGGTAGTCACGACGTCCAGCTCAACGAGGTGGCCGGACGGGATGGACGTGGCACCGGGCACGTTCGCGGTGCCATTCGCGGAGGCCACCCACGTGGCCGCGGTGTCGCTGCGGCCGTCGTCGGAGCGCGCAACCAGCGAGCACGTCCCGTTCGGGTACGCGCCCGTCAGCGTCAGTCCCAACTGGGTGCCCCAGCTGCGCCCGGACACCGTCACCGCCGCGCGGACGTGGGTGCGCGCGTCGACCGCCTCGATCGTGGACGTCTCGTGATGCCCGGACGACAGCCTGGCCGCCGTGGACAGCCCGCCGGCTCCGAGCAGCAGCGCCGCCGCGCCGATCATGGCAGTCACCCGGCGGCCCCGCGGGGTTCGCGCCTCGCGGGCAATCTCGGCGATGAGCCGCTCCAGCAGCCGTGGCGGCGGCTCCTCGGACGCGCCGTCCAGCCGCTCGACCTGCGCGGCATCGACCAGCGGCAACAGCGGAGGGATCCAGGCCACGGCCGCTAGCTCCTCCTGGCACGCGGCGCACGTGGCGAGGTGCTCCCGCAGCCGCGCCGACTCGTCCGGTTCCAGCGCGTCGAGGACGTATGCGGCGACGTATTCCCGGAAGTCGCAGGTCATGATCGGACCTCCTTCCCGCCGGATAGGGTGGGTCGTCGTCCCGAGCGCGCCTGCGGTGCGCGTTCCAGATTCGCTCCCCGAGCGTCGCTCATGGCTGTCCCACCCCCCGCTCCTGGAGCGCGAGCCCCAGGGCGCGCAGCGCGTAGTGCAGGCGCGAGCGGACCGTGCCGGCCGGGAGCCCACGCTCCTGGGCGACCTCCCGGGCGGTATGACCGCGGTAGTAGCAGTCGATGAGCACGGCCCGATGCGCTGGGCTCAGCGCACCGAGGGCGTCGGCCACCAGCACCGAATCCAGCGCGGAATCCAGCTCGTCGGCGGCGACGATCGTGTCGAGCTGGTCACTCGACGTTTCGACGGGGCGGGCACGCCGCCTGCGATACACGTCGATGACCAGGTGCCGCGCCGTGGTGTACAGCCAGGGCCGGATCGCGTGCGGGGGCAGCCGGTCGGCGTTGCGCCACGCACGCAGCAGCGTCTCCTGGACGATGTCCTCGGCGGAGGAGCGGTCGCCTCCCAGCAGCCGCTGTACGAACGCCAGCAACGCTCCGGCGTGCTCCGCATAGAGCGCCCTGGCGAGCTCCTCGTCGCGCACTCGTGTGCCGCCCATACCAAATACCACGTAGCCCACGCCGGGTGTGCTCAATCGCCGACGATGAGCGCTCGCGCCGCAGCGACGCTTGCGGAGCGAAACGCGCTACCAGCGCGCTCGGCCGTTCGCTGGTAGCGGACGGCATCGGGGCATCTCCGGGGCGTGCAGTCCGTTTACCCCTATGCGTCGTCGACTTCGCGCCGGGCGACGTAGCGGTCTGTAGCTGATCTGCGACCACGCTCGTAACACAGCGGCAGTAGAGTCGTCGCTGACGGTCTGCTGCGAGACTGTGACAACGGGGTTTGGGGGCTCGTGGCGGGTGCCCAGCGGCTGTACGAAGGCGCGGAAGGAGCTGGCATGTTCGAGAGGTTCACCGACCGCGCGCGTCGGGTTGTCGTCCTGGCCCAGGAAGAGGCCCGGATGCTCAATCACAACTACATCGGCACCGAGCACATCCTGCTCGGGCTGATCCACGAAGGTGAAGGCGTCGCAGCCAAGGCCCTCGAGTCGCTCGGCATTTCGCTGGAGGCCGTGCGCTCCCAGGTCGAGGAGATCATCGGCCAGGGCCAGCAGGCGCCGAGCGGGCACATCCCGTTCACGCCGCGGGCCAAGAAGGTGCTGGAGCTCAGCCTGCGCGAGGCGCTGCAGCTCGGCCACAACTACATCGGCACCGAGCACATCCTGCTCGGCCTCATCCGCGAGGGCGAGGGCGTGGCTGCCCAGGTGCTGGTGAAGCTGGGCGCCGACCTGAACAAGGTGCGCCAGCAGGTGATCCAGCTGCTCAACGGCTACCAGGCCAAGGAGCCGGCCGGCACCGCGTCCGAGGCCACACCGTCCACGTCTCTGGTGTTGGACCAATTCGGCCGCAACCTCACCCAGGCCGCACGCGAGGGCAAGCTCGACCCGGTCATCGGCCGGGAGAAGGAGATCGAGCGCCTGATGCAGGTGCTGTCGCGCCGGACGAAGAACAACCCGGTGTTGATCGGCGAGCCCGGCGTCGGCAAGACGGCCGTCGTCGAGGGCCTGGCTCAGGCCATCGTCAAGGGCGAGGTGCCCGAGACCCTGAAGGACAAGCACCTGTACACGCTCGACCTGGGCTCCCTGGTGGCGGGCTCCCGGTACCGCGGTGACTTCGAAGAGCGGCTGAAGAAGGTGCTCAAGGAGATCCGCACCCGCGGCGACATCATCATGTTCATCGACGAGATCCACACGCTGGTGGGTGCGGGTGCCGCCGAGGGCGCCATCGACGCGGCCTCGATCCTCAAGCCGATGCTGGCCCGCGGTGAGCTGCAGACCATCGGCGCCACCACGCTGGACGAATACCGCAAGCACCTGGAGAAGGACGCCGCCCTGGAGCGGCGCTTCCAGCCGGTGCAGGTGGGCGAGCCGACCGTCGCGCACACGATCGAGATCCTCAAGGGGCTGCGCGACCGCTACGAGGCGCACCACCGCGTCTCGATCACCGACTCCGCGCTGGTGGCCGCGGCGGGCCTCGCCGACCGTTACATCAGCGACCGGTTCCTGCCGGACAAGGCCATCGACCTGATCGACGAGGCGGGCTCACGCATGCGCATCCGCCGCATGACGGCACCGCCCGACCTTCGCGAGTTCGACGAGCGCATCGCCGAGGTGCGTCGCGAGAAGGAGTCCGCGATCGACGCGCAGGACTTCGAGAAGGCGGCGGGCCTGCGCGACAAGGAGAAGACGCTGCTCGTCGAGAAGGCCAAGCGCGAGCAGGAGTGGAAGGCCGGCGACATGGACGTCGTGGCCGAGGTCGACGACGAGCAGATCGCCGAGGTGCTGGCGACCTGGACCGGCATCCCCGTCTTCAAGCTCACGGAAGAGGAGACGGCCCGGTTGCTGCGCATGGAGGACGAGCTGCACAAGCGGGTCGTCGGCCAGCAGCAGGCGATCAAGGCCGTGTCCCAGGCGATCCGGCGCACCCGCGCCGGCCTGAAGGACCCGAAGCGTCCGGGCGGCTCGTTCATCTTCGCCGGCCCGTCCGGAGTCGGTAAGACCGAGCTGGCCAAGACACTCGCCGAGTTCCTGTTCGGCGACGAGGATGCGCTGATCCAGCTGGACATGTCGGAGTTCCACGACCGGTACACCGTGTCGCGGCTGGTCGGTGCCCCTCCGGGCTACGTCGGCTACGACGAGGGCGGCCAGCTCACCGAGAAGGTGCGCCGCAAGCCGTTCTCCGTCGTGCTGTTCGACGAGGTCGAGAAGGCGCACCCGGACGTGTTCAACACGCTGCTGCAGGTGCTCGAGGACGGCCGGCTGACCGACGGCCAGGGCCGCATCGTGGACTTCAAGAACACGGTGCTGATCCTGACCACGAACCTCGGTACGCGGGACGTGTCGAAGGCGGTGACGCTCGGCTTCCAGTCCGGCAACGATGAGGCGTCGAACTACGAGCGGATGAAGCAGAAGGTCACGGACGAGCTCAAGCAACACTTCCGCCCCGAGTTCCTCAACCGCATCGACGACACGATCGTGTTCCACCAGCTGACCGAAGACGAAATTGTCGAGATCGTCGATTTGAGGCTCGCCCTGCTCGACACGCAGATGCGCAACAAGGACATGGGCCTGGAGCTCACCGACGCGGCCAAGAAGCTGCTGGCCAAGAAGGGTTACGACCCGGTGCTGGGCGCCCGGCCGCTGAAGCGCACCATCCAGCGCGAGCTCGAGGACTCCCTGTCGGAGAAGATCCTGTTCGGCGAGTTGCAGGCAGGGCAGATCGTCGTGGTGGACGCGGAGCCGTCGCCCGACGGCGTCGAGAAGAACGGCACGTTCACGTTCCGCGGCGAGGCCAAGCCGGCGCCCGTCCCGGAGGGGGCCGCCCCCGCAGACAGGGTCGGCGACCAGCGCAGCGGACCTCGGAAAACCGCCCCCCGGCATGGTATCTTGCCGGGCGGCTCTGTCTATGGCAGGGCGTACCGGCCGTCGGGCAACGGATCCACCAGACCGTCCACAACCAGGGCGTCCAGGGCGCGGGCCCGTTGCCGGGCGTCCGGCCAGACGACGTCGAGTGCGGCGCCTTCGACCGGCGCCGGCGATGCACGCAGCACCTCGAGCAGCAGTCCACGTACCTGCCGGTCGGTACCGGTGAACCGCTGCGGCCGTGATCGCGGCCCGGCGTAGGGCGGCGCGCCGGCCAGCCGCCATGCGCAGGTCTTCCGCAGCGGGCAGTCGCTGCAGCGTGGCGTGCGGGCCGTGCACAGCAGCGCGCCGAGCTCCATGAGGGCGACGCTGACCCGGGCTGCCCGTGCCGGCTCGGCAGGCAGCAGTGCCGCGACGGTGGCGAGATCGCGCGCAGTGGACGGCGGCCGGGCCTCGCCCTGCCCGCCGAACGCGCGGGCCACCACGCGGCGCACGTTCGTGTCGACCACGGGCCGGCGCTGCCCGAATGCGAACGCCGCCACGGCCCGCGCCGTGTAGGCGCCTACGCCAGGTAGGCAGAGCAAAGCTTCCAGATCAGCGGGAACCTCGCCTTCGTGCCGATCGACGAGCGCCGCGGCGCACGCGTGTAGCCGCAGCGCCCGGCGGGGATAGCCGAGCCTGCCCCAGGCGCGCACGGCGTCTCCCGGCGTGGCGGCGGCCAGCCCGGAGGGCCTCGGCCACCGCTGCATCCAGGACCGGTATGTCGGCAGAACCCGGGCCACAGGCGTCTGCTGGAGCATTACCTCGCTGACGAGCACCCCCCACGGCGTGGCATCCGCGCGCCGCCACGGCAGGTCGCGCGCCGCGCCGGCGTACCAGTCAAGGAGAGCCTGCACAGCGTCAGTGTCTTCGATGCGATGCCCCGCAGGGACATCGGCTAGCGTGTCGCGACAATGTCACGCCCCGCCGGATCGTTGCCGCCGTACCTGTACTGGCGGCTGCTCGTCGTCGGCGTCCTACTGCTGGGCGCACTGACGGCGTACGTGCTCGTCCTGGCCAGGGACAAGAAGTCCCCGAGCGCCCGGGGCTCGTCGGGGCGCTCCGGCAGGGACCCGTCCCAGGTCACGTCCACGGCGGTTCCGTGTGTGCCCTCCGTGCTGGGCGTGGCGGCCACCACGGACGCCAAACGGTATCGGCTCGACCAGCGTCCCGAACTGGAGATCCAGGTGACGAACACCGGCGAGGCGCCGTGCGCAGCGAACCTGTCCGACAGTCAGGTCGAACTGCTCGTCTACAACGGCGAGTCCCGCGTGTGGGGCAGTCACGACTGCAAGGTCAAGCCAGGCAATAGCCCGATCACGCTAGCGCCGCGGCAGGCGGTGCGGCGCTCCATCCACTGGAGCGGCACGTCGTCGCAACCACACTGCGCGGGCACCCGACAGCGCGTCGGGACCGGCAATTACACGCTCCGTGCGCGGTTCGCTGGGATAGAGGGGCGCACCGCGACCTTCGCCATTGCCCCGTAGCTGACGGTCACGCGGTACGAGCACAATGAGTGCTGTTGCGGCGGCTGTGCGCGCAGGGGGACGCGGTGATCGGGCTGGGTCAGCGGGACGACGGGCGCGTAGCGTCGCATCGTCTGGTCGGCCGTGATCGGGAACTGCTAGAACTGGCCTCGGTCCTGGACGCGGCTGGTCACGGGCCGGTCGCCTGTGTCGTCCATGGCCCGGCGGGCATCGGCAAGACGACGCTCTGGCGCGAGGCGCTGGCGCGCGCATCTGGGCAGGGCTACCAGCTGCTGACGTGCCGTCCGGCCGAATCTGAGGCCGAGCTGTCCTTCGGGGGGCTGCGAGATCTGCTGGACGGCGTGCCTGAGCGCGTGCTGGGTGGTCTGCCCGAGCCGCAGCGACACGCGGTCGAGGTCGCGCTGCTCCGGCGGAAGGCGGAGGAACCCACGCTGGGGCACCGGGCTGTCGCGGTGGCCCTGCTGGGCATCATCCGGCGGTTCGCTGCCGACGCACCTGTCGTCATTGCGAGCGACGACGCACAGTGGCTCGACCGGCCCACCGCCGAGGCCGTCGAGTATGTCGCCCGGCGCCTTTCAACGGAGCGGGTCTGCGTGCTCGCGACGGTGCGCGACGAGCGCGAGCCGGCGTCGCCGTTCGGGCTGGCGCAGGCGTTGCGCCCGGAGCGGCTCGTGCGCATCGGCCTCGGCGGGCTCAGCCTGGGCGCCCTGCACAGTCTCATCCATGAGCGGGTGGGCCTGTCGCTGTCCCGGCCGCTGCTGCGTCGGGTCGAGCAGGCGTCTGCGGGCAATCCGTTGTTTGCCCTCGAGATCGCCCGCGCGCTGGCGCACTCCGGCGGGCAGGCCGCGCCTGGAGAGCCGCTGCCGCTACCGCAAACCATGGGCGACCTGCTCGCCGCGCGGATCCAGCGCCTGCCGGCCGATGCCCGCGAGGTGCTGCGTGTCGTCTCCGCGCTCGCCACGCCGACCGTCGACCTCGTCGTTGCCGCGCTGGGCGAGCGGGTCGGGCTCGAAGGGCTCGACCGCGCCGAGGAGCACGGTGTCATCGAGATGCAGCGCGGCCAGGTCCGGCTCGTCCACCCGTTGTTCCGCGCGGCGGTCCGGACCTCGGGCATCGGACGGCGCCGCTTGCACGCTCGCCTTGCGGACCTCGTCGACGACGTCGAACAAAGCGCCTGGCACCTCGCATTGGCCAGCGAGCGCCGGGACGAGCGGGTGGCTGATGCGCTCGAGGCCGGGGCATCGACCGCGCAGGCGCGGGGTGCGCTGACGTCTGCAGCCCAGCTGTGGGAGTTGGCGGGGCTACGGACGCCGGCCGGCCATACCGCGCAGTATGCAGCGCGCATGGCCGCGGCCGGGCGCGCCCTGTTCCACTCCGGCGATACGCGGCGGGCCTGGTCAGTGCTCGACGCTGCCGCCACGACGTTGCCGGCGGGACCGGAGCGCGCGCGCGTTCTGCTGGAGCTGTCCCACGTCGTGTTCCACGAGGGCGCGACGCAGCGGGCCGTGGACCTGTGCACTCAGGCCGGGGCGGAGGCGGGCGGATCGCGGCCGCTGAAGATTGAGGCCGGACTGCGCCAGACCTGGTACGGCACGCATGATCTTGCCGGGGAGCAACGCGCGATCGAGGCGACGCTGCGGCTGCTCACAGAAGAGGACGTCGCCACCCACCCGGATCTGGCCGCCTGCGTCTGGATGATTGCCGCCGACGTCCGCTTCTTCACCGGCCAGGGCATCGATCGGGACCTCATCGAGCGCAGCCGTCGCCTGGTGAACCCGGCCAGGGCGTCCTGGGCTGCCGGCTGGACTCAGATGACCTGGCGCTCATTGTCCAAGCACGTCGAGGATCCCCAGCACGCCAGGGCGACCTACGCGGACGAGCTCGCCACCGCCGTCAATGTCGGCGACGAGGTGGCGACCGGGACGTCGCTCATGCACCTGGCCGAGATCGACTGCTGGCTCGGCGAGTGGCAGCGCGCCCGGCAGGAGGCGCAGCAGTCCATGGAGATCATGCAGCAGTCGGGATCGCGGCGCTGGCGCGGATTCGTGCTGTACGCCAGTGGGCTGGTGTTGGCCCACCTCGGCCAGCTCGACGAGGCGCAGGCCGCCGCCACCGAGGGGCTGGCCCTGGCCGCTGAGTTCGACGACGCCTGGGTCAGCGCGCTGCACCTCGTCGTCCTGGGATTCGTAGCGCTCTGCCGGGACGATCCGGTGGAGGCCGACCGCCAGCTGACCCGTGCCGACGACATCATGCAAGCGGCCGGGGTGGTCGAACCCGCCCGTCATCGGTTCCATGGCGATCACGTCGAGGCGGTGGTGGCGATCGGCGACGTCGACCGAGCCGCCGGGCTGGTCGAGCGCCTGGAACGGCGCGCCGAGATCGCTCCGTACCCCTGGCTGGTCGCGGTCGCCGGCCGTTCGCGTGCGATCGTCTCGATGGCGCAAGGGAATCTGGAGACCAGCGCGGCGGCGTTCAAGCGAGCCCTCGCGGCGCACGCCACGCTGCCGATGCCGTTCGAGCTGGCTCGGACCCTGCTATGGCAGGGACGGATGTTGCGTCGGCACAAGGAGAAGCTGGCCGCCCGGGCCGCACTCACCGAAGCCAGACAGATCTTCACTCGGCTCGGCGCGCCCAGCTGGGCCGAACGTGCGGCTGTGGAGCTACGCCGGCTCGGGCTTCAGCGCGGCACGATCGGCGAGCTGACCCCGACCGAGGAACGCATCGCCCGCCTGGTCGCGAGCGGCATGACGAACAAGGAAGCCGCCGCCGCCACGTTCGTCACGGTCAAGACCGTCGAGGCCAACCTCGCCCGGATCTACCGCAAGCTAGGCGTTCGGTCGCGCCGTTCGCTCGCGTCAGTTATAGGGGCTTTCCCCGATGCGACCGGTGATCGGCGTTTGTAGTCTCCGCGTGTGGTGCAGCCACTCTTTCTCGTCGAGTGCTACACCTCGCCCGCCACAGCTGAATGCGCAGCGCACTTGCTCGCTCGCCTCGGCTCGCGGTCGGGGGACGCCGCGGTGACGCCGGTCTCGTGCATCGCGGTGCCCGCCGACGAGATGTGTTTCTGCCTCGTCGAGAGCGACTCGGCCGAGTTGGTGCGGGAAGCGCTATCTCAGATCGCCTTCGGCCACGAGCGGATCGTCGGGGCTATCC
>JBKOXO010000047.1:0-16269 GCA_046744105.1 Actinomycetota bacterium
CTCCGGGCGAGTCGAACCCGTACTCGCTGCAAGTGCCGTGGTCGGTGCGGCTCACCAATTCGGGCGAGTTCGTGCATGCCGCCGCGTGGAACACCGGCAACATCGGCAGCCGCAGCACGTCGCACGGCTGCACGAACCTGAAGGTCGAGGACGCCAAGTGGTTCTACAACTTCTCGATCATCGGCGACGTCCTTACGTATGTGAACACCGGCGGGTTGGATGTGATGCCGTCCTGGGACGGCTACGGCGACTGGAACGTGCTGTGGGCGCAGTGGCAGGAGGGCAACCTGCTCAAGAACTGACCGACACGCCTTAGCCGCTCTTGCGGCGGAAGGCGCGCCGGGTCGCCGCCGGGCCGTGTTCGCCGTGGATCTTTGTCGTCTCGCGAGCGTCGGCGTCGCGCTTCTCCTGGTGGCTGCGCTTGCGCTCCAGCGCCTCGCGGAACTTGTCCTTGACCGGGTCGGGGTCGGGCTCGGGTTGCTCAGAGCTCATACGCCACAGCGTGACATGCTCCGTCAACCGGGTCTACTTGAGCTCGGCGGAGGTCTTGCCGAGCAGGCGGCGCGCCACGATCAGCTGCTGGATCTGCTGCGTGCCCTCGAAGATGTCGAGGATCTTCGCGTCCCGGGCCCACTTCTCCAGCAGCGATGCTTCGCCGTAGGCACCGGTCAACTCGACACAGCGCAGCGTTACGTCGGTTGCCATCCGCCCTGCCTTGGCCTTGGCCATGGACGCCTGCAGCGAATTGGGCGTGCCGTTGTCCGCCAGCCACGCCGCTTCGAGCGTGGTGAGGTACGCGGACTCCCAGTCGGCCTCCATGGCGAGCAATGCGGCAGCGGCCGCATGCTGCACCCGGGCCGGCCGGTCGTAGTCCGCGGAAACGCCGACCGCGGCGAGTGCGGAACGTGTCTCGTCCAGCGCTGCCTTCGCGACGCCGAGCGCCATCGCCGCCACGAGCGGCCGGGTGTTGTCGAACGTCTGCATGGCGCCCGCGAAGCCCTCGTCGATCGCAGGCGAGCCAAGCAGGTTGGCCGCCGGCACCCGGCAGTCGGCGAAGCGCAGCGTGGCGGTGTCCGAGGCGCGAATCCCGAGTTTGCGCTCCAGGCGCTCGACGGTGAGCCCCGGCGTTCCCTTTTCGACAACGAACGGCTTGATCGCGGCGCGGCCATTCGCGGGATCGAGCGTCGCCCACACGACGACAGCGTCGCAGCGCTCGCCTGCCGTAACGAAGATCTTCTCGCCGTTGATGACATATGCGTCGCCGTCGCGGACGGCAGTGGTCCGGATGGCCGCCGAGTCGGAGCCGCAGCCCGGCTCGGTGATCGCCATCGACGCCCACAGGTGATCGAAGCGCGCGTGCTGCTCGTCGTCCGCTAACGAGGCGATGGCCGCGTTGCCGAGGCCCTGCCGCGGCATCGACAACACCAGCGCGACGTCGCCCCAGCACGCCTCCATGACGCTGAGCACAGTGGACAGGTGGCCGCCGTGTCGCACGCCGTGCGCGCCGGCGCCCTGCTCGCCCGAGGCGTTCCTGCCGTCGACCAGCGCGGCGAGCATGTCGAGTTCCCTGGGGTACGCGTGCTCGTCCAGGTCGTACTTGCGCGAGATCGGCCGGAACACGCCGAGGGCAACCTGGTGCGCCTGGTCGAGCAACAGCCGGAACTTCGCCGGCACCTCCAGGTTGATCGTCACACCAGTACCCCGCCTTCCAGCACGGCAGGCGCTCGCAGGTCGCGGTACCACCGCTCGACCGGGTGGTCCTTGACGTAACCGTGGCCTCCGAGCAGTTGCACGCCGGCGCTGCCGATCTTCATGCCGTACTCGGAGCACAGCTGGCGGGCCAGCGCCACCTCGCGGGCGAACGAGCGGCCCTGCTCGGCCCGGCTGGCCGCTCGATACGTCGCCAGCCGCATGCCTTCCAGCTCGATTCCGATATCGGCGACCATGAAGGCCACCGACTGCCGGTGGCTGACCGGCTCCCCGAATGCGACCCGGCCGTTCACGTAGGGCACGACGTAGTCGAGGACGGCACGCGCCGTGCCCACCGCCAGTGCGCACCAACCCAGGCGGGACAGCCGTATGCACTCGGCGTAGGCGGCTGCGCCGCCGAGCAGCGCGCCGGAGGGCAGCGCCACGCGGGAGAGCTCGACGCGGGCCAGGGACGCGGCGCGCAGTCCCATCGCCGGCTCGGCGGCCACGGCGAGCCCCGGCGTGTTCGACTCGACGACGAACAGCGCCGGCCGTCCGTCGAGGTTGGCGCCGATCACGAACAGCTCGGCCTGGGCAGCCCGGGGAATCAGCGACTTCACGCCGTCCAGCACGTACCCGTCCACGGTGCGTCGCGCACTGGTACGCAGAGCAAAGGCGTCGAAGAGGGGGCCCGGCTCGTGGATCGCCAGGGCGGCCGCCGGCGGGTTATCGCCGACGAATGCCGGCAGGTACGTCGCCTGCTGCTCTTCGTCGCCCCAGAGCACGAGCGCCGTGCTCACCGCCGACGGGGCCAGGCACGCGAGCGCCAGGCCCATGTCGCCATGGGCGAGCGCCTCGGCGACCAGCACACCGGTGACCGCCGAGCGCTCGTCGGCTACGCCGCCCAGCGACTCGGGGACGCTCAGCGTGCCGATGCCGAGCTCGGCACTCGCCTGGTTGAGCAGTTCGTCCGGTGCGGCGCACTGGGTGTCAGCGGCCGCCGCGGCCGGCCGCAACCGTTCGGCGGCGAAGTCGCGGCTGAGGTCGCGGATCATCCGCTGCTCGTCGGTGGGCGTCAGGTTGAACCGCGCCGGCGCCGCTCGGTGGGCGCGGTGCTCGTCGCGCCAGCGCTCATCGGCGGCGGCAAAGGTCCGCGTCGCGGCGCCGAGGGCGCGATAGCCGGTCCGGCCGGCGTGGAAGACGCCGCGCTGGAGCGGCGTGCGCAGCCGCAACCGGTCGAGCAGCGGCGAGCCGGCGGCCTTGTTCAGGGCGGCGAGGCCCAGTCCGATCAGACCGCGACTGTTGCGTGGTGTCACGGGAACATGCTCGCGCGGGTTACTTGCCAGTAGCAAGCGGGTCCTCCTGGAACTTCGACGGCGTCCCTATCGTTGGCGAACAAGGGGCAACATCCACAGGAGGCAGCCAGCCGTGACCAACGCCGTTCTCACCAAGTACGCGGAGAAGACGTCAGTGCGTCAGCCTCCGCCGGTCGACGACCTGGAGCAGGCGTATCGGCAGCCCTCCTACGGCGGCCCGACGCCGCCGCCCACCGACATCACGAAGGGGTACGGCGGCGGCTCCGGAGGCAGCATCCCGGCCGCGCCGACCCGGTACATGACGCTCGACGACGTCATCGTGCGCACCGGCGCGATGCTCGGCGTGCTGCTGCTCGCCGGCGCCGCCACCTGGGTGCTCACACCCGAGAGTTCGGCCGGCGGGCTGATTGCCGTCGGCGCACTCGGCGGGCTCGCCCTCGCGCTCTACATGGCATTCACGATGCGGGCCAACGCGGTCACCGCGTTGCTGTACGCGGCGCTCCAGGGCGTGGCGCTCGGTGCCATCAGCCGGGCGTTCGAGCAGTGGCGGCACGGCATCGTCGTCCAAGCGCTCACCGGCACGGTCTTGGTGGCGGGCGGCATGCTCATCGCATACCGCATCGGTGCCATCCGGGTCACGCCCCGGTTCACCAAGATCGTGTTCGCGTCCACCCTCGGTGTGCTCGGCCTGATGGTTGTCAACCTGGTCGCCTACCTGTTCCACCCGGGTGGGCTGGGCCTACGTGACGGCGGCGCGCTCGCGATCCTGTTCAGCCTGCTGTGCATCGGCATCGCGGCGATGAACCTCGCCGTCGACTTCGAGGTGATCCAGCAGGGCATCCGCAACGGCGCCGACGAGAAGTTCGCGTGGTACGCATCGTTCGGGCTGACCGTGACTCTCGTGTGGCTGTACCTGGAGATCCTGCGCCTGCTCGGCTACCTGCGCGAATAGCGCTCATCCCGTACACGTTGTTCGACCGTCCGCGCGATATAGCCCGCCGGAGGTCGAACAACTCCGAGCGAGCCCGCTCAGCTCGCGTCGGGGACGGGGTGGGCCTGTTCCGGCGAGGTCTGCACCGGGTGCCGGGGCAGGCGCCGCCGCAGCCGCGCCCACCGGCCACGCCGTCCCGCGGTCTCGCCATGGACCTCGGCGCCGGCCACCTCGGTGCCCGGCCGGGCCGCGGCCTGCACCGCGGCCTTCGCAATGGGACGCGCGCGCCGCGTCGTGAACGGGCTCGCCGACCGGGACCGGGTGCGCAGCCCGAGGGCGTCCAGAGCTGAGGGCAGGATCGCGTCCGCTGCGTGCGCGTAACCCTGCGCGGACGGGTGGAACTGGTCGTCGCTGAACATGTCGCGTCGCTGTGAGAACAGCGGGCCGAGCAGGTCGCCGAGCGACACGGTGCGCCCGCCGGCCTCGACCACAGCGATGGTCTGCGCGGCAGCGAGATTGCGCGACAGCCGCCGGGCTATCGAGCGCAGCGGCTGCGCGATCGGGCGGATCGTGCCGAGGTCAGGGCATGTGCCGACCACCACCTCCGCGCCGCTCGCGCGTAGGTCCCGGACCGCATCGCCGAGGTAGCGCACCGACTCGGCCAGCTTGATCCGGTGCGTGACGTCGTTGGTGCCGATCACGATCACGGCCAGGTCGAGGTGATCGATCACGCCGGCCACCTGCTCGGGCAGCGTCCGGGACTCGGCGCCCACCACGGCCACGTTCGTCAGGTGCACCGGGCACCGGGCGACTGCAGAGATGCCGATGGCGATGCGCGCGCCCGGCGTCTCGACGTCGCGGTGCACGCCGTAGCCGACGGCCCCCGAGTCGCCCAGCATGGCCATCCGGATGGGCGGCCGGGCGGGGTTCACCCCGGAGGCAGTCCAGGTCGTGTCGTGCGACACCGGAGGATCGGTCTCGGCCGGCCGGATGCGGCGCCGCGCCAGCTTGCTCTCACCGACGATAACGCCGTACAGTGCCGCACCGCCCACCACCCCGAGCAGCCCGACACCACCGCCGCCGTACGCGGCGGCGGTCGCGATACGCCGCGCTCGACCAACTCGGCTCATGCACCACCACCTCTATTGAGTTCGCCGCCCCGGACCAACGAGATTAAGCCATGTTCGTGGATGCGCGCAGATGCCGTACACCGCCTACCCTCTGCCGCATGGGCTACTACGACTCGTTGGTCGACCTGATCGGCAACACGCCGTTGGTGCGGCTGCGCCGTGTCACGCAAGGTCTCGACGCCACCGTGCTGGCGAAGGTCGAGTACTTCAACCCGGGCGGCTCGGTGAAGGACCGCATCGCCGTCCGCATGATCGACGCTGCGGAGCAGTCGGGTCAGCTGCAGCCGGGCGGCACGATCGTCGAGCCCACGTCCGGCAACACCGGCATAGGTCTCGCGATCGTCGCGCAGCAGCGTGGCTATAAGTGCATCTTCGTATGCCCGGACAAGGTCAGCACCGACAAGATCAATACGCTGCGCGCGTACGGCGCCGAGGTCGTGGTGTGCCCGACGGCGGTAGCCCCCGAGGACCCCCGCTCCTACTACGCCGTATCGGACCGGCTCGCTCGTGAGACGCCCGGCGGCTGGAAGCCCGATCAGTACGCCAACCCGAACAACCCACGCTCGCACTACGCGACCACCGGCCCGGAACTGTGGGAACAGACCGAGGGACGCATCACGCATTTCGTTGCCGGTGTCGGCACCGGAGGCACGATCGGTGGCGCGGGTCGCTACCTCAAGGAGGTGTCCGGTGGCCGGGTGCGGGTTATCGGCGCCGACCCCGAGGGATCGGTGTACTCGGGCGGCACCGGGCGTCCCTACCTGGTCGAAGGCGTGGGCGAGGACTTCTGGCCGTCGACGTTCGACCGCGATGTCTGCGACGAGATCATCGCCGTGTCGGATCGCGACTCGTTCGAGATGACCCGCCGGCTGGCCCGCGAGGAGGGACTGCTCGTCGGCGGCTCGTGCGGCATGGCCACCATGGCGGCGCTGCGCGCCTCCGTAGGCCTGGGCGCTGACGCGCTCGTCGTCGTGCTGCTGCCCGACGGCGGCCGCGCCTACCTGTCGAAGATCTTCAACGACAAGTGGATGGCAGACTACGGCTTCCTCCGCTCGCCGGCGCAGGCCACGGTGGGCGACGTGCTGCGCGAGAAGTCCGGCGAGGTGCCGCCGCTCGTCCACGTCCACCCCAGCGAGACCGTGCGCGAGGCCATCGACATCCTGCGCGAGTACGGCGTGTCGCAGATGCCCGTCGTGAAGGCTGAGCCGCCGGTGACCGCAGGCGAGGTCGTCGGCGCGGTGTCGGAGCGGGCGCTGCTCGACGCGCTGTTCGCCGGCAAGGCGTCGCTCGCGGACGCGCTGGAGCGCCACATGTCGCCGCCGCTGCCGATCATCGGGTCGGGCGAGCCGGTGTCGGCTGCGATCGATGCCCTGGGTGCGGCTGACGCACTGCTCGTGCATATCGACGGCAAGCCCGCCGGAGTGATCACCCGGCAGGACGTGCTAGGCCACCTCGCCAGCCAGTAATCATCCGCGTCGCCTGCGCCGCTTGCGCGCCTTCAGACATAGCGGCGGCGGGCTCTTCGCGCGAGCGCTCATCGCAGTTATCGGGTGACTACGGCGGGGGTGATTGCCCGTGCCAGTGCCTCGACCAGCTGCACGCCGCTGGCGTAGTCCGGGCCGTGTTGCGTGAGCACCGCCATGAGCACCTGCTGGTGGTGCACCGTGGCGATGCCCACGCTGTTGACGAGCCACCGGTCATTGTCGCCCAGGCCGTCCGGGTTGTCCTCATCAACCGAGAGCCACCCGTTCTTGTTGGCGAACGTGGTGCCGGGATCGGCGACCACACCGACGCCCCAGCGCTGGTCGGCTTCGACATTGCGCATGAAGGCGAGCACGAGCGAGCGGGCGTACGCATGCAGCGGGGCCGGTCGAAGCAGGTTCTCCAGCAGGACGATGCAGTCGGCCGCGCTGGTCCGAGTCAGCCCCTTGAAGTCGGGTTTCGGCCCGGGAATGGTGTGCGTCAGGCCGAGGCGCGGACCGGACGCGACCAACCCGTCGCGCCCGCCGATCGCGTAGTAGAGCACCTCGGCGGCGTCGTTATCGCTGTTCTCGACCATCGTGCGCGCGGTGGCGGTCTCATCGTCGGACAGCTGCGTCCCGCGATCCTGGTGCAGCAACAGCAGCGTCTCGAGGATTTCCAGCTTGACGACGCTGCCGGTGAGCATGCCGCCGGTCGCTCCGTAGCGGTACTCGGCACCGGTGGCCGTGTTCAGCGCCGCGACGGACACCCCGCCCGGCGGAACCTGCGCGGTGAGCGCTCGCATCTGGCGCTCGACGGCGGCCACCGCCGCGGCCGGGACGGGCGGCCTGCTACGGACCGGTGACGAGGGGCGCGCGCTGGTGGTCGCCGGGCGCGCGCTGGTGGTCGCCGGGCTGGTCGTGGCCGGACGCGCGGTCACGCTCGTCGTCGGCGGACTCGACATTGCGATCGGATGCCGGAACGGCCCCTCGCCGCGGACGAGCGCCACGGCACCGACCGCGACGGCTGTCACGAGCAACGCCGCCGCGACCACCGCGCCGGAGGTGCGCCACCCGGTGAGCGTCACCTGGACTCGGCAACGACTGCGGGTGTGATCGCCCGCACGAGTGCCTCGACGAGCTGCACGCCGCTGGCATAGTCCGGGCCGTGCTGGGTGAACGCCGACATCAGCACCCGCTGCCCATGCACGGTCACGATGCCGACGCTGTTGACCAGCCACAGGCCGTTGTCGTTTTCGCCCGGACCGTTGGCGTTGTCGACCGACAGCCAGCCGTTCTTCAGGGCGACCGTGCTGCCCGGGTCGGCCACGGCGCTGACCCCCCAGCGCTGGTCGGACTCGACGTTGCGCATCAGCCCGAGCGCGAGCGAACGCGAGTACGCGTTGAGCGGGCTGCCACGGACGAGATTGCGCAGCAGCGTGATGCCGTCGGTCGCGCTGGTCGTGGTCAGCGCCGGATCGCTATAGCCAGGGATGCTGTGTTTCAGGCCGAGCCGGGGAAATGCGTCCACGAGGGCATCCCGGCCACCGGCGTCGAGGTACAGGCTGTACTCGGCCTTGTTGTCGCTATTCTCGATCATCGGAGTCGCGAGCCCGAGTTCGTCATCGCTGACCGGCGTGCCCGCGTGCTGATGTTGCAGTAGCACCGTCTCGAGCAGGAACAGCTTCGCGACGCTGCCCGTGCGCATGCCCCCGACGGCCCCGTAGCTGAACCGCGCTCCCGTCTTCGTGTTGAGGGCGGCCACCGACACTCCGCCGGACGGCACTCGAGCGGCCAATCGGCGCAGGGCGCTGGTGACGCGGGCCGGTGAGGCGAGCGTCGGGGTTGGCGTCGGCGTCGGGGTTGGGGCGGACGCGGAGGTCGTGGGCGTCGCAGGTGCCGACGATGTCACGGCAGTCGTGCTGAACGGGCTGCTGCGGTCGGCCGCATGGTGCGTTGTGCTCTGGGTGGCGATGACGACGACCGCGACGAGAGCGCCGACGACGAGCACGGATCCGGCGATCGCCGCGCGGCGTCGGCGGAGTGCATGCCTGCTCATCGCGACGCAGACTACGGCAACGCACGCGGCCGACTGCTGTGTGCCACCCGTGTCTGCAACTATCGTGGCCGCCGTGACGAGCAGGGACGGCAAAGACGCCGGTTTCAATACCCGTGCCATCCACGCCGGGCAAGAGCCCGACCGGCTCACCGGGGCGGTGAATGTCCCCATCTACGCCACATCGACGTACAAGCAGGACGGAGTCGGCGGGCTGCGCGGCGGCTACGAGTACAGCCGCAGCGCCAACCCGACGCGTACCGCGCTGGAAGAGGCGCTCGCCTCCCTTGAGGGCGGCGCGCGCGGGCTGGCGTTCGCGAGCGGGCTGGCCGCATCCGACACGCTGCTACGTGCGCTCTGCGCGCCCGGCGACCACCTCGTGCTGCCGGGCGATGCCTACGGCGGGACGTTCCGGCTCGTCGCCCGCGTCCTCGCCAGATGGGGGTTGGACTACACGCCCGTGCCGCACTCGGACCTGGACGCCGTCCGGGCGGCGCTGCGCCCGGCGACACGGGTCGTGTGGTGCGAGACCCCGACCAATCCGCTGCTGGGCGTCGCGGACATCGGGGGGCTCGCCGCGCTGGCGCATGACTCGGGCGCGCTGCTCGTCGTGGACAACACGTTCGCCTCGCCGTACCTCCAGCAGCCGCTCGCCCTCGGCGCAGATGTGATCGTGCATTCGACGACGAAGTACCTGGGCGGGCACAGCGACGTCGTCGGCGGCGCGCTCGTGCTGCGGGACGCCGAGCTCGGCGAGCAGCTCGCGTTCTACCAGAACGCGATAGGTGCGGTGGCTGGGCCGTTCGACGCTTTCCTGGTGCTGCGCGGGATCAAGACGTTAGGCGTGCGGATGGACCGGCACTGCGCGAACGCAGCTCGGGTGGCCGCCTTCCTCGTTGACCACCCCGCCGTGGCCCGTGTGTACTTCCCGGGACTGCCCGAGCACCCTGGCCACGAGCTCGCCGCCCGGCAGATGCGCGATTTCGGTGGCATGGTGTCGTTCACGCTGCGTGCCGGGGAGGAGGCGGCGGTGAAGGTGTGCGGGCTGACGCAGCTGTTCACACTGGGTGAGTCGCTTGGCGGCGTCGAGTCCCTGATCGAGCACCCGGCGCGGATGACGCATGCCAGCGTCGCCGGTTCGCCGCTCGAGGTGCCCGATGACCTGGTGCGCCTGTCGGTCGGCATCGAGGATGTCGAGGACCTGATCGCCGACCTGACCCAGGCCCTGAGCTAGGAGGATCCCTGCGTGGAGCTGGTGCATCGCGGCAAGGTCCGTGACGTGTACGCCGACGGTCCGGACGAGCTGATTCTGGTTGCCACCGACCGGGTGTCGGTCTACGACGTGGTGCTGCCGACTCCCATCCCGGACAAGGGCCGCCTGCTCACCGCGCTTTCGTTGTGGTGGTTCGAGCAGCTTGCGGACGTGGTGCCCAACCATGTGATCGCGGCGGAGGACGTGCCAGCGGAGTTCGCCGGGCGGGCGATCCGATGCCGGCGCTTGTCCATGGTCCCGGTGGAATGCGTGGCCCGCGGCTACCTGGCCGGATCCGGCTGGTCGGCATACGCCGCCACCGGGTCGGTATGCGGTGTCGCGCTGCCGCCGGGACTGGTCGAGGGTGCGCGGGTGCCCGAGCCGTTCTTCACGCCCACCACGAAGACGCCACCGGAGCAGGGCCACGACGAGCCGCTGACGTTCGCCGAGGTTTCCGCTCTCCTGGGCGAGGCGCGCGCCGAGGAGCTGCGTGCAACCACGCTGCGGTTGTACGACACGGCAGCCAAGATCACCGCGGACCGCGGGGTGCTGCTTGCCGACACCAAGTTCGAGTTCGGTATCGGCCCGGACGGCGGCCTGATCCTCGCCGACGAAGCATTGACCTCGGACTCATCCCGGTACTGGCGCGCCGAGGACTGGTCACCCGGCCGGCGGCAGTACGGGTACGACAAGCAGTACCTGCGCGATTGGGCGGCCGACCTGGGAACGTGGGACAAGAGGCCGCCCGGGCCGGATGTCCCGAAAGAGGTTGTCCAAGAGACGCGCCGCCGCTACGTCGCCCTGTACGAGCAGATCACTGGGACTGCCTGGACGTGACCGGGCATGATCGGCACGCAGTCAGTCGAGGAGGTATCCGATGCCTGGTCGTACGTATCGAGTAACCGAGGTTGTCGGCACGTCGTCCGAGGGTGTGGACGATGCCATCAAAGGTGCCATCGGCCGCGCCGCGCGGACCTTGCGCGGGCTGGATTGGTTCGAGGTGACCGAGATCCGTGGGCACATCGTGGACGGCCAACTCGGGCACGTCCAGGTCGGGCTTAAAGTCGGATTCCGCCTGGAAAACCCCGACGATACTGACTGATCCGCCGGGCGGGCTCTTCGGGCGAGCGCTCGTCGCGCTCAGCTCTCCGCTAGCTCCTCGTCGAGGTCGGCGTCGCGGCTGTGCACCTGGTCCGGGTGCAGGAACACGAACCGCTTGTAGGCCCAGAACCGGAATAGTGTGCCCAGGCCGATGGCGAAGACGTTGGCCGCGCTGAGCACCCAGTGGTCGGACTTGTAGCCAAGCGGGTAGGCGAACAACGCGATGATCAGTTCGCCGGCGACCAGCGCGATGGCGTTGATCGCGAAGAAGAATGACGCCTCGCGGCGCAGCCCGGTGCGGGCACGGTGCGAGAACGACCAGTGCCGGTTGCCGATGTAGGCGAACGCGGTAGCGATGGCGGCCGAGATTGCCTTGGAGGTCATGGGGCCGATGTGCTGATGCAGCAGCAGGTTGAACAGGCCCATCTCGATGACGAAGCTGACGGCACCGACGACCCCGAACGCGGCGACCTCCTTGAGGAGGATGCGCCAAGAGCCACGAAGCCGTTCCAGCAGCGATGGTGGTGACGTCGTCAGCATGATGCGACCGGAGTCTACCCGGATGCCATGTCCGTCTTGCATCCACGGCGCCGATTACCCTCAGCGATGTGATGAGCGCTTGCGCGAACGCGCCGGCCGTCATGCCGACAAGCTGCGCCGCAAGCGGCGCAGGGCGGCTGCCGGCGGTCTAGGGATGGATCCGCGGACGGGCCTGCCCGTGGTCGGCATGGTCGGCGCCGGGCAGCTGGCCCGGATGACGCACCAGGCCGCGATTGCGCTCGGGCAATCGCTACGGATACTGGCTGCCTCGCCCGACGACGGCGCGGCGCTGGTAGCGGCGGATGTCGTGGTGGGCGACTACCGCTCACTTGCCGACCTGCGGGCTTTCGCCGCCGGGTGCGACGTCGTCACGTTCGATCATGAGCACGTGCCCGGGGCACATATCGAGGCGCTGGTAGCCGACGGCGTACCCGTCCGCCCCGGCGCGGCCGCGCTAATCCATGCCCAGGACAAGGCGGTGATGCGCTCCCGGCTCACCGCTCTCGGCGTGCCCTGCCCGACATGGGTCGATCTGTCCGAGACCGACCTTGCGTCGTTCGGGCAGGCGGTCGGCTGGCCACTGGTGCTCAAGGCGGCGCGTGGCGGCTATGACGGGAAGGGGGTATGGGTGGTTTCCTCGCTGGAGGAGGCGGCGCCGATCGTCGAGTCGGGAACGGCGCTGCTCGCGGAGGCGCGGGTGCCGATCGCCCGGGAACTGGCGGCCGTGGTCGCCCGCTCGCCGTTCGGGCAGGCAGCGGCATGGCCGGTCGTCGAGACCGTGCAGCGCGATGGCATCTGCGTCGAGGTGCTGGCGCCCGCACCGGGGCTGCCACTGGCGCGGGCGGACGAGGCGCAGGCGCTGGCGCTGCGCATCGCCGTGGAGCTGGGAGTGGTGGGAGTGCTTGCCGTCGAACTGTTCGAGACGACGTCCGGCGAGTTGCTCGTGAATGAGCTGGCGATGCGACCGCACAATTCCGGGCACTGGACGATCGAGGGCGCCCGAACGTCTCAGTTCGAGCAGCACCTGCGCGCCGTGCTCGACTATCCCCTCGGCACGACCGCCCCGACCACGCCGGCGGTCGTGATGGCGAACGTGTTGGCCGGTCCTGACGACGTGAAGCCGACGAGCATCGACGAGCGCATCCACCATTGCATGGCCCGCTGGCCCGACGTGAAGATCCACCTGTACGGCAAGGGCTTCCGTCCGGGACGCAAGGTCGGCCACGTCACCGCCATGGGCGACGACCTCGCCGAAGTGCGTGAGCGGGCCCAGGCCGCGGCCGACTACCTCGCGAACGGTGAACCACGATGACGCGCGATGAGCGCTCGCGCGAAGATCCGCGCAGGCGGGATGTGTCAGTGATCATGGGTAGCGACTCCGACTTCGAGGTGATGGGCGCCGCCGCCGAAGCGTTGCGCGAGTTCGACGTCCCGCACGAGGTCCGCGTCGTGTCGGCGCACCGCACTCCCCTCGACATGGCCGCCTACGCGCAGGGCGCGGCCGGTCGCGGTCTCAAGGTGATCATCGCCGGGGCGGGCGGCGCGGCGCACCTGCCCGGAATGGTGGCCTCGCTGACCACCCTTCCGGTGATCGGCGTCCCGGTGCCGCTGCGCTACCTCGACGGCATGGACTCGCTGCTGTCTATCGTTCAGATGCCCGCTGGTGTCCCGGTGGCCACCGTTTCGATCGGAGGAGCGCGCAATGCGGGGCTGCTCGCGGTGCGCATCCTCGCCGCGTCCGACCCCGCGCTCGCACAGCGGATGGCGGCGTTTCAGGTGATGCTCGCCGAGAGCGCTCACGCCAAGGACGCCGCACTCACCGAGCGCCTGGGGCGAACCCCGGGCCGCTGAGCGAGCACGTCGGCCAGGATCTCGACGCCCGCGACGATGTCGCGCTCGCCCAGCGCTGCGTAGCCGAACAGCAGCCCGGGCGGTCCGGGCGTGAGCCGGTACGGCGCGATGCCGTACACGCCGACCCCGCGCTCGGCCGCCGCTGCGACGACGGCATCCTCGTCCAGGTCAGGCGGCAGCAACGCGAGCAGGTGCAGGCCGGCCGCGTCGCCGGTGGGGCGCAGTTCCGGCAGCTTTTCGGCGAGCGCGGCGAGCAGCGTGTCGTGCCGGCGGCGGTAGATCGGGCGCATCCTCCGCAGGTGCCGGTCGAATTCGCCGCGGGCGACGAAGTCGGCGAACGCCAACTGGTCGAGGACCGGCGAGCCGCGGTCGGCGCATAGCTTCGCGTCGGCCAGCGGATCGACGAAGCGCTCCGGCGCGAGCACCCAGCCGAGCCGCAGCCCAGGGGCCAGCGTCTTGCTGGCCGATCCGGCGTAGATGACCCGGTCCGGGGCGAGGCCCTGCATGGCGCCGACCGGTGCGCGGTCGTAGCGGTACTCGGCGTCGTAGTCGTCCTCGATGATCACGGCGTCGTGTCGGGCGGCCCACCCGATCAAGGCGGACCGCGCGGCGGCGGGCAGCGCGCCGCCGACCGGGAACTGGTGCGCGGCAGTCACCAGGGCTGCCTGCGCACCGGACGCTTCGAGCGCCGGCAGGCGCATGCCGTCCTCGTCCAGCGGAATCCCGGCGACAGCCAGGCCGGACGATGCGCTGATTGCCCGGTCGTCGTCGGGCGAGGGGTCGCCGACGGCGAGCGTCCGCGCGCCAGCAGCGGCGAGCACGCGCGTGATCAGGCTCAGCCCCTGGGCGAACCCGTTCACGATCAGGATGTTCTCCGGGTCGGCCGCCGTGCCGCGTGCTCGGTTCAGGTACTCGGCGAGCGCCTCCCGCAGCTCACCCGCGCCCCGGCCGTCGAGGTAGACCAGCCGCTCGTTCGGTGCGTGCGCCAGGACGGTTCGCAGCGAGTGCAGCCACGCCGCGCGGGGGAACGCGGAAACGTCCGGGCGGCCGTAGCGGAAATCGATGAGCAGCCGTCGGGGCGGCTCGGCCGGGCGCCGCGTCGGCGTGGGCTGGGCGCTCAGCGCGACCTGGGTGTACCCGCCCGGCCGGCTGACCAGGTAGCCCTCGGCGACGAGCTGCTGGTACGCCTCGACGACGACGCCGCGCGACACGCCCAGGTCTGTCGCAAGCGTGCGGCTGGGCGGCAGGGTGGCGCCGGCGGCGAGACGTCCGGTGCGAATGCTGTCGCGGATCGCTGCCCCCACCTGGAGGTGCAGGGCGGTCGGCGTGTCACGACGCAGCTCGATCAGCAGCTGGCTGCGGCTGGTCGGATTGGTATCCGATCCTGGCATCGGATTGGACCTTATAGGCGGGACCACGGCTCTGTCAGGGTCACGTCATAACGTCGAACACCAACGCGAAGGGAGAACCGGATGGCGAGGATCGTCGTCACCGAGTACGTCTCCGTCGACGGCGTCGTCGAGGCGCCCAGCGGAGACGAGTCGTTCGAGCGGGTCGGCTGGACCGACAGCTTCTCGCGTGGCCCGAATGGCGACGCCTTCAAGGTTGACGAGACGATGGCCTCTGATGCCCTGCTGCTGGGCCGGATCACCTACGACACATTCGCATCGGTCTGGCCACACCTCGAAGGTGAGTTCGCCGACAAGTTCAACACGATGCCGAAGTACGTCGTCTCCTCGACCCTGGAGAACCCTACGTGGAACAACACGACCGTGCTTGGGGATGACGTGGTAGGGGAGGTCACCAAGCTCAAGGAGCAGTACGTGCGCGACATCGTTGTGCACGGGAGCCCCCAGCTCGTGCAGACCTTGATCGAGCACGACCTCGTCGACGAGCTGCGGCTCATGATCTATCCGGTGATCGTCGGCGCCGGGAAACGCCTGTTCGCCGAGACCAGCACAAAGAAGGACCTGCGCCTCGTCGACACCAAGACGTTCAACGACGGGATCACCGTTCTGAGCTACCGGCGGGCGTGATCTTCAGCCCGGAACGGGCGCGACTAGGGTGTGATAGCCCCATTCGCCCCGCGAAGGAGAGCTGATGCCCGGTGCGCCCCGGCTCGGTGTCGTGTTTCGCCCGCAGCTGCCGCCGGAGGAGCTGCGGACGTTCGTCACGCTCGCCGACGAGGCCGGGTTGGACGACGTATGGCTGTGGGAGGACTGCTTCCTCGAAGGCGGCCTGACCGCCTCCACGGCAGCGCTTTCCTGGACGCGCTCGGTGCGCGTTGGGCTCGGCCTGATGCCGGTGCCGTTCCGCAATCCGGCGCTGGCGGCGATGGAGCTAGCGACCCTGGCTCGGTTGTTTCCCGGACGGTTCGTGCCGGCTGCGGGACATGGCGTGCTGGAGTGGATGGATCAGGTCGGCGCGCGAGCCGCGTCTCCGATTACGTTGCTGCGCGAGTGGGTCACCGCCGTCCGTGCGCTGTTGGCCGGTGAGACCGTGACGACGTCCGGCTCGTACGTGCGCCTGTCCGGTGTTGCTCTCGACTGGCCTCCTGCCGTCGTGCCCCCGCTGCTCGTCGGGGCGCGCGGGCCGCGCACGATCGCGCTGGCGGGCGAGTGCGCCGACGGGATCGTGCTCGATGCCGGCAACGACCCGGACACGGTCCGCTCCGCAGTTGCCCATGCAGCAGCAGCGGCAGGCCCTCACGAGGTCGTGACGTACCTACCGGCCGGCGCCTCGGCGGCGCCGATCGAGGCGGAGCAGGCCGCGTACGGCCGGCCGACTGAGGGCATCGCGGTCGGAACGCCTGCGGACGTCGCCGCCGTGGTGCGCCGTTTCGCCGACGCCGGCGCCACGACTGTCGTGTTGCAGCCCGCTGCCACGGACCTTTCGATCGAGCCGTTCATCAGCCTGGCCGCCGAGGCGCGGAGCATCCTGGGC
>JBKOXO010000038.1:0-5207 GCA_046744105.1 Actinomycetota bacterium
GCGTAAAGGTGCCCGCCCATGGTCGCACCGATCAACGGGTCGTCCGACGGCCAGCTCACCCCTGGCGGCGGCCCGAACGAGGTCGGCGCGCCGGGCGGACCGTACAGCACGACCTGCTGGCCGGTGGGCAGGGTCACCACCCGGTCGGCGAGCCCGGCCGTCGTCCCGGGCGTCGTAGCGGCCGCCGGGACGGCGAGCTGGACGAGCGCGAACAGGGCCGCCAGTGCGGCGACCGGACGGATACGCATGACGTTTCTCCTCGACAACTCAGAAGGCGCCGACACCGTCGGTGGCTCGAGACGATGGGCCGCTTCGCCCAGACCATCGACAGCTTCCCCGGCCGCCAATGGCCACCATCGACCGTCGTGACCGGAGTCAACGGCGGCTACGACGTCAACGTGCGGCAACTCGCCACCGACGGTGTCCGCGTGCTCGGCCGAGTCGTGGGCGCATCCGGCGGCAAGCTCGCCATCGAAGCCAACGCGAACGAGATCCTCGACCAGGCCGACCAGGCCTACGACGACTTCCTATTGGCGGCCCGTCACCTCGCCCTCACCAAAGTGCACGAACAGCTTGCCGAGGAACACTCCGCCGATTCAACGCGCGCCGCCGTCGATGAGGTCGACGCGCTCAACCTCGCCGCAGAGAACGTCAACACGGTCATCTGGGCAACTGGCTACACCTACGACTTCGACTGGGTCAACGTTGCCGTGTTCGACCAGCGAGGCCGGCCGGCCCAGCAACGCGGCGTCACCCAGCGCCCCGGGCTCTATTTCCTCGGCCTGCACTGGATGCACACATTCAAATCAGGGCTATTCTCCGGCGTCGGCGCTGACGCCGAATACCTCGCCGAACACATCGCCCAGACACGCTGACCAAGACACCCGACCACTGTTGCCTACGGAGCCGAATAACCCTCGTCCTGAGCGGACGCGGACCTCTTCGACTCGCTCGCTGATCGGCGCGCCGCGCTCGTGCTGGTCGGGCCGGCAGTCATTGTCGCCGTAGAGCCGCTAGCACGAGGCTTCCGTCTCCTGGGGCGAGTCGCTAGCGTCTGTCGTGGTTGTGGAGCCGGGTCGCGGGTGGAATATCCGCAGCATGCCTGGAGGCTGGCATGAAGAACGGACTGTGGCGGACCAGGGTGGCGGTATTCATCGCCGTACTGCTACCAGCCGGTCTTGTGGCGGCGCCGGTCACAGCTGCCGATCCGCAACCGAGCGCGGTGTCGGTGCCGGGTAGCTTCGGCGCACAGGTCGGCTGCCCCGGTGACTGGCAACCAGACTGTCCGCAGCTGCAGATGACCCGGCGGAGCAACGACGACGTGTGGTCGGTGACGTTGACGCTGACTGCCGGCTCGTATGAGTACAAGGCTGCGCTGAACAAGACGTGGGACGTCAACTACGGTCTCGGTGCCGTACCGGGTGGTGCCAACATCCCGCTTATGGTGCCGGTCGGTGGTGCCGCGGTGACCTTCTATTACGACAACGCCACTCATTGGGTCACCGACACGATCAATACCACCATGGTTACTGCAGCGGGGAGTTTCCAGTCCGAGCTGGGCTGCCCTGCCGACTGGTCGCCGGACTGTTTGCGGTCCTGGCTAGAAGATCCCGACGGAGACGGCACTTTCACCTTCACCACCACCGCCATCCCGGCTGGCGACTACCAGGTAAAGGCCGCGATCGGGTTGTCCTGGGCTGTCAACTATGGCGCCGGCGGTGTACCCAATGGCCCGAACATCGACTTCACGGTGCCTGCGAACGGCAGCCCGATCACCTTCAGCTATGTCGCAGCGACCCATGTCCTGACGGTGATCTCCGGCAGCGGGTTACCCAGCCTGAAGCCACAGAAGGCATATTGGCTCAGCCGCAGCTACATCGCGTGGGCGCTGGGTGCGAATCCGACGGCGCAGACCTACCGCCTCTACGCGGCGCCTAACGGTGGACTGACACCCACACCCGACGGCATCACCGGCGGCGCGGCCTACCCGCTGACATACGACCCGGCCGGGCTCCCCGCCGACCTGAAAGCAAAGTTCCCGGCGCAGGCCGCTCTGGGTGCGCTGCGGCTGCCGGATGACGTGACGGCCCAAGCGAAGCAGCTGTTGAAGGGACAGGTCGCGGTTGCGGCGTTCGACGCCGACGGCAACCTGGTCGACGCCACCGGCCTGCAAATTCCCGGCGTGCTCGATGATCTGTATGCCGGCGCCGCGCAACGGACTCTCGGCCCGACCTGGCACGGCGGCGTTCCGACGCTGGCTCTGTGGGCGCCGACCGCGCAATCCGTGTCCGTCAATCTGTACACCGCTGGGGAGAACTCCGCCCCGACCACAACCGTGCCACTCGGTGACAGCGGGGACGGGGTGTGGTCGGTGACGGGAACGCCGTCCTGGATTGGGTCCTACTACCTGTTCGACGTGCAGGTCTACGTTCCCGAGACCGGAAAGGTCGAGCACAATCTGGTCACCGACCCATACAGCGTGGGGCTGTCCACCAACTCCCAGCGCAGCCTGCTGGTCAACCTCGACGACCCAGCGCTAGCCCCACCCGGCTGGTCGCAGCTGCATAAACCGACGCTGCCCGCGGCCGTCGATCAGAGCATTACCGAACTGCATCTGCGCGACTTCTCCATTAGCGACCCCACGGTGCCGGCGGCGCATCGCGGCACTTACGAGGCCTTCACCGACCAGTCCAGTAACGCGGTCAAGTACCTCACCGGCCTCGCCCGGTCCGGGATGACCACCGTTCACCTGCTTCCGCTGGCCGATTACGCCACGGTCAACGAAGACAAGTCCACCTGGCAGGACCCGCCGTGCGATCTGCCGTCGTTCCCGCCGGACAGCGACCAACAGCAGGCCTGCGTCAAGAAGGTGGCCGGCACCGACGGATTCAACTGGGGCTACGACCCGCTGCATTGGACGACCCCGGAAGGCTCATATTCCAGCAACCCTGAGGGCGCCACTCGGACTCGCGAGTTCCGGGACATGGTCGCGGCGATCAATCACGACCATCTGCGCTTGGTCATGGACGTGGTCTATAACCACACCACCGATGCCGGGCAGAACGGGCGCAACGATCTTGATCGCATCGTGCCCGGCTACTATCACCGACTCAACGCCAGCGGGAGCGTGGAAACCTCCACCTGCTGCCCCAACACCGCGACCGAGCATCTGATGATGGGCAAGCTGATGGTCGACTCGGTGCTGACGTGGGCCACCGAATACAAGGTCGATGGGTTCCGCTTCGATCTGATGGGTCACCAGCCCAAAGCGCTGATGGTGCAACTGCGGCAGCGACTCGACCAACTGACCGTCCGGAACGCTGGTGTTGATGGCAAGAGCATCTACCTGTATGGCGAGGGATGGAACTTCGGTGAGGTCGCCAACAACGCGTTGTTCGTACAAGCCACCCAGGCGAACATGGCCGGCACCGGAATTGGCACCTTCAACGACCGCATTCGTGACGCGGTGCGCGGCGGCGGCCCGTTCGATGCCGACCCTCGCATCCAGGGATTCGGTAGCGGCCAATACACCGACCCGAACGGTGACCCGATCAATGGCTCGACCAGCGATCAGAAGGCCGGACTGCTACACAACATGGACCTCATCAAGGTCGGCCTTACCGGCAACCTGAAGGACTACACCTTCACCGATAGCACCGGCGCCACCGTCACCGGCTCCCAGGTGGACTACAACGGCCAACCTGCCGGCTACACCGGCAACCCGCAAGAAGCGATCAACTACGTCGACGCGCACGACAACGAGATCCTGTACGACGCCCTGACCTACAAGCTGCCGGTCAGCACCACCATGGCTGACCGAATCCGCATGCAGACCCTCTCGCTGGCCACCACGGCGTTCTCCCAGGGCGTGTTCTTCTGGACGACTGGATCCGACGCGCTGCGTAGCAAGTCCTTCGACGGGAACAGCTACGACTCCGGCGACTGGTTCAACGTGCTCGACCCGTCTCTGCGTATCAACGGATTCGGCCGCGGACTGCCGCCCACAAGTACCGACAAGTGGCCTTATGCGAAGCCGTTGCTGGCCAACCCTGCCCTCAAGCCCACCCCGGCCGACCTGGCCACCGCCGAAGACCAATCCCAAACACTGCTCCGCATCCGACAGGCCAGCCCACTGCTCCACCTCGGCTCGGCAGCTCTGATTCAGCAGAAGCTGTCATTCCCGAATAGCGGACCCAACGAAACGCCGGGTGTCATCATGATGCGGCTTGACGACACGATCGGGCCGAACATCGACCCCAAGCTGAGCGGCATGGTCATCGTCTTCAACGCCACCCCCAACCCTGTCAGCGAACACGTCGCGGCAACTGCCGGACAGCGGTACAACCTCGACCCGTTCCAACTCGCCGGACACGATCCGATCGTCAGGCAATCCAGCAACGACCCGACCACCGGCAGCTTCTCAGTCCCAGCCCGGACGGTCGCAGTCTTCGTCAGTCCCGGTCGGTGAAGGTACTTACGTTCTCAATCGGCCTGCCGCTCGGCCTCTGCGGTGGCTCTTCGTGGCTGTTCCCGAACCAACTCGGCCTATCTGTCTCCACCTGATCCGCATGAGCGGGCTGCGCTGGGCCGTCCGCCTGCACAGACGGCCGCGAGACGCTGAGGCGAGATCTCCCATCGTCTCGGCTCGTCCTGTAACCGGTTGAGGAGCGCGTGTCAGTTGTGTCCGACCACATCGAGCATTCGTACTCACGGGTACTCAGAGACCGCAGGGTGCCTGTACTGCTGGGTGGTGACCGGCAGCGCGGCCGAGCACGCACGGATCAGCTCGCCGGCGATCAAGGGTTGCGCATATGCGAGGTCTCGGGCGCCAACTTCGAAGCCGTTTGGCTGCGAGTGGTCGGGATCGAGGCTAAGTGAGCAATGATGTCGCGGTGACCAGCGTAGTGGCCAAGATGGCCCACGAGATCCCTGACCGATCGCCGCTTCGTCTGGCGGTCGGTGAACGGGTAGAGGTCGGCGAGCGGGACACCGAGTGGCCAGAGTTCGTCTTCGTCACTTGTGCACGCGGCTCGGGATGGGTGCCGGCGCGACACCTTTCCGCATCAGCCGGGACAGCCACCGTACGGACGGCGTACGACACCACGGAGCTGCCGACACAAGCGGGCGAGCGGCTGGAAGTCCTCGACGAAGACCGCAAGAGTGGCTGGCTATGGTGCCGCTCGCACAAGGGGCGCGAGGGCTGGGTG
>JBKOXO010000181.1:0-7106 GCA_046744105.1 Actinomycetota bacterium
CTGAGCGCCTCGTGAGTCCGATCGGCCGGAGCCGTGCGGTCCGCTCCTCGAGCAAGCGGCGGATCATTCCTCGTCGTCGCGCGCGAGCCAGGTGGCCAGCCGGTCGACGGCGATCTCGAAGTCGGGATGCGCGTCGACGAAGGCCTGAAGCCGGTCGGCGAGCCAGGCCAGGCTGACCTCCTCGTCGCCGCGCCGCTCGGCGAGCTCCTCGATGCCCCGGTCGGTGAAGTACACGCGCTACTCCATCCCGCCTGGGCGGATCCGGATCTGCACCGCTCGCTGCGCTCGGGCGCATCCCCGGCTCCGCTCCGCGCCTCCGGCACGGGCCGCGTCGCGGCGGGGCTCTTCGCGTATGCGCTCATCGTCCGGTGGTCGGGTTCCGGTGGATCCGCTTCGTCGTTGGGCGCGACCGCTCATTGCAGGTCTGCCTGGTACTGCACGCCGAGCTGTTTGCGCACACCGTCGAACACCTCGAGGATCGCGACTGTCTCGTCCAGCGGCACGAGCGGGCTCTCAAGCTCACCGGCGCGCAGACACCGCTCGACCTCGGTCACCTCCGGGCCGTAGCCACGGCCGGGCAGCGTGTCGGGCAGCACCTCCTCGCCGGACGCGTCCTGGATGGTGATCGACGTCGGGCGGCTGACCCAGCCGTTCACGGAGATCCAGCCGGCGGTGCCTGCGATCAGCCCGGCGAACGGGTTCTGGCCGAGCGTGGTCGACGCGATCTGGGCGAACCGTCCGTCCTGGTATCCCCACTGCATCGCGACGCTGGCGTCCGACCCGGTGGGGGACAGGGAGCCGGTGGCCTGGACGGTGTCAGGGCGGCCGAGGAACAGCCAGGCGAACGTCGCCGCGTAGACGCCGAGGTCGAGCAGGGCGCCGCCGCCGGCGGCGAGGTCGTAGAGGCGGTGCGCCGGGTCGTACTCGAACCGGGCGGACAGATCGGCCCGGACGCTGATCAGCTCGCCGATGCGCCCGGATGCGGCGACCTCCTCCGCGGTACGGACGAGGGGGTTGAGCCGCATCCACATCGCCTCCATGCAGAACAGCCGCCGCGCCCGAGCCTCGGCGACGACCTCTCTGGCCTGGCGGGCGTTGAGCGTGAACGCCTTCTCGACGAGCACCGGCTTGCCGGCGCGCAGGGACAGCAGCGCGTGCTCGTGGTGCTGGCCGTGTGTGGTGGCGACGTAGACGACGTCGATATCCGGGTCGGCGACGAGCTCGGCGTAGGAGCCGTAGGAACGCGGCGCGCCGAGGCACCCGGCCAGCGCGGCTGCGCGATCGGCGTCGCGCGCGCCGACGGCCGCCACTTCGTTGCCCGCCGTCGCGGCGATCTCCGCCCCGACCGTCGCCGCGATGCCGCCCGCCCCGAGGATGCCCCACCTGACCGAATCAGCCATACGGTGAATCTATCCGCCGACTTGATGAGCCATCCGGAGACGCGATGAGCGCTCGCGCGAAGAGCCCGCCGGCCGCGACGCGGGCCGAGCGGAGCGAGGCTCGGCTCGAGGGTCGCGCCCGAGCGTTAGCGAGCGGCGCACCCGGAGAGCCGAATCCGGCGGATTAGCTAAGCGCGGCGGCCACTATCTCGCGTTGCTGTGCCTCGTGCACGCTCGGCGAACCGACGGCCGGCGAGGCCGATGCGCTGCGCGAGGCGCGGGCCAGCAGCCGCCCGCCGAGATGCGGAGGCAAGCTGAGCGCCATGAACGGCCAAGCACCCTGGTTTGCCGGCTCCTCCTGCACCCAGACAAGCTGGGCGTCCGGGTAGCGCTCGAGTTCCGCGCGGATCTCCTCGGCGGGCAGCGGGTACAGCTGCTCGACGCGAACGATCGCGACATCGGTACGGCCGTCGTGGCTCCGCTTGGCGGCCAGGTCGTAGTAGATCTTGCCGGTGCACAGCAACACTCGCCGCACCTGGGCCGGGTCGACGGTATCGCCGATCACCGGGCGGAACGTTCCCGAGGTGAAGTCCTCGAGATCGCTGACGGCAGCCTTGAGCCGCAGCAGCGACTTGGGCGTGAACGCGACCAGGGGACGGCGTACCGGCGAGAGTCCCTGCCGGCGCAGCAGGTGGAAGTAGTTCGCCGGCGTCGAGCACATGGCGATCGTCATGTTGTTCTCGGCGGCGAGTTGCAGGAACCGCTCCGGCCGGCCGGAGGAGTGGTCCGGGCCCTGCCCCTCCTGGCCGTGCGGCAGCAGCAGTGCGAGCGCCGAGCGCTGTCCCCACTTGGCCTCGCCGGATGCGATGAACTCGTCGACGATCGTCTGCGCGCCGTCGGCGAAGTCGCCGAACTGGGCCTCCCAGCACACCAGCGCGTCGTCGCGCGTGACCGAATAGCCGTACTCGAAGCCCATTGCCGCGAACTCCGACAGCAGTGAGTCGTAGGCCCAGAAAGGCGCCTGCTCTGCCGACAGGTACTTCAGCGGGGTGTACTCCTCGCCGGTCTTGCGATCGATAAGCGCGGCGTGCCGTTGAGTGAACGTGCCGCGGCGGGAGTCCTGCCCGGACAGGCGCACCGCGCGCCCCTCGACGACCAGCGAGCCGAAAGCGTACAGCTCGGCTGTAGCCCAGTCGACGTTGCCGTTGCTCGCCATCGCCACACGCCGGTCGATCTGCGGCTTCAGCCGTGGGTGGACGGTGAACCCCTCCGGCGGGTTCGCGTAGGCGTCGGCGATGCGCTTGATCACCTCGATGCTCGTGGCGGTGCTGGCCGGATGCATCGGCACGGCGTCGTCCATGATCGGCTCGCGCCGCGGCCGGTCGGAGGCGTCGCGCGTCTCGACGAACACCTTCTCCAACTGCGCCTGGAAGTCCTTCAGCGCCGTCTCGGCGTCTTCGAGGGTGATATCGCCGCGGCCTACCAGCGCCTCGGTGTACAGCTTCCGGACACTGCGCTTGGTGTCGACGATGTCGTACATCAGCGGCTGCGTGAACGACGGGTTGTCGGCCTCGTTGTGGCCGCGCCGCCGGTAGCAGACCATGTCGATGACGACGTCCTTCTTGAACTCCCGCCGATAGTCGACCGCGAGCTTGGCGACCCGCACGCATGCCTCGGGGTCGTCGCCGTTCACATGGAAGATCGGCGCGGCGATCATGCGAGCGACATCGGTGGCATAAAGGCTCGACCGGGACTGGGCCGGTGACGTCGTGAAGCCGACCTGGTTGTTGACCACGATGTGCACCGTGCCGCCGGTGCGGTAACCCCGCAGCTGCGACAGGTTGAGGGTCTCGGCGACCACGCCCTGCCCGGCGAAGGCCGCGTCGCCGTGCAGCAGTACCGGCAGCACCGTGAAGCCGGCCTCGCCCTTGTTGAGGACGTCCTGCTTGGCCCGGACGATGCCCTCGAGCACCGGGTCGACAGCTTCCAGGTGCGACGGGTTGGCGGTCAGCGCGACCTTGATCTTCGCGCCACTCGGCGCCTGGAACGTGCCGCGTGCGCCGAGGTGGTACTTCACGTCGCCCGAGCCCTGCGCGGTGGTCGGGTCCATGTTGCCCTCGAACTCGTTGAAGATCTTCGCGTACGGCTTGCCGACGATGTGCGCCAGCACGTTGAGCCGGCCACGGTGTGGCATGCCGATGACCGCCTCGTTCAGATCCTGATCAGCGGCCCGGGACAGCACCGCGTCCAGCAGCGGGATGACCGTCTCGGCGCCTTCGAGGCTGAACCGCTTCTGCCCGACGTACTTGGTCTGCAGGAACGTCTCGAACGCCTCGGCCGCATTGAGCCGGCCCAGGATGTGCAGCTGGGCGGTCCGGTCGGGCGGGGCGGCCTTGACCTCGATGCGTTCCTCGATCCACTTGCGCTGCTCGGGATCGCTGATGTGCCGGTACTCGACGCCGACCCGGCGGCAGTACGCGTCGCGCAGCACGCCGAGGATGTCGCGCAGCTTCATCAGCCTCTCGCCGGCGAAGCCGCCCACCGGGTACTCGCGGTCGAGGTCCCACAAAGTCAGCCCGTACCGGGTGATGTCCAGATCGGGGTGGCTGCGGACCGTGTACTCGAGTGGGTCGGTGTCGGCCATGAGATGGCCGCGCGTGCGGTAGGCGTTGATGAGCTCGATGACACGGGCGTTCTTGCTGATCTGCCCCTCGTGGGTGAACTCGCGGTCAACGCGCCAGCGCACCGGCTCGTACGGGATGCGCAGTGAGGCGAAGATCTCGTCCCAGAACTCGTCGGCGAGCAGCAGTTGGTGGACGCTGCGCAGGAACTCGCCGGACTGCGCGCCCTGGATGATGCGGTGGTCGTACGTGGACGTCAGCGTCATGATCTTGCTGATCGCCCGCTCGGCGAGGGCCTCCTCACTCATCCCGCTGAACTCGGCGGGGTACTCCATTGCGCCGACGCCGACGATGCAGCCTTGCCCGGCCATCAGGCGCGGCACCGAATGGGTGGTACCGATGGTGCCCGGATTGGTGAGGCTGATCGTCGTGCCGGCGAACTCGTCGGCGGTTAGCTTGCCCAGACGGGCGCGCCGAATGATGTCCTCGTAGCTGCCCCAGAAAGTGCCGAAGTCCATCGTCTCGGCGGCCTTGATGTTGGCCACCACGAGCGAACGCTGCCCGCCGTCCTTTCCGGGCAGGTCGATCGCCAGCCCGAAGTTGACGTGCTCGGGGGCGACGAGCGCCGGCTTGCCGTCGATTTCCGCGAAGTGATTGTTCATCTCGGGGTGGTCGGCCAGTGCCTTCACGACGGCATACCCGATGAGATGCGTGTAGCTGATCTTGCCACCGCGCGAGCGCCGCAGGTGGTTGTTGATCACGACCCGGTTGTCGATGAGCAGCTTGGCCGGGATGGCGCGCACGCTGGTCGCGGTCGGGACGCTCAGCGAGGTCTGCATGTTGGTGACGACGCGAGCCGCGGCGCCACGCAGCGTGACCGTCTGCTCAGCCGACGCCGGCTGCTGAGGGGATGGGGCGGGCGCGGCCGGCGCGGGCTGCGGGGGCTGCGGGGGCACGGGCTGTGCCGGGGCAGGAGGCGAGGGGGGAGTCGCTACGGTCGCGGCGTTGCCGTTGGTGGCGGCTCCCGGCTTGGTGGGGCGGTAATCGGCGAAGAAGTCGTGCCACGCGGCGTCCACACTTGTCGGATCGGCGAGGTAGCGCTCGTACATCTCCTCGACGAGCCACTCGTTCGCGCCGAAGTCGGCGCCGCTGACGGGGTGGGGTTCGGTTGTCGACTGCTCCGTAGTCGCCACGGTGTACGGCCGCCTCACATCGGTTCTCTCGGCGTCAAGATGTCGTGGTGACATCGTCTCTCAGGGTACCCGCGGCCACCGCGACAGTCATTCCCGTGCAATCCGTGCGTGAACTGCAAGCGAATCCGGTGCGCTCAGCTGATATCGCGGTTCATGGTGATGCCGGCGCCCAGGATCGAGAGGGCCACGCCCCACACCACGAGAACGGCGATGCCGGCGGCGGGGGATATGAGGTGCACACCGTTGATCAACCGCGCCTCTGTGTCATGCGGGTCGGTGATGATTGAGTCGACTGCGCCGGTGGGCAGGTACGGGTACACGTGCTTGACGCCCGGGATGAGCAGAATGAGCCGGGCGAGCACCAGGATGAAGATCACGCCGACGGTGACCGCCACGATCTGGTTACGCAGGAGTGCGCCGGTGCCCAGCCCCACCAGGGCGAACAGGGTGAGCACGGCGAACGTGATCAGCAGCGGGCCCTTCTGGTCGCCCAGCGACACGTGTACGTTCCGCGCAGACAGCCACGGCAGCGCGATCAGCAACTGCATCACCAGGCAGAGGACGGCGAAAAGCGCCCCCACCACCACGTACGTGATCAGCTTGGCGGTGATCAATGCCCAGCGCGACGGGGTGGCGAGCACGGTTGGCGTGATGGTCTGGTACCGGTACTCGGTCGTCACGGCCAGCACGCCCAGCACGAACAGCGGCACGTAGGTGAACGCCGCACTTGCCGAGATCATCACATCGCGGACGTGCTGGGCGAGCTCGAAGTCGGTCTTCTGGCTGGCGATGGACCCGACGACACCCAGGCTGGTGAGCCCGAGGCACAGCAGCAGCATCCAGAACCAGACCTGCGTAGTGCGCAGCTTGCGGAACTCCGCGTGGATCAGGGCGCCCACGTCGCACCTGCCTGGGGGGTGGCGAACTCACCTTGGGTCAGCGTGAAGAACAGCTCCTCGAGGTCGAACTTCTCGGCGCGCAGTTCGTGCAGCTCGACGCCGGTGGTAAACGCGAGGTGGCCGACCTGCGGGGCACCGATGCCGCGCACCCGTAACGTAGTGGGGCTGATCTGCTCGGGTTGATGGCCGGCACCGCGCAGTGCGGCGAGCAACGGTTCCGGCTGCGGCGACTGCACGATGATCGTGTCGGTGCCCGCCGTCAGCTCAGCGATGGAGCCCTGCCGGACGAGCTGGCCGCGGTTGAGGATCACGACGCGGTCTGCGAACTCCTCGACCTCGTTGAGCAAGTGGCTGGACACCAGCACGGTGCGGCCCTCACCGGCCAGATGCCGGAAGAAGCCGCGCAGCCAGCGGATCCCCTCGGGGTCGAGCCCGTTGGCCGGCTCGTCCAGCACCAGAAAGCGGGGGTTGCCGAGCAGGGTCCCGGCGAGGCCGAGCCGCTGCCGCATGCCCATCGAGTAGCCGCGTACCTTGCGGCGCCCGGCGTCGCGCAGCCCCACCAGTTCGAGGACATCGTCGGCGCGGCGGTCGGGCAGGTGCGCCGCGGCGCACAGAATGCGCAGGTGGTTGCGGCCGGTGCGCGCGGGGTGGAAGCTCGCCGCCTCCAAGGAGGCGCCCACCACGGTTATCGGGTTCTGAAGGTGCCGATACGCCAGGCCGCCGATCGTGGAGGCGCCGGCGGTGGGATGGATCAGCCCCAGGATCATGCGCAGCGTGGTGGTTTTGCCGGCACCATTTGGGCCGAGGAAGCCGGTGACAGATCCGGGCTCGACGGTGAAGCTCAGCCGGTCGACGGCGCGGACTCGGCCTCCGAAAACCTTCGTGAGACCGTTGACGACGATGCGCCCGTCCGGACCGTGTGGAGGAGTCACGGGGGCTATCCAAACATGGATCGATCGGCGCCGAGCCGCGGGCTACGCCGGGCCCGCCGCCTGACGCTCAGCGGTCCACGAC
>JBKOXO010000061.1:0-14652 GCA_046744105.1 Actinomycetota bacterium
GGCATGCACGCGTTTCTGGAGAAGCGCAAGCCCGAATGGGGGCACGGCCGCTAAGACGCCGCCAAGACCCTAAGACCCGTCCTCCGGTGCGTCGTGAGCGGCGATCGCCTCGTCGAGGCGCGCCGTCGCTCCGTCCAGCCAGCGCTGGCAGATGTCGGCGAGTTCCTCGCCGCGCTGCCACAGGGCCAGCGACTCCTCGAGCGTCTGCCCGCCGGTCTCGAGCTTGCGCACGATCTCGGCGAGCTCGGCGCGCGCCGCCTCGTACCCGATTTCGGTCATCAAGATCAGAGTTTATGCGCGTCAAACTCGCCACGGGCCAGCCGGATCCGAAGCGTGCCGATTGCCTCGACCGGATCGCGCACCACGGCGCCGTCGGTGCGCTGCACCACGGCGTAGCCCCGGTCGAGCGTCGACTGCGGCGACAGCGCCCGCACCCGGGCCCGCACGTGGGCCAGGTCGGCGGAAGCGGCCTCGAGCGCCGTGCGGGCACACCGCCGGCCGCGCTCGCGCAGCGCGGCAACCTCGCCCGCCTCCCGGGTAAGCCGGATACGGACGGCGTCGCGCATGCGCGACGGCAGCCCAGCCATCAGAACGGACTCGGCGTGCAGGCCCTGGTGGATGCTCTGCCGCGCCCGTGCGCGCAGGTCGGCCACCCGGGACCGTTCGTCGGCGACGTCAGGCACGATGCGCCGCGCCGCGTCGGTGGGCGTGGAGGCAGCGAGGTCGGCGACGAGGTCGAGCAACGGCGAGTCGGTCTCGTGTCCGATCGCGCTCACCACGGGGGTGCGCGCCGCAGCCACTGCCCGGATCAGCGACTCGTTCGAGAACGGCAGCAGGTCCTCGATGCTGCCCCCGCCGCGGGCGATGACGATCACCTCAACGGCCTCGTCGGCGTCGAGCCGCTCCAGCGCGTCCACCACCTCGTTCGCTGCGGACGGTCCCTGCGTGGCGACGTTCTCGACCCGGAATGCGACCCCGGCGAAGCGGCGGCGGGCGTTCTCGACAACGTCGCGCTCGGCGGCGCTGGCGCGGCCGGTGACCAGCCCGATGCGCCGTGGCAGGAATGGCAGCGGGCGCTTGCGGTCCAGGGCGAACAACCCCTCCGCGGCCAGCAGCCGCTTGAGCTGCTCGAGCCTGGCGAGCAGCTCGCCGAGGCCGACCTGGCGGATGTCCGTCGCGCGCAGGCTGAGCGTGCCGCGTTCCACGTAGAAGTCGGGACGGGCGCGCACGACGACCCGCGACCCGTCGCCGATATCGTCTCCCAGGACCGCGCGCGCACATGTCACGTTCAGCGAAATGTTGGCGTCCGTGTCGCGCAACACCAGGAACTGGGTCGCCATACCGGGGCGTCTGGTCAGCTGCGCAATCTGGCCTTCGATCCAGACCTCGCCCAGCCGGTTGATCCACTCCGCGATCTTCTGCGCCACGACGCGCACTGGGACCGGGCGCTCAGGCGAAGACTCCAACCGTGGCACTGATTAATCCCGCCTGCGCGTCGCGCGATCCGGACCACTCGCTGCGCTCGGGCCCGTCGCGCGCGCCGCTCCTCGCTGTCGCTCGGGCCGCGCCGCGGCGGCGGGGCTCTTCGCGCGAGCGCTCATCGCCCCATGGTTCCGTTCTCCGTGGTTGCGCTCCGTTGTCGCTCGGGTCGCGCCGCGGCGGCGGGGCTCTTCGCGCGAGCGCTCATCGCCCGGTGGTCCGGTTGGGTGTGGTCGCCCGTGTCGGTGTGGCGTCGCTCATGGCGCGGGCGCTCATCACCCGGTGGTCGGGCCTTGCGTAATTGCGCTCGGTAGCCAGGAGGCGCATCGGCGTCTCACCGGCTACTCGGTGGCGGTGTCGAAGGGGGATGGCTCCGCCTGGGTCGGTGGGCGCGCCGCGTCCGCGCGGCGTGGCGGCGCTGCGCTGTCGCCCGATGGTGCAGCGTCATCGGCCGGCGCCGACTCGGGCTCCTCGTCGTCGAACGTGGCCCAGGACGGCGGCTCTTCGGGTGGTTCGCGCAGCCGGCCGAGCAGTTCGTCGCCGCGCAGGGCCAACTCGGCGTAGCGCTGCTGCACCCGCAGCGAGAACTGTAACGCCGTACTCACCGCGAACACCGGCAGCTCCAGTGCCCGGTCGGGCAACGTGCGTGCCTGCTGGACGGCGACAGCAGCCAAGCCGAGCGCCGCGCGCACCGGAGTTGGGAGAGGCGCCATCGCACGAGCATGCACCATGCACGGTCGGCGGCGCGCGGCACCCGTCGCTTCCCCGCTACCGATATCGCGTCCGTACCATCAACGGCATGACCCCGACCGGCCCCTCGCAGGCATCCGACCTGGTGCCGGCGCAGCGCCGGCCCGGGCGCGTGCTGCTCGCCAAGCCGCGCGGGTACTGCGCCGGCGTCGACCGTGCGGTGCAGACCGTCGAGCAGGCGCTGGATCTCTATGGCGCGCCGGTCTACGTGCGTAAGCAGATCGTGCACAACCTGCACGTCGTCCGCTCGCTCGAGAAACGCGGTGCGATCTTCGTGGAGGAGACGGCCGAGGTCCCCGAGGGCGCGATCGTGGTGTTCTCTGCACACGGGGTTGCTCCAGAAGTGCACGACGAGGCAGTGCAGCGGCATCTCAGGGCGATCGACGCCACCTGCCCACTCGTCACGAAGGTGCACCACGAGGCGAAGCGGTTCGCCGCAGGAGACTACGACATCCTGCTCATCGGTCACGAGGGCCACGAGGAAGTCGTCGGCACGACCGGCGAGGCGCCCGAGCGCATCCACCTCGTGGACGGTCCGGAGGACGTGGCCAACGCGCAGGTGCGCGATCCGGCCAAGGTGGTGTGGCTGTCGCAGACCACACTGTCGGTTGACGAGACACTGCAGACGGTCGATGCGCTGCGTGAGCGGTTCCCAATGCTGGAGTCACCGCCGAGCGACGACATCTGCTACGCGACCCAGAACCGTCAGGCCGCGGTGAAGGTGATCGCGCCCCAGGTCGACCTGTTCCTGGTCGTTGGTTCGGCGAACTCGTCCAACTCGGTGCGCATGGTCGAGGTGGCCCTCGCGGCCGGCGCCCCGCAGGCGCGCTTGGTGGAGAACGTCGAGGCGCTCGACGTCTCCTGGCTTTCCGACGTATCCACGGTGGGCCTGTCGAGCGGGGCTTCCGTGCCCGAGGTGCTCGTGCGTGAGGTCGCGGCGTGGCTCGCCGAGCGTGGTTACACCGACCTGGAAGAGGTCACGCACACTGCCGAGCGTCTGGCGTTCGCGCTGCCGCAGGAACTGCGCCGGGACCTGCGCGCCGCACAATAGCTCCGCCGGTCCGTGTCTCTCGGCCGGCAGGCCCTTCCCACCCCACGAAATCGCTGCCCGATTTCGCAGGGACCCCGGGTTCGCGCAAGCGCTCATCGCCGGGTGGTTGTGTTCCCGGTGATCGCATCCTTGACGGGCGATATTTATCGCCCGCTGATCAGCCGGACGCCGGCGATGATCAGCACTGCTGCCGTGGCTCCCGCGATCGCAGGAAATCCGTACACCAGCCAGTTAGCGGCGGCGTCGAGCAGCACCTTGCGGTTGTTCAGCCCGCTTGAGCGGGTGTAGAGGAGCACCGCGGATGCGGCGACGTACACCAGCGGCGGAGCGACCACCACCGGGAACATGCCGCTGCGCCGCACGATCAGGATGGCAACCACGGTGGCCACCACGATGCTGATGTTGAAGCCACCCTTGACCTGCGAACCGTTGATGAGGTCGATGAGGGCGCCGATGGCTGCGATCCCGATCAGGACGAGTACGGCGGCCCAGCCGGAGACGCCTCGTTCCGGGCGCCCCGGTGTCGTCGCCCCGGTGGCTGCGTAGGACGCCGAAACGGTATGCGTCGGCGCGTCCCAGCCGTCGTCGTTGCGCCCGCGCGGCCGGACCTGCGGCTGGACGCGCGTGGGCTCGTAGCCCGGTGGGGGCACCGCGTCACGCTCGCCCGAAGCTGACGACCCGCTGTACCGGGCGCCTCGCGAGGCGGGTACCTGGGCCAAGGTGCGCTCCTTTGCGGCGTGGGCCGGCGGTCGCGGCGATGGGCCACGGGGCCACAGGTCCCGTTTCGGGCAGGCGTGCTTTCCCACACCGTACCTGCCGTTCCCGTGCCTGTGGGGTCATGACGGCCACCCGGCTGGCCCAAGGCGGGCATTTGCGGCTCAGGCCCCTGACGCCCCCGGTAGCTCCGCCTGCCCCAACGGAGCCCGCTGCTTGGCGAGCGACACGACACGCTGCTCGGTCAGCTCGGGCGCCTGCGTGGAGCGGGCGGTGTCGGTGACCTGCTTCGGCGTCACGAGCTCGTCGCTCGGGTCGACGACCTTGAGGTCGGTCATCCGCCGTGCGGTGACCAATACCCGGCTCTCGAGGGAGGAGACGGTCTGGTTGTACGAGCCGACCGCGCTCGAGAGCGACCGGCCCAGCTTGTCGAGGTGCCCGCCCAGCGTGGACAGCCGCTGGTACAACTCGCGCCCCAGCTGGTGCACCTGCGCAGCATTGGCGGCCAACGCCTCCTGCCGCCACGTGTAGGCCACCGTGCGCAGCAGGGCGATCAATGTGGACGGCGTGGCCAGCACCACGTTGCGGCTGAACGCGTGCTCCTGCAGCGCCGGATCCTCACGCAGCGCGGCGTCGAGGAAGGCGTCGGCGGGGACGAAGCACACCACGAACTCGGGCGCGGGCGTGAACCGTTCCCAGTACGCCTTGGCGCCGAGCGCCTCGACGTGCTCGCGCAGATGCCGGGCGTGCGCCCTGAGCCGGGCCGCCCGGGTCTGCTCGTCGCGGGCCTCCATCGCCTCGAGGTAGCCGCTGAACGCGACCTTCGAGTCGACGACAACGTGCTTGCCGCCGGCCAGGCGCACCACGAGGTCGGGGCGCACCCTGCCCTCGTCGGTGGTCACCGTCGCCTGGGTGACGTAGTCGACGTGCTCGGTAAGCCCGGCCGCCTCGACGGCACGCTCGAGCTGCAGCTCTCCCCACCGGCCGCGCACCTGCGGCGCCCGCAGTGCCGTCACCAGCTGAGCCGTCTCGGTGCGCAGCTGCTCGGAGGTCTGGCGCATCGTGCCGATCTGCTCGAGCAGCGCCGAGTACGAGCCCGCGCGCTCGCGTTCGACCGCCCGAAGCTGCTGCTGCACGCGTTCGAGCGAGTCGCGAAGCGGAGCGACCATGCCCTCGATGGCCTGCTGCCGTTGGGCGAGATCGCCGGCAGCGGCAGTGCGAGCGGTCCCCAGCCGCGCCTCGGCCAGTGCCACGAACGCCTCGTTGTTGCGGCGCAGCGCGTCCCCGGCCAGCGATCCGAACGCCTCGCGCAGCCGCTCGTCCTTGTCGCGTTCGGCCGCGCGGACGCCGTCGAGCTCAGCACTTAGCCGGGCGAGCGCCGCTGCCGCCCGCGACCGGGCGAGCAGCCAGCCGATCGCGAGACCGGCCAGGAGGCCTACGACGAGTAGCACCACGTCCATGCCGTCGATGCTGGCAGCGGTCGCCGACATTTTCTGCGAGCGACACGTCCGTAGACTCGCTGAGCGTGGCCCTCACCATCGGAATCGTCGGATTGCCCAACGTCGGCAAGTCGACGTTGTTCAATGCGTTGACCCGCAATCAGGTGGTGGCGGCCAACTATCCGTTCGCGACGATCGAGCCGAACATCGGCGTCGTGGGCGTGCCCGACCCACGGCTTGCCGTTCTGGCGAAGATGTTCAACTCTGCGAAGATCATCCCCGCCACGGCGTCGTTCGTCGACATCGCCGGCCTCGTCAAAGGCGCGAGCGAGGGCGCCGGACTCGGTAACCAGTTCCTCGCGAACATTCGCGAGGCGGATGCGATCTGCCAAGTCATCCGCGTCTTCGAGGATCCGGACGTTGTCCACGTCGACGGCAAGGTCTCGCCGCGGGACGACATCGAGACGGTGAACACCGAGCTGATCCTCGCCGACCTTCAGACCATCGAGCGGGCACTGCCCCGGCTGCAGAAGGAGGCGCGCGTCCAGAAGGACAAGGCGCCTCTCGTCGAGGCCGTCGAGCAGGCCCGTGCGGTTCTCGAATCCGGGCGCACCGTGTTCGGGGCCGGCCTTTCCACAGTGCCGCTGCATGATCTGCACCTCATGACCGCCAAGCCGTTCCTCTACGTCTTCAACGTCGACCCGGACGAGATCAGCAACCGGCCGTTGACGGACGAGCTGCGCGCGCTCATCGCCCCCGCCGAGGCGATCTTCCTCGACGCCAAGACCGAGGCTGAGCTGATCGAGCTGCCTCCCGACGAGGCGCTGGAACTGCTCCAGTCCATGGGCCAGCAGGAGTCAGGACTGGACATCCTGGCCCGTGTCGGCTTCGCCACCCTGGGCCTGTCGACGTTCCTCACTGCCGGCCCCAAGGAGGCCCGTGCCTGGACGATCAAACGCGGCGCCACCGCCCCGCAGGCTGCCGGAGTGATCCATACCGACTTCGAACGCGGCTTCATCAAGGCGGAGATCGTCGACTACGAGGACCTGGTCGACGCCGGCTCGATGGCCGAGGCACGCGCCCGTGGCAAGGTGCGCATCGAGGGCAAGGACTATGTAATGGCCGACGGCGACGTCGTCGAGTTCCGGTTCAACGTTTAGCGGCGTGCGGGACGCACGCACGACGGTGGTGATCTTGGAGCTTTGGTCGGGTGGCGACCACAAGTCCAAGATCACCGCAGGCGCGAGAGCAGCCCGCACAGGAGGAGGAACGCCGTGGAGTACCGCATGCTGGGGGCGACCGGCACCGTCGTGTCGACATTGGCGCTCGGCACGATGACGTTCGGTGCCGAGACCGACGAGGCGGGCGCACATGCCCAGCTCGACCGCTACATCGAGGCGGGCGGAAATCTGATCGACACGGCCGACGTGTACAGCGCCGGAATGAGCGAGCACATCGTCGGCCACTGGCTAGCCGCGCGCGCCGGTGCCCGTGATCAGATCGTCCTTGGCACAAAAGGACGTTTCGCCATGGGACGAGGCCCGAACGAGCTCGGGCTATCTCGCCGGCACCTCGGCGCCGCGCTGGACGCGTCGCTTCGAAGGCTCGGCGTCGACGCGATCGACCTGTATCAGCTGCACTCCTTCGATCCGCTGACGCCACTCGACGAGACCTTGCGCTTCCTTGACGATGCAATGCGTGCCGGCAAGATCAATTACGTCGGCCTTTCCAACTTCACCGGCTGGCAGCTTCAGAAGGCGGTAGACATCGCCGAGTTCCGCGGCCTGGCCCGCCCGGTGACCCTGCAACCGCAGTACAACCTGCTGGTGCGCGAGATCGAGTGGGAGATCGTCCCGGCCGCACAGCATGCGGGGCTCGGGCTACTGCCGTGGTCGCCGCTCGGTGGCGGCTGGCTAACCGGCAAGTACGACCGCGAGCAGCCACCCACAGGCGCCACCCGCCTCGGCGAGAATCCCGATCGCGGCGTCGAGGCATACCGTCGTCGCAGCCGGCTCGAACGCACCTGGGACGTGATCGATGCGGTGCGCGAGGTCGCCGACAAGCGGGGAGCGTCGCTGGCGCAGGTGGCGCTGGCCTGGCTGGTCGACCGGCCGACGGTCACCTCCGTGATCCTGGGCGCACGCACCCTCGAGCAGCTCGACGACAACCTTGGTGCCGCCGAGCTGCACCTGACGCCTGACGAGGTGAGCCGCCTGGACGAGGCCAGCGACCCGGCGCCTGCCGACTACCCCTACGGCGAGCCCGGTGTCGAGCAGCGCAGCCGCGGCATCACGTGATCAGTCGCCTGCGATCATTATCCGGTGACCGTTGCCGTCCGTGCGCCGGGCCGCCTGCCGGCCGTCGTCGCGGCGTTGTTCTGGGTGGGCGTGCCTGTCGTCTGCGTGCTGATGCTGTGGCAGGGTGCCACCCAGCTGGCCACTCGCAGCCATCACGCTGCGCCCGGTATGCGCGGCGACTTCGTCGTCACGATGCACAACTGCCAGCAGCGGCTGTGCATCACGGGCGGGACGTTCACCAGTGACGACAAGACGCTGGTCGCCAGGGACCTGCTCGGCCTGTACCAGTGGAAGCTCGGCTCCGTGCACCGCGTCGTCTACAACCGGGATGCCGCCGACGTGATCCCGCTACCCGCGGACTGGGATCTGACGGGAGCGGTTCTCGGCATCGCGGGCGCGCTCGTGCTGCTCGGCATCTGGGGCTGGTCCGTCCGCGCCGTTCACCGATGATGCAGCCGTCCGCGCGCGTCCCGACTACCTAGACTCGACCGTCGTGGCCATCAGAGAGCGTAATGACCTGCGTAACGTCGCGATCATCGCGCACGTCGACCACGGCAAGACGACCCTCGTCGACGCGATGTTATGGCAGTCCGGGGCGTTCGGTGCGCACGATCACGTCGAGGAGCGGGCCCTCGATTCGATGGACCTCGAGCGCGAGAAGGGCATCACGATCCTCGCCAAGAACACGGCGATCCACTACGAGGGCACGACGATCAACATCATCGACACCCCGGGACACGCCGACTTCGGCGGCGAGGTCGAGCGTGGACTGTCCATGGTCGACGGCGTCGTGCTGCTCGTGGACGCCTCCGAGGGACCGCTGCCGCAGACCCGGTTCGTGCTGCGCAAGGCCCTCGCCGCCCGACTACCGGTGATCCTGGTGATCAACAAGGTGGACCGTGCCGACGCTCGCATCGCCGCCGTCGTCGACGAGACGTATGAACTGTTCCTCGATCTGGACGCCGACGAGCACCAGATCGAGTTCCCCATCGTGTACGGCTCGGCAAGAGCCGGCCGCGCGTCGATGATCCGCCCGCACGACGGCGAGATGCCGGACAGCAAGGACCTGCGCCCGCTCTTCGAGGCCGTCCGGCAGACGATCCCCGCACCCCGATACGACGAGAACGCCCCACTCCAAGCGCATGTCACCAACCTGGACGCGTCGCCGTACCTAGGCCGGCTGGCGCTGTGCCGTGTCCACAGTGGACGGATCGCGCGCGGCCAGGTCGTCGGCTGGTGCCGTACCGACGGCAGCATGCAGCGGGTCAAGATCAGCGAGCTGTTGATGACGGAGGCGCTCGATCGGGTCCCCGCGGACGAGGCCGGCCCGGGCGACATCATCGCGATCGCCGGTATCGCCGAGATCACCATCGGCGAGACGCTCACCGATCCGGACGACCCACGGCCGCTGCCCCTGATCACGGTGGACGAACCGTCCATCTCGATGACGATGGGTGTGAATACCTCGCCGCTGGCGGGCGAATCCGGCACCAAGCTCACCGCGCGACTCGTGAAGAGCCGGCTGGACGCCGAGCTGGTCGGCAACGTCTCGCTGCGGGTGATCCCCACCGAGCGCCCCGACACGTGGGAAGTGCAGGGACGTGGTGAACTGCAGCTGGCGGTTCTCGTCGAGCTCATGCGCCGCGAGGGTTTCGAGCTGACGGTGGGCAAGCCGCAGGTTGTGACCCGGACGATCGACGGCCGGGTGCACGAGCCGGTCGAGCGGCTGACCATCGACGTCCCGGAGGAGTACGTCGGCGTGGTGACGCAGCTGCTCGGGCTGCGCAAGTCGCGCCTGGAACAGATGGTTAACCACGGCAGCGGCTGGGTGCGCATGGAGTACCGCGTGCCGTCGCGCGGCCTGATCGGCTTTCGCACCGAGTTCCTCACCGAGACTCGTGGCACCGGGTTGCTCCATCACGTCTTCGACGGTTACGAGCCGTGGGCAGGCGAGCTGCGCACCCGCCCGACCGGGGCGCTCGTGGCCGACCGCCAGGGCCCGGTCACGGCCTACGCGCTGTTCAATCTTCAGGAGCGGGGCACCATGTTCGTCGGCCCCGGTACCGAGGTGTACGAGGGCATGATCGTCGGGGAGAACGCCCGCGCCGACGACATGGACGTCAACCCCACCCGGGAGAAGAAGCTCACGAACATCCGCTCGTCGACAGGGGACGAGCTGGTGCGGCTCATCCCGCACCGGCAGCTGTCCCTGGAGCAGGCGCTGGAGTTCTGCCGCGAGGACGAGTGCGTCGAGGTCACGCCCGGGGCGGTGCGCCTGCGCAAGGTGGTCCTCCCTGCCCAGGACCGCGCGAAGCTGCGCGCCCGTCGCTGAGCCGTCGCGACAGTGGCACTTTGACCCCCGAACGGTCGCTCTTGTGGCGCGCAAGCGCCGGTTGCAGGGTCAAAGTGGCTGACCCTGGAGTAGCGTCCAGCGCCGGTCGCCGACTGGCCGCCGCTGTCCTCGGCTGAACGCCCGGCGCAGTCGTTGTGCGACGGTATGGAAGTGGGGCAGGTCCGCCGAGCCCCATCTCACGATGATGAGGCCTGTCTCTTCGAGCCGCTCCTGCCGGAGCTTCTCGGCGTGCAGCCGGGTGAGCCGGCCGTCGTACTTGTGCATGCCGTCGGCCTCGCCCGCGACCCCGAACTCGTCCCAGTAGAAGTCCACCCGCCCGATCGGGTTGCCGTTGGCGTCGCCGATCGAGCTCTGTAGCTCCGGCACGGGAACGCCCCAATTCACCAGCTCCAGTCGGCTCATCGATTCCAACGGCGACTCGGCGCGACCGTCTGCAGCCTCCACGGCCGTTCGTGCCGTGCGCACGCCAGGCCACCGGCGACAGTCGGCGAGGGTGCTAAAGAGCCGTTCAGGCGAGACCCAGTTCTCGTGCAGCGCCTTGTCCGCGGCGACGACCGCGGCATCACGGCCGTGCTCTCGGGCAATATCGATCACCGTACGGGCGACGCTCGTGCACTGGAGGGCGCCGATCGGCACCACATGCTCCAACATCGACGTCGTGCGGTGTACATGCACGCCGCCGATATCGCCGGTGTGCCAAGGGACGACGCTCACGCATGGACGTGCGGGCAGGAATGGCAAGGGGAGACCTAGCAGTATCGCAGCGGTGGAGTGGCTGACGACTGCGCCGGGCGTCGCGAGGCTCGCTGCGATCGCTGGCACGACATGCTTCGCGCGTGCTAGTGCGACCCGGTCAAGGCGCTGACCGGCCGCGTCCCGGTACACGCCGCGGCGCAACGAATCGATGCGCCCGGTGTGCAGCGCATGACGGACGGCGCCACGCGTCCAGCCCGCAGCAAGAGCCTGCTCGAGCGTGAAGACGCCAGCCTGCCGGCTCGCCACATACGGGATCTCGCGCACACGTAGACGATGGCCGACTCGGGACAGTCGCGTCGTTCGCCATCCACATGGCCCCACTTCGACCCTGGGACGGTTGCTGGTGCGCCCGATAAGCGACCGTTCGAGGGTCAAAGTCGCAAGGCACGGGGCGCACGTAGGCTCGCAGCGTGACGGTTGCCAGGATGCAGGAGTTCGGCACCACGATCTTCGCCGAGATGTCAGCCCTCGCCGTGGCGACCGGCAGCGTCAACCTCGGCCAGGGGTTCCCGGACACCGACGGGCCCGCCGAGGTACTGCAGGCCGCGGTGGCTGCCATCCAGGACGGCACCCATAACCAGTACCCACCAGGCCTGGGCATCCCCGAACTGCGCCAGGCGATCGCGCAGCATCAGCGGCGCTTCTACGGTCTCGAGTTCGATCCGGACACCGAGGTGCTCGTCACTGCCGGGGCGACCGAGGCGATCGCCGCCGCGCTGCTGGGCCTCGTCGACAACGGTGACGAGGTCGTCACGTTCGAGCCGTACTACGACTCCTACGCCGCCTGCATCGCCCTCGCCGGAGCGCGCCGCAAGGTCATCACGTTGCGACCGGGCGATCAGCGCTGGACGTTCGACCCGGACGCTCTCCGCACCGCGATCACCCCCAGAACCAAGGCGATTCTGCTCAACACCCCGCACAATCCGACCGGCAAGGTGTTCGACCGTGCCGAGCTCCAGCTAATCGCCGACGTCGCCGTCGAGCACGACCTCGTCGTGATCACGGACGAGGTATACGAGCACCTCATCTTCGATGGTGAGCATCTCCCCATCGCCGGCCTGCCCGGCATGCGCGAGCGCACGGTCACGGTCAGCAGCGCGGGCAAGACGTTCAGCGTCACCGGGTGGAAGATCGGCTGGGTCTGCGCAACGCCGCCCCTCACCGCGGCGGTGCGCACCGTCAAGCAGTTCCTCACCTACGTCAACGGCGGGCCGTTCCAGCCGGCGATCGCCCACGGCCTGGCACTGCCGGACAGCTATTACGACGGCATCGCGGTGCAGCTCAACGTGCAGCGTGACCTGCTCTGCGACGGGCTGGCCGACCTGGGATACGACGTGATCCGGCCGCAGGCGACGTACTTCGCCACCGTCGACGTCCACGGCGACGCCGTTGAGTTCTGCCGGGCGCTGCCGCATGACAGGGGCGTGGTCGCCATACCGAGCAGTGTGTTCTACGACTCCGACGCCGGCGACACCCATGTCCGGTTCGCATTCTGCAAGCGGCCGGAGGTGCTCGCCGACGCGCTGATCCGCCTGAAGGGAGCCGCAGCGTGAAGGTCGCAGCGATCCAGCACGACATCGAGTGGGAGGACGGTGCGGCCACCCGGAAGCGGGTGACTCCTCTGATCGCGCAGGCGGCCGCAGCCGGGGCCCGGCTGATCGCCCTCACCGAGATGTACGCGACCGGATTCTCCATGCGCCCGGACCGCATCGCCGAGGACGAGGGCGGCCCCAACGAGCAGTTTCTGGTCGATCAGGCGCGCCGGCACAGCTGCTGGCTGATCGGCTCGATCGCGCAGCGGTCCGACGACGGCCGGCCGCGCAACGTCGCGGTGCTCGCCGCCCCGGACGGGACCGTGCACCGCTACGCGAAGATCCACCCGTTCAGCTACGCCGGCGAGCACGAACGCTACGAAGCCGGCAGCGAGTTCCTGACCGTCGACGTCGAGGGCGTCAACGTCAGCGTGTTCGTCTGCTACGACCTGCGCTTCGCCGACGAGTTCTGGGCGCTGGCCCACGACACCGACCTCTATGTCGTCGTCGCAAACTGGCCCGCGCCGCGCCGCGAGCACTGGCGGACTCTGCTTCGCGCGCGGGCCATCGAGAACCAGGCGTACGTCCTCGGCGTCAACCGGGTCGGTGCCGTCAAGGAGCTTGACCATGTCGGCGACAGCGCCATCATCGACCCGCTCGGCCGTACCCTTGCCGAGGCGTCGCTCGGCGAGGCCGTTCTCGTGGCGGAGGTCACGCCGCAAGTCGTCTGTGAGATCCGCGACACGCTGCCCTTCCTGCGCGACAGGCGATGACAGACGCGAACCGGCGGACAACTACGGTCCGCGTGGCCGGGATCGTCGCGGCCCCCGCTGATGCCGTTCGCGCGGCGGTGGCCCAGTTGCCTGTTGGCGTCACGAGCTACGTGGTCGAGACGCGAGCCGGCGTTCTCGTCACGCTGGAGCGGCCGCGGTGCTGGCCGCGTCACTCGCGCCGACGCGTGATCCGCCGTTTGCAGCGCGAGCTCACCAGGCTCCGGCACCTGGCGTCGTAACTACTTGCGCCGATCGGTACGCTGGCGCACCACAGCGATGCCAGTGGCACTCCGATGTCACGATACTTCGCGAAGTTCTCATATGTTTCAAGGTCATCGGGCGCGAGAACCGAGCTAGATATCGGAATCGGCGACAGTGCATCACGAAATGGCGACGGCTGGCGGCCTAGGTACCGGTAGGTGTGACCTAAGGCTTAGGCTGCATCGCTGAGCCGGACGCGACTACACACCGGCGTCGCCCTTAGCTGGTCCGTCACGAGGAGGTCTTCGCTCGATGGGTGCGCCCATAAGCCAGATCGACCTCGAGACTCAACCGGTCGAGGAAGTTGAGGCACGGCCTGAGCGTGAGCGGCGCATCACCGGTCGGTCGCCTGCGCAGATTGCGTGGTTGCGGCTGCGCCGCGACAAGGTGTCCATGGTCGCGCTGGTCCTATGCATCCTCATCACGTTGCTCGCGATCGCCGCGCCGTTCCTAAATAGCGCCAAGGTCCTCCAGCCGTATGCGTTCCACGGCAACCTGGTGGGTGGCCTGGGCTCCATGCCTACCGGCCCCTGGGGTGGCATGGGCTGGTCGCACATTTTCGGAGTCGAGCCGGGCACCGGCCGCGACTTGTTCTCGCGCGTCGCGCTCGGCATCAGTTTCTCCTTGCTGATCGCGACCGCGGCCACGGTGCTCAGCGTGCTGATGGGCGGCGTGCTCGGCATCATCTCCGGCTATATGGGCAAGAGCACCGATTTCTGGCTCAGCCGCTTCATGGACCTGGTGCTGTGCTTCCCGCAAACGCTGATGCTGCTGGCGCTTTCGCCGGTGCTCAAGCAGCGCATCACTGATCTGGGGGTGCCGCCGGGCACGGCGACCAGCGCCGTGTACCTGATCCTGGTGCTCGGCTTCTTCTCCGGGCCCTACTTCGGGCGCATCATCCGTGGGCAGGTGCTGTCGCTGCGCAATCGGGAGTTCGTCGAGGCGGCGCGAAGCCTTGGCGCGAAGCGGCGGCGCATCTGGTTCAAGGAGCTCGCACCCAACCTGTGGGCTCCGCTACTTGTTTTTGCATCTCTCACACTTCCGCTTAACATCGGCGCAGAGGCCGCACTGTCCTACCTCGGGGTGGGCTTGCAGGCGCCGACGCCCAGCCTCGGCAACATCTTGAGTAACTCGGTGAGCTACTACAGCGCAGATCCGGCATTCTTCTACCTGCCCGGCATCACGCTCGTGATCATCGTGCTGAGCTTCAACTTGCTCGGAGACGGACTCCGGGACGCGCTCGACCC
>JBKOXO010000072.1:0-7025 GCA_046744105.1 Actinomycetota bacterium
GCGGGGCATCAGGTCGGCGCGGTCTCACGAGGCGTGATCTTCCCGAAATACCGGGGTGATCTGGTCGAGTGCGCGGTTGTCGCCGAGCGGATGCGCGAGGGCGCCATCGAGGCGATGCGCTACCCGCGCAACCCGCTCGACGTGCTGGCGCAGCACATCGTGTCAATGGTCGCGATGGACGAACTGACCGTCGATGACGTCGAGGCCGTCGTGCGCCGCGCGGCCGCATTCGCCGGGTTGCCCCGCTCAGCCCTCGAGGCGGTGCTGGACATGCTGGCCGGGCGCTACCCGTCCGACGCGTTCGCCGAGCTGCGCCCCCGGCTGGTGTGGGACCGGCTCACCGGCGTCTTGCGCGCCCGGCCCGGCGCGCAGCGGCTGGCGGTGACGAGCGGCGGCACCATCCCCGACCGCGGCCTGTTCGGCGTGTTCCTCGCCGGCGCGGAAGGCCCAGGCCGGCGGGTGGGCGAGCTCGACGAGGAGATGGTGTACGAGTCGCGCGTCGGCGACGTGTTCCTGCTCGGGTCATCGGCCTGGCGCATCGAAGACATCACGCACGACCGCGTGCTGGTCACCCCGGCGCCCGGCGAGATCGGCCGGATGCCGTTCTGGAAGGGCGACGCCCCCGGGCGTCCGGTCGAGCTCGGCCGGGCGCTCGGAGGGTTCATGCGGGAAGTGTCCACTATGGACAGCGAGGCTGCGCTGCAGCGGGCCCGGGCGGCCGGGCTTGACGACTGGGGAGCCGGCAACCTGCTCGCGTACCTGCACGAGCAGCGCGACGCCACCGGGGTGTTGCCCGACGACCGCACGATCCTGGTCGAGCGGTTCCACGACGAGCTCGGCGATTGGCGCCTCGTCGTGCACTCGCCGTTCGGTGCGCCGGTGAATGCGCCGTGGGCGCTGGCCATCAGCGCGCGGCTACGCGAGCGGTACGGCATCGATGTGCAGTCCATGCACAGCGACGACGGCATCGTGGTGCGGCTGCCCGATACCGACGCGGAGCCGCCGGGCGCCGAGCTGACGGTGTTCGAGCCGGACGAGATCGAGGCGCTTGTGACGGCCGAGCTAGGCGGGTCGGCGGTGTTCGCGTCACGGTTCCGCGAGTGCGCGGCCCGCTCGCTGCTACTGCCCCGGCGCGACCCTCGCCGCCGCACGCCCCTGTGGCAGCAGCGCCAGCGGGCCAATCAGCTGCTGCAGGTCGCCAGCGAGTACGGCGACTTCCCGGTCACGCTCGAGGCGATGCGTGAGTGCCTGCAGGACGTGTTCGACGTACCCGGGCTGGCCGCGCTCATGCGCCAACTGGCCGCCCGGACCGTTCGTCTCATCGAGGTTGAGACTCGCGAAGCGTCGCCGTTCGCCCGGTCGCTGCTGTTCGGCTACATCGGCATGTTCCTGTACGAGGGGGACGCGCCGCTGGCCGAACGGCGCGCCCAGGCGCTGTCGCTCGACAACGCGCTGCTCGCCGAGCTGCTCGGGTCCACCGACCTGCGCGAGCTGCTCGACGCCGACGCGATCGCCGCCGTCGAGGCGGAGCTTTCCCGGCTGGCGCCGGAGCGGCACGCCCGCGGTGTCGATGGGGTGCATGACCTGCTGCGCGGCGTCGGCGACTTGAGCACTGCTGAGGCGCTGGCACGGGGCGCGACCCCACAGGATCTCGCGGCGCTGGAGGAGCAACGGCGGGCGATCCGAGTGCGCGTGGCCGGGGAGGAGCGGTGGCTGGCCATCGAAGACGCCGGTCGCGTTCGCGACGCGCTCGGCACCGCACTGCCGGTCGGCGTTCCGGAGACGTTCACCGAGCCAGTGCGCGACCCGCTCGGTGATCTGGTCGCGCGCTACGCCCGCACGCACGGACCGTTCCACGCCGCCGACGTGGCCATACGCCTTGGCCTCGGCGCGGCGGTGGTTGCCGCCACCGTCGATCGGCTGCGCGCGTCCGGGCGGCTGCTATCCGGGCAGTTCCGGCCCGGTGGCATCGGAGCCGAGTGGTGCGACGCCGAGGTGCTGCGACTGATCCGCCGTCGCTCACTGGCGGCGCTGCGCCGTGACGTCGAGCCGGTGCCCCCCGACGCGCTGGCGAGGTTCCTGCCGGCATGGCAGGGCGTCACCGGCCGGCGGCTGCGCGGCGCGGACGGGCTGCTGCGCGCCGTAGAGCAACTTGCCGGCGTCCCGATTCCGGCCAGCGCGCTCGAATCGCTGGTGCTGGCCGGCCGGGTCGACGGCTACTCCCCCGCACTGCTCGACGAGCTCACCCTGGCCGGCGAGGTGCTGTGGGCCGGCGCCGGGGCGCTGGCCGGCAACGACGGCTGGGTCACGCTGGCCCCCGTCGACGGCGCGCCGCTGCTGCTCGCTGAGGCCGTGCCGCAGCCGGACGGCGCGGTCCATCAGGCGTTGCTCACCGCTCTGGACGGCGATCAGGCGATGTTCTTCCGCCCGCTCGCCGATCGCATCGACGCCACCGACGCCGATCTTGCGCAGGCGGTGTGGGATCTCGTCTGGGCTGGTTGGCTGACCAACGACACAATTGCGCCCGTGCGTGCGCTGCTCGGTGGGGGCACACGCACCGCGCACTCCCGGCGCGCCCGCCCGCCGCGCGCTCGCTACGGCCGTTACGCAGGGTTGACGCCCGCCCGGCCGGCATCGGCCACACCCGCGACCATGGCCGGACGCTGGTCCCGGCTGCCCTCCCGCGAGCTGGAGCCGACCCGCCGCGCACTGGCCGCGGCCGAGACGCTGCTCGACCGCCACGGCGTGGTCACGCGCGGCGCCGTGACCGCCGAGCGGGTGCCCGGCGGCTTTTCGGCGGTGTATCCGGTACTCAAGGCGGCCGAGGAATCCGGCCGCGCCCGCCGCGGGTACTTCGTCGAGGGTCTCGGCGCCGCGCAGTTCGCCCTGCCGGGCGCGGTCGACCGGCTGCGCGTCACTGGAAAGGCAGCCCGGGACGAGGCCGTCGCGCCGGCGCTCGTGCTGGCTGCCACCGACCCGGCGAACCCCTACGGAGCGGCGCTGGCCTGGCCGGAGCGGCCGGCCGAGGTCGACGGCAGGCGCGGCCACCAGCCGGCGCGCAAGGCCGGGGCGCTCGTCGTGCTGGTAGACGGGCGGTGCGCACTCTATGTCGAGCGTGGTGGGCGGACGCTGCTCAGCTTCAGCGACGACCCGGCCATGCTGCAGCCGGCGGCCGACGCCCTGGCGCTGGCCGTTCGCGACGGTGCACTGGGCAAGCTTTCCGTCGAGCGGGCCGACGGCGCGCAGGTGGTCGCGTCCCCCCTGGGCGCCGCGCTCGAGGCGGCCGGCTTCCGGCCGACCCCACGCGGCCTTCGGCTACGCGCCTGAACCCATGCCTGAGGGCGACACGGTCTGGCTGACCGCCAAGCGACTGCATGACGCACTCACGGGACGGGTTGTCACCACGTTCGACCTCCGCGTGCCCGAACTCGCGACACGCGATCTGGCTGGCGACAAGGTCCGCGAGGTGATCGCGCGGGGCAAACACATCTTGATCCGATTCGCGTGCGGCATCACCCTGCACAACCACCTGCGCATGGACGGCTCGTGGCACATCGTCGCAGCCGGACGCCGGCCGAGCGCACTGCCCGAGCACATGCTCCGCGCGCTGATCGGCAATGACATGTGGACCGCCGCGGGCTACCGGGTCCACGACCTGCGCCTCGTGCGCGCCGTGGACGAGGATCAGCTCGTCGGTCATCTCGGCCCAGACCTGCTGGGCCCCGACTGGGACCCAGATCTGGCCTTACGGCTGCTGCGTGACCAGACCGACCGGCCGGTCGGCGAGGCGCTGCTCGATCAGCGAAATCTCGCCGGTATCGGGAACCTGTACAAGTGCGAGGCGTTGTTCGTCGAGCGCACCAACCCGTGGACACCGGTGGCCGAGGTCGCCGACCTGCGCCGGCTCGTCGTGACCGCCCAGCGGCTGATGCACGTCAACCGAGACCATCCCGAGCAGTCGACTACCGGGCTGTCCGGGCGCGGCCGCGAGCACTGGGTGTATCAGCGCGCGGGCGGACCTTGCCGGCGCTGCCGCACGCCGGTCCGTCACGCGATGCAGGGCACGCCGCCCTACCAGCGCGACACGTTCTGGTGCCCGAGCTGCCAGCCCGCCAGCTGAGCGGCCGGTCAGGCCTGGTCGGGCGCCTTGTTCGCGTCGTTCGGAACGGCTGACGTCGAGGGCGACTGAGAGCCGATCGCGGGTCGCTCACCGCCTTGGACCGCTTGTGGACCGGACGTGTCGCCGCCCTTCTCCGCGTCCAACGCAGCGCGGATCTCCTGCAGCCTCGCGGAGCCCTTGAGGTTGACCGTCGCCCGTTCGATCTCCAGCTTGCGGCCCGCCACCGAGTCCTGCGCCAGCTCAGCCTGGCCCAGCGCCACCGAGTAACGCTGCTCGATCTTGTCGCGAACCTCACCGAGCGTCGGAACATTCGAGGGTGCGGCCAGCTCGCTCATCTGCTGCAGCGACTTCGACACGGACTCCTGCATCTTGGCCTGCTCCAGCTGGGTGAGCAGCTTCGTGCGTTCCGCCAGCTGCTGCTCCAAGCGCATCTCGTTGGTCTTGACGGCCTCGCGGGCCTGTGCCGCCGCTTGCAGGGACTGGTCGTGCAGCGACTTGAGGTCCTGCACCGACTGCTCGGCCGAGACGAGCTGGTTCGCCAGGGCCTGCGCCGTCTGCTCGAAATCCGCAGCCTTTTCGGCATCCCCGCCGACGCGCGCCTGGTCGGCGAGCACGAGCGCCTGACGCGCCTGTGACTGCAGGGTCTCGATCTCGCCCAGCTGGCGGTCGAGCTTCAGCTCCAGCTGCCGCTGGTTGCCGATGACGCTTGCGGCCTGCCGAGTCAGCGCCTGGTGCTGCTGCTGCGCTTCGGCGATCGCCTGCTGGATCTGGATCTTGGGGTCGGCCTTCTCGTCGACCTTGGCGCCGAACCAGGCCGAGAAGTACTTCCACGCCCGCACGAACGGATTGGGCTTGGCCATGTTCGACGCCTCCGCATGCTCACACCTGAACTGATCAGCCCATCATGCCGCTTCCATCGTGTCGACGTGCGGGCGGTGCGGCAAGTTCCATCGCTAGGCAGAGGCCGCCCGTGCGCTCGCCGGAGCGCCTGGCAGCCCGGCGACCAGGACCTCGACGTCGGCGGCGATCACATCCGGCGTCGACGGCGAGACGACATGGGACGCAAGCCAGCGCAGCACGAGGCCGGCCCCGCCGCGGTCAGCCTCGGCGACCGCCGCGCGTACCGCATCACGGGCCTGCCGCCACCCCGCGGCCGTGGCGTCGACACGGCCAAGCGCAGTCAGGGTCGCCGGCTCACGGCGGGCCAGCGCGCGCAGCGCCGGGTGCTCGGACAGAGCCGTCGCCGCGGTCTCCAACGCCTCGGGCAGCGCTCGGCCCGCCGCCCGGTCGATCAGCTGTTCGATCTCGTCCGCCAGCAGCGCCGAGAGCACAGCCTCGCGCGTGCGGAAGTGGTTGTAGAGCGTGGCCTTTGCCACTCCGGCTGCCGCCGCCACCTGTGCCATGGTGATCTTCGTCCCGCTCGCCTCGACGGCACGCCGGGCGCCCACAAGCAGGGCCGCCCTGGTGCGGTTCATGGCGTTGCCCGCCCGCGATCGCGTGCCTGTCACGCGCACCGGCGCCGCCGACGCATCCTGCAATGGCGCTGCGGTGGGGCGGAACAGCGCGTCGATGAGCGGGTCGGAGCCCATGTCGAGGACGCTACCGCCCCGGACCCGTGCCGCCGCGGTGGCGCGCGGAGCGGATCCTCCGCTCAGGCAGCCACCGGACCGAGCGCCCGCGCCTGCGGCCCGCGCGAGTCTTCGGGCGCCGGGTTCAACCGCGCGTGGTCGGCACCGGGCACGTGGCCGAGGCGCACCGCCAGCTTTTCCTCCCGGCGCAACGTGTCGGTGACTTCACGGAACAGCTCGGACAATTCGACGTCAAGCGCGCCGCAAATCGCGGCGAGCAGCTCAGACGAAGGTTCCTTCTGCCCGCGCTCCACCTCGGAGAGGTACCCGAGACTCACCCGCGCACTGGACGAAACCTCGCGTAGCGTGCGCCGTTGGCGTAACCGCAGCCCACGGAGGGTCTCGCCAACCACTTGTCGTAACACTGCCATGGTGCGAAACCCCCTTCACGATTCGATCCGGCGCGAGCGCCGCCGGATGCAAATCACGTTACCTGCCGCTGCCGACAGCCACGTTCGTGGCCTTGGTTCTCCGCTCACAGCGAACGTAACGCTGTAATCGCCGACGCGCATTCCCTTTTGAGGATGTCGAGCATGGCCTCGACGGCAGCGGACCGGATCGCGGGGCGATCGCCGGTGAAGCCACGCTCGGCGACCGTCTCGTCAGCCGGGCCCGCCAGCGCCAGGAACACGGTGCCGACCGCCTTGCCGTCCTGCGGATCGGGGCCGGCAACACCTGTGACGCCGAGCCCGTACGTAGCGCCGAGCCGAGCACGGGCGCCACGAGCGAGCGCGAGCGCGATGTCCGGGTCGACGGCACCCCGTTCCTCCAACAGCTGGGCGGGCACTCCGGCAAGGGTCGCCTTCAGCTCCGTGGCGTACACAACGAGGCCGCCGCGGACCGTCAGGCTTGCGCCGGGCGTCGCGGTCAGCGCCGCGGTGAGGAGCCCGCCGGTGACCGACTCGGCAATCGCCACAGTCGCACCGAGCGCGCGCAGGTTGGCGTGCAGCGCGGCCAGCTCGACGGCGTAGTCAGTCATGTCGTCGCTTGCGTGGCCCGGCGCAGTCGCAATGCCCGGGCGACGTAGTCGACGCCGGTGATCAGCGCGAGAGCGACGGCGGCGCCCATCACGACGACAGCCACCACGTGCAACCAGCCGGACAGCGGCAGCACGTACAGACCGATTGCCACGCCCTGTAGCAGCGTCTTGATCTTGCCGCCGCGGCTGGCGGCTATGACGCCGTGCCGGATGACCCAGAACCGCAGCAAGGTCACGCCGACTTCGCGGACGAGGATCACCACCGTGACCCACCAGGCCAGCTCGTCGAGCGCCGACA
>JBKOXO010000206.1:0-9497 GCA_046744105.1 Actinomycetota bacterium
TAGGCCGAGAGCGTGCCGGGCGCCTTGTTGTCCGCGCGCAGATGGATGGCCCACGAGTCGAGCAACACAGCGAGATCCGGGGCCTGTTCGGTAGCCGTCACGGGGTACAGCGTAAAACGGGCCTATCTTCACTACAAGCGCTGTGGCTGGTAGCGTGTCCCGTGTCAGACCTCTACAGCGCTGGAAACACGGGCAATGCAGCCGTCCGAGACGAGAGATCAGAGTAGACATAGTGGCGCAGTACATCTACACGATGCGCAAGGTGCGCAAGGCCCACGGCGACAAGGTGATCCTCGACGACGTCACCTTGGCGTTCCTGCCGGGCGCCAAGATCGGCGTCGTCGGTCCCAACGGCGCGGGCAAGTCAAGCGTCCTCAAGATCATGGCCGGACTCGACCAACCGTCGAACGGCGACGCCCAGCTTGCGGCAGGCGCGTCGGTCGGCTTGCTGCAGCAGGAGCCGCGGCTGGACGAGACGAAGACAGTACGCGGCAACGTCGACGACGGGGTGGCGGAGCTGCGTGGCTGGCTACAGAGCTTCGAGGAGGTGTCCGCGGCGATGGGTGCGCCGGACGCCGACTTCGACTCACTGCTTGCCAAGCAGGGCGACCTGATGGAGAAGATCGAGCACGCCAACGGCTGGGAACTCGACAGTCGCATCGAGCAGGCGATGGATGCACTGCGTTGCCCACCCGGCGACGAGCCGGTCACCTACCTGTCCGGTGGCGAACGGCGGCGGGTGGCACTATGCAAGCTGCTGCTCGAGCAGCCTGACCTGCTGCTGCTCGACGAGCCGACCAACCACCTCGACGCCGAGAGCGTGCAGTGGCTCGAACAGCACCTGGCGAAATATCCGGGCACCGTGCTCGCGGTCACCCACGACCGGTACTTCCTCGACAACGTCGCTGAGTGGATCCTCGAGCTCGACCGTGGCCGGGCGTACCCCTACGAAGGCAACTACTCCACCTACCTGGAGAAGAAGGCGGAGCGGCTGGAGGTCCAGGGCAGGAAGGATCAGAAGCTGCAAAAGCGCCTGCGTGACGAACTCGACTGGGTGCGGCAGAACGCCAGGGGCCGGCAGGCCAAGAGCAAGGCCCGTCTCCAGCGTTATGACGAGATGGCGGCGGAGGCAGAGAAGACGCGCAAGCTCGACTTCGACGAGATCCAGATACCGCCCGGCCCGCGACTGGGCAACGTCGTGGTCGAAGCCAGCCACCTGGACAAGGGATTCGACGGACGGGTGCTGATCAAGGATCTGTCGTTCTCGTTACCGCGTGGTGGCATCGTCGGGATCATCGGCCCGAACGGCGTAGGCAAGACCACCTTGTTCAAGATCATCGTCGGCCAGGAACAGCCGGATTCCGGCGAAGCCCGGGTGGGCGAGACCGTGAAGATCAGCTACGTGGACCAGACCCGCGAACGGATCGACCCGGGGAAGACGGTGTGGCAGGCCGTGTCCGACGGGCTCGATCACATCCAGGTCGGTCACGTCGAGATGCCGTCGCGGGCGTACGTGTCCGCGTTCGGCTTCAAAGGACCGGACCAGCAGAAGCCGGCCGGCATCCTCTCGGGCGGCGAGCGAAACCGGCTCAACCTGGCCTTGACGCTCAAGGAAGGCGGCAATCTGCTGTTGCTCGACGAGCCAACCAACGACCTCGACGTCGAGACACTGGGCTCGCTGGAGAACGCGCTGCTGGAATTCCCGGGCTGCGCGGTGATCACCAGTCACGACCGGTGGTTTCTCGATCGCGTGGCGACGCACATCCTCGCGTGGGAGGGCACCGACGACGACCCTGCGCGATGGTTCTGGTTCGAGGGCAACTTCGAGTCGTACGAGAAGAACAAGGTCGAGCGCCTCGGCGCCGAGGCGGCGCGTCCGCACGCCGTCACGTATCGCAGGTTGACCCGCGACTAAGCATCATGGCTCGGTTCGTCGCGAGGTGCGCAATGCGCTGGTCCGACATGGACGCGTATGGGCACGTCAACAACACGGCGTACCTGGCCTACCTGGAGCAGGCCCGGGTGTCGATGTTCTTCGACCGTTACGACGCATCGTTTTCCGCCGGCACGGTCGTGAAGCACCACGAGATCACGTACCTCCGTCCGGTTGTGTACCATCCTGAGCCGCTGCGGCTCGAGCTCTGGGTCGACCAGGTGCGGGCCGCGTCGTTCCGGGTGCTCTACGACGTTTATGACGGCGACGCGCTCGCGGCAAAGGCGTCGACGACACTGGTGACGTTCGACTTCGCCTCCGACCGTCCGCGGCGCATGACCGCGGACGAGCGTGCCATCCTCGCCCGGCATGTGGACGAGCCCGCCGCGGAGCCGGCGTGATGGACCGGTCCGGCGACGCCGACCGGCAGCGCGTGCAGCTCGCCGATGTAGCCGCGCAGATCGCTGGTATTCGGCCGCTTGCCAGGCGGGTGGCCGCGCTCGATCCGCGGGTGTTGCTGCGGATCCGGCTTGGCGGCGGGGTTGCCGCAGGGTATGCCTGGCTGCCGTTCGGGGTCCTCGTGGGCCGAACGGTCAGGGTTGATTGGGCCGGGGCGGGCGTCGAGTGCGTAGTGCGCGCCGGCGAGCTGACCAGCTGGCTCGACCGCGAGGTGGACGAACCGCCACGGCAACGTGACGTGGAATGGCGTAGCGCGGTGCCGCCGGTGCTCGGCTGGCGGCGCGTGGAGACCGTTCCCGATGGGGTCGTCCGGGACGTGGTCCGCAAGGGGGCGGCCACATTCCGGCAAGCCGCGGCACGCGAAGGCGTGCCGGGTGCGCAGCCACGCGCCGAGGTCGCAGATGCGCTGCTCGACTCCGTCGTGCTCAGTGCCACGGACGGCGACCTGCGCGCGGAGATCACGTTGCGGGCGATGAGCGCGCTCACGCGGATGGGGTTCCTGCCGCGCGATTCGCACGTCGGGGTCGACGTGTGCGGACGCTGGTCCCGACTGGCCGCCGAGTACGGCTCGGTGTACGCCGAGCGGCCGGGCATGGCGCTCGGCATAGTCTCCTGAATCGCCCGCGGCCGAGGGGCGTCAGCCGCGGATCCACACCGCCGTGTTCGGGGGCAGTGCCGCGTCGCGGACCGGACCCGACGCGAGAACAAGGTCGCCCGCCGGTAGCGGCACCGGCCGGTCGCCGGCGTTGAGCGCGACCACCAGACCGGCCCCGCGCCGGTACACGAGACATCCGGGCGGGCCGTCGAGCCAGGTGAACTCCTCGCCGCGCAGCTCCGCCGTCTTACGCCGCAGCGCCAGCGCCTGGTGGTAGAGGGCCAGCGTCGAGTCCGGATCGGCGGATTGCGCCTCGACGGTGAGCGACGCCCAGTCGTCCGGCATCGGCAACCACGTGGACGTTCCCGTCGTGAAGCCATACGGCGCTGCGACGCCGCTCCACGGGATCGGCACCCGTTCGCCGTCACGGCCCCGAACGGTGCGCCCACTGCGCTCCCACGTCGGATCCTGCAACGCTGCGTCGGGCAGGTCGACGTTCGGCAGGCCAAGCTCGTCGCCGTTGTAGACGTACACCGCGCCGGGTAGCGACAGCTGCAGCAGTGCCGCGGCCCGCCCACGGGCATGGCCATTAGGGCCACCGCCGTAGCGGGTCACGTGGCGCACCACGTCGTGGTTGGACAGCACCCACGTGCACGGCGCACCGACCTCGGCCATCGCCGACATGGAACTGTTGATCGCGTTGCGGAGCGTCTCCTCGCCCCATGCCGCCTCGAGCAGGGTGAAGTTGAACGTGAGGTTCAGTTCGCCGGGGCGCGCGTAGCGGGCCAGCCGCGCATCGTCGGCCACCCACACCTCGCCGACCGCCATGCGATCACCCGAGTAGGAGTCGAGCACGCGCCGAAAACCGCGCATGTAGTCGTGTACGGCGTCGCGATCCCAACGAATATCACTCGGCGACGGGGTCGGCGAGTCGCCGCGCGGCAGGATCTTGGCCAGGTCCACGTCCGGCAGCCCGGCGGGCTTCGCCATGCCGTGGGCGACGTCGATACGGAAGCCGTCCACCCCACGGTCAAGCCAGAACCGCAGGATGCGGTCGAACTCGTCCACCACCTCCGGGTTCTCCCAGTTCAGGTCGGGCTGCTCCTTCGCGAACAGATGCAGGTACCACTGCCCGTCCGGCACCTGTTCCCACGCAGGGCCGCCGAACACCGACGGCCAGTTGTTCGGTGGCACCTCACCGCTAGTGCCGCGCCCGTCCCGGAAGATGAACCGGGCACGCTCGGGACTTCCCGGCTCGGCCGCGAGGGCGGCCTGGAACCACGGGTGCTGGTCGGAGAAGTGATTGGGTACGACGTCTACCGTCACCCGCAGCCGCCGCTCTCGCGCGGCGGCCATCAGCGCGTCGAAGTCGGCGAGCGTGCCGAACATCGGGTCGACGTCGCACGGGTCGGCGACGTCGTAGCCGCCGTCCGCCATCGGTGAGCGATAGAACGGCGACAGCCACAAGGCGTCCACGCCCAGTTCGACGAGGTAGTCGAGGCGCTGCCGCACGCCGATCAGGTCGCCGGTGCCGTCGCCATTGCCGTCGGCGAAGCTGCGCGGATAGATCTGGTAGAACACGGCATTGCGCCACCACGGCCGCTCAGAAGTCACCTGACCGATTCTGCCTGGTGCTCGAGGCCGGGACGTCAGCCCGGGGTGTTGCGCAGCGAGTCCGCCGCTCGGGTGAAGTAGTCCCAGAGCATCGCGTCGTACTCCGGAGGCAGCCCGAGCGTGTCGAGCGCTGAGCGCATGTGCCGCAGCCACGCGTCCCGGGCGGCGACGGTGACAGCGAACGGCGCATGGCGCATGCGCAGCCGGGGATGACCGCGTGTGTCGGAATACGTGCTCGGCCCGCCCCAGTACTGGATGAGGAACAGCCGCAGTCGTTCGGCGGCCGGGCGCAGATCGTCCTCGGGATAGATCGCACGCAGGAGCGGGTCGGCCGCCACGCCGGCGTAGAAGGCGTCGACGAGCCGGGTGAACGTCGGCTCACCGCCGATCGCATCGAAGACCGATGTGGGCTGTTTCTGGGCGTGCACACGCCTATTGTCCCAGGCATGAATGACGTCGATCTCATCGTGCTGGGACTCGGACCTGGTGGTGAGGAGGTTGCCGAGCGAATGGCCGAGGCCGGATGGTCGGTGCTCGGCGTCGATTCGCACCTGGTGGGCGGCGAGTGCCCGTACTACGGCTGCGTCCCGTCCAAGATGATGATCCGCAGCGCCGAGCTGCTTGCCGATGCGCGCCGGGTGAACGATCTTGCCGGCAGCGCCGAGGCGAGCCCGGACTACGGCAAGGTGTACCGGCGCATCCGCGACGAAGCCACCGACGATTGGAACGACAGCGTGGCCGTCGAGCGCTTCGAGCGTCTCGGCGGGACGTTCGTGCGCGGCGCCGCCCGCTTGGCCGGCCGCGGCTCGGACGGCCGCATCAGCGTCGAGGTCGGCGAGGCCCGCTATACGGCCCCGCGCGTCGTCATCGGCGTGGGCACCGCTCCGGCGATGCCGCCGATCGACGGGCTGGCCGACCTGGAGCGCAGTGTCGACGGCCCCGTATGGACGAACCGCGAGGTGCTGCAGACCAAGACCGCGCCCGCCAGCCTTGTCGTGCTCGGTGGCGGCCCGATCGGGATCGAGATCGGCCAGGCGCTGGGCCGGTTCGGCACCAGAGTCAGCATCGTCGAAACGGGTGACCGCATCCTCAGCAACGAGGAACCCGAGGCGTCGAGCACTGTGGCCGATGTGCTGCGCCGCGAAGGCGCAGAGGTGCGCACCGGCGTCAAGGCGGTGCGGGTCGACGCAGCCGGCGACGGGGTGGCGCTGACTCTGGACGACGGCAGCACGCTATCCGGCGACAAGCTGCTCGTCGCGGTGGGCAGGCGCCCGAACCTGCTCGACCTGCGGCTTTCCACGCTCGGCCTGGACGGCGCTGCCCGCACCCTCGACGTCGACGACGGAATGCAGGTGGTGCACGACGGCGCGACGATCGAGGGGCTTTACTGCGTGGGCGACTCGACGGGCCGCGGGGCGTTCACCCATGTCGCGGTGTGGCAGGCGCGTGTGCTCATCGGCCGCCTGCTGGAACGCCACGAGCCCTTCGGCGGGTACGGCGGGTTGGCGTGGGTGACGTACAGCGATCCTGAGGTGGGGCGCGTCGGGATGACCGAAGAGCAGGCCCGCGAAGCGGGTGTCACCGTACGCACTGGTACGGCACAGATCGCGTCCTCAGCGCGCGGCTGGATCTACGGGACTGACAACGACGGGCTGGTCAAGCTTGTCGAGGACGCCGACCGCGGCGTGCTGGTCGGGGCCACCGTGGTGAGCCCGCACGGCGGCGAGATCCTCGGGCTGCTGACCCTCGCCGTCCACGCCGAGGTACCGACCTCGACGCTCGCCACGATGCACTACGTGTACCCGACGCTGCATCGCACGGTGCTCGACGCGGTCAGGGACCTGGCGCCCTGATCCGATCGCGCAACAATCCCGGTCCGGGACCGCCGATCGTTGCGCAACCGGGTACGACGCTCAGGACGGCTCGTGGGGCTCTCCAGCGGCGATGTCTAGGCGGTCGATCCGTTCCCGGATTCGGCGGCGTAGCTCTCGGGCGGTGCGCCACTGCTCGAGCGGGCGTACTCGCACGCTCAGGCGGATCACCGTCTCCTCGCGGGTGAGCTGCTCCACGCCCTGCACCTCCGGGTCGCCGAGGAAGACATCTGCCCAGGCTTCGTCGTCGTGCAGCTGGCGTGCTACGTCGAGCATCGCCGCGGAGGCCGCCTCGAGGTCCGTGGACGCGGCGATGGGCACATCGAGCACGACCTGCGCGTAGCCCTGCGTCTTGTTGCCGACTCGCATCACCTCGCCGTTGCGGACGTACCAGACGGTGCCGTTGACGTCGCGCAGCTGCGTGGTGCGAAGCCCTACGGACTCGACCGTGCCGGTCGCCTTCTCGAAGTCGATCACGTCGCCGACGCCGTACTGGTCCTCGAGGATCATGAAGATCCCGGACAGAAAGTCCCTGACGATGGTCTGGGCACCGAAGCCGAGGGCGAAGCCCACTATCGACGTCCCCGCTATAAGCGGAGCCAGGTTGATGCCCAGCTCGCCGAGGATCAGGAGGACCGCTAAAACGAAGATCGTGAACGAGACGAAACTCTTGAGCACCGACGCGATCGCAGCCGCGCGCTGCGTGCGGCGTTCGGAGAGCAGGCCGGTCGACTGCAGGATCGCGTTGGCGCCCGGCTTCTCCCTGAGCGGCCGCAGTATGCGTGGCAGCCCACCCCGCCCGACCGGGCGCGCCAGCCGGTTGATCATGCGGTGCAGGATCCAGCGGACGAGCAGCGCCACGAGGATGATCCCCAGGATGCGCGCCGGAGTCTCGATCAGCGCCCTGCTGTGGTCCTCCAGGTACTGCGGCACGGCGAGGTGACTGTTCACGGCCCACCAGCGTGCCAGCCCGGGACCATCCCGGAAGCATCGACCAGGGTGGCGCGTAATGTCAGGGTATGTCCTGAGCGCGACACTCCCGAGCGTGGGATACATCGAAAGTTCGTGCGCACGGCGCCGTCGTCCGGTTGACTATGTTCGTCGGGGCTGTGCTCGAGAGGTGTGCCGATGCCGGGCGCGCTGGTGCTCAACGCGACGTACGAGCCGCTGTGCGTCGTGCCGCTGCGGCGCGCGGTCGTCCTCGTGCTGGCCGAGAAGGCCGTAGTCGTCGAGTCCGGCGACGGCGTGATGCGCTCGGCGCGTGCCTCGATGCCCATCCCCAGCGTGGTTCGCCTGTCGCGCTATGTCCGAGTGCCGTACCGGCGAGAGGTGCCGCTGACCCGTCGCGCCGTCCTCGATCGCGACCGGCACGCCTGCGTGTACTGCGGCAGCCGCGCCGACACGATCGACCACATCCGGCCGCGGTCGCGCGGCGGCGAACACATATGGACGAACGTGGTGGCCGCCTGCGCCCGGTGCAACCATCGCAAGGGCGACCGCCTGCTCGCTGAACTCGGCTGGCACCTGGCTGCCCCTCCCACACGGCCACCGGCAACGGTGGCTGTTGTTCTGGGATGGGCGAAACGCGACCCGGCGTGGCAGCGTTATTTGGCGCTGGATTGGGCGAGTGCCGAGGCGGCCTCAGCCTGACAGATCAAGTTCCCAGGTCTCCTCGACCAGGTCAGCGCCGAAGCTTCGGTGCCGCGCCGACTCGATCAACCTGAAACCAAGATCGGCGTAGATCCGACGAGCCGCGGTCAGGATGCTCTGCGTCCACAGCGTCATTCGCTGGTAGCCGGCGTCGCGGGCAAACGCCACGCAGGCCTCGACGAGGCGCCGGCCCACACCCAGCCCTCGGAAGGCCGGCTCGACCAGCAAGAGCCGAAGCTTGGCACTGTCGTCGGCGGCACGCACGCACATCACACAGCCTGCCCGCAGCCCCGCGACGTCGGCGATCCACGCGCGCTCGCACGCCGGGTCCTGCGACGCGGCGAACTCGGCGACGATGCGGGCAACCAGTCCCTCGTAGCTGGCATCCCATCCGTACTCGGCCGCGTACAGCTCGGCGTTGCGCGAAACGATCCAGCCGAGGTCGCCCGAGCGGGGGGAGCGCAGCACCACCTCGCCGGCACGCCCCTCGCGGTCGAGCAGCGTGCGCACGGTCGAAAGCGAGTCCCGCAGCTGTCCCCGCTCAGCCAGCGTGAGGGGCGTGATCAGCCGCGACACGTCGCGGTTCGCGCGGCGGTTCAGCGTGGCGAACGTCTCGCGGCCCTGCCTTGTCAGGCTGACCACCAGGCGGCGCGCGTCGGCTTCCGACCGGCGCCGGGTGATCAGCCCGTCGCGCTCGAACCGGGTGAGGATCCGGGTGACGTAGCCCGCGTCGAGGCCGAGCTGCCGGCGCAGCTGCACGACATCGCCAGGATCGTGCTGCGACAGTTCGTACAGCACACGGGCCTCGGTGAGCGTGAACGGCGTGTCGAGGTGGCCCTCGCCGAGCGCCCCGATCACGTTCGTGTAGTAGCGGTTGAACCGCCGCACGGCGGCGATGGTCTCGTCCACGACACCACCTCGGATATTTGACTCAGGCAAAGATATGCGCAGCGGCGGCGTTCCGCCATGTATTTGCACGACCTGAGGGCGCTCGAGACAGGCGCGCCGCGTCGGCATCGGCAGGCGCCGACTCTCGCCGCCTGAGTGCGAGCGACATGCCCGCGTTCGCTACCGTGTCGACGTGAGTGTTGCGCAGACGGCGCTGGTCTTTGCCGGCATCCCGCTTGCGGTCGTTGTCGTGTTCGCGTTGCTGATCTTCGGGCCCAGCCAGCTCCGTCAGCCCAACCGCTACCGCCCGGGCAAGGCCTGGACGTACCCACCGGTCTGGTACATCCCGCGTCCCCTGCCCGAGAACCGCACGGCGCCGCATCGCGCCGTCGGCGCGCCCAGCCGTCCCGCCATCGAGTCCGGTGACCATGCGCCGACGCCCAATGCGGTGGGAGGTGCCAGCGGTGAGTGGTGATCACAAGCCGTC
>JBKOXO010000153.1:0-10764 GCA_046744105.1 Actinomycetota bacterium
GCGTGGATGCGAACCAGTAGACCCGCCGTCGCCCATTGGCGCATATCCGAAGCGCCGGCCCTGGCCCCAGGTGTCGCTGCTACCGGGAACAGGCGGGGCGAGTCCTGCCGGGATGAGTGCGCGCCAGGCGGTATGGCCCGCGTATCGAGCGGTGGCTCGCGGGTCTACCAGTGAACGCAGCGCGCTATGCACCCCGTCAGCCACTACCAGCAGGTCGGTCTCGATCTCGAACGCCCCAGCCGGCCCTTGGCCGTAGGCCACTGCCCGCGACCCTGCACAGGGTGCTGACCCGAGGGTGCTGCTCAGCCACAGATCAGCCACGGGGACCAGCTCAGCAAGCAGCGCGAGCAGCACCCGCCGGGCGACCAGCACCACCGGGCTGCCGTAACGCCGCTCGAACCACGATGTGTCTAGCCACGCCAGCCATCGGCCCTGGGCCGAGCGGAGACCCATCTCGCCCCGCAGCGCCCACCGCCGGCACAGGGTGCGCGCGAGGTCTGGATCGATGACCTCAAGCGCCCGCACAGCGTTTGGCCAAAGCCCCACGCCGGCTCCCACCTCCGCCAGCTCCGGGGCGCGCTCCACCACGAGGACATCCCAGCCCACACGGCGCAGCGCCGCGGCGGCTGCCAGGCCCCCAATGCCAGCACCGGCGACGACCGCATGTCCGCTCACCTGTGCGCTCCGCAGCGAGTCAGTGGCGGCTCGCGGGGTGTGGTTACCGTGCCGCCGAGTGTGCCTGGAGAAACCGCTCGACCCCGGCGGGGTCGAAGTAGAACATCTGCCCGCGGGTGAGTTTGCCGCCGTGTACCTGGTAGAGCCCGAGCACCTCGCTGTCGAGGGCGGATCCGTTCGGCGCGCGGCCACGCTGATGCCAAAGCACGACGACCTCCGTTTCGGTCGCTGCCACGACCCGCGGGTCCATGGCCCGCTCGGCGCCGGTGGGTTGCAGGGGGTCCCACGCCGCCGACCACCCGCGCTCGCGGCTGGTCGCGGCAGGACCGGTGACGACGCCACCGTAGGGCAGCGACGGGGGCCAGCAGAAGGACACGTGCGGGTCGCAGATGGCGGCGAGGCGCTGCTCGTCACGGGCCTCGACGGCCGCGAATGCCTGCAGTACCACCGTCACACTGTCCGGGGTGTTCACGGGCTGGCCTTTCGTGTGGTCGTGGCCGGGGTACGCGGGTCCAGCGGGCCGTAGCGGCTCAGCGCCGGGCAGAAGGGCTCGATAAAGCCCGCGGCCCGGTACAGCGGCTCGCCGCCGGGCGTGGCGTGCAACTCGACGGTGCGCACCCCCCGGGCGTCGAACCAGTCGAGGAGCGCCGTGAGGATGGCGGAGGCGTATCCGCGGCGGCGGTGTGCGGATCGGTGGCCATGGACGCGAGGTAACCGACACGCCCGGTGGGGTCGGCAGCGCCCGGGAACCGCTCACTGATCATCCCCAGCCCGCAGGCCGCGAGCCGGCAAGGTGTCGTGGGGTCGTCGATCGCGAAACCCGCGAGGGTCTTGCCGTCGTGAAGGTGGTTGCGGAGTTGGGCGGCGAACGCATCGCGCCAGTGATTCCCGCTGGCGTCGATGCCCATCGCCTCGAACATGACGGCGCGGAGGCGGATAAGTTCGGCGGTGTCCACGACGGCCGCGCGGCGCACCGGTCCGGCGACAAGAGCAGTAGCACCGGGCCGTGCCGCACTCTTGGACTGCTTCTGGTGGGCCATCGAACGCTCCTGAGCCCTGTGCGGAAGATGCTGTGAGGCGCACGCTACGGCTAGCCTGGTTCGATGCACAGGGCCAGCGGCGAGGCGCTGGACCGGACCAGCGGTGCCGGGCTCGACTTTCTCGTCGGGCTGGGTGGCCCGCGCGGGCGCCGGGTCGGCCTGGAGGCTTCGATTCGCGCCGCTATCAGGGACGGACGGCTGCATGCCGGCGACGCGCTGCCCTCGACGCGTTCGCTGGCCGGCGACCTTGGAATCGGGCGCGGGACGGTCGTCGAGGCCTACACCCAGCTGGTCGCCGAGGGCTGGCTGGTGGCGCAGCAGGGCCGCCCGACCCGGGTTGCGGCGATCCCGACGTCGAAGCCCGCATCCGCGGTGCGCCAGCGTAGCCCGCGCTGGGCGCACGACCTGCGGCCGGGCCGCGCGGATCCGGCCAGCTTCCCCCGGCAGGAATGGGCGGCCGCGCTGCGGCACGTGCTGTCGACGGCCCCCAACGAGGTGTTCGACTATGCGGAGTGGCGGGGCCGGGTGGAGCTGCGCGAGGCGCTCGCCGGCTACCTGGGGCGGGCCCGCGGCGTGCGCGGCAGCGCCGAGGATGTGGTGGTCTGCACTGGCGCCGGGCATGGCATGGGACTCGTGTTCGCTACACTCGCCCGCCTCGGTCGTAGCCGGGTCGCGATCGAGGATCCCAGTTCGAGGCGCCTGCGGGACATCGCGGCCGCGGCAGGGATGTCCGTCACGCCTCTGCCCTGCGACACCGGGGGCGCCAGAGTCGAGGTGTTGCGCCGCCTGCAGGTGGACGCGGTTGTGGTCACGCCGGCGCATCAGTTCCCGCTTGGCGTCACGCTTACCGCGGAACGCCGCGCCGCTGTGGTGGCCTGGGCCCGGGAATGCGGTGGGCTGGTGGTCGAGGACGATTACGACGGCGAGCTGCGCTACGACCGGCAGCCTGTCGGCGCACTGCAGGCCCTCGATCCGGACTCCGTGATCTATGTCGGTACCACCAGCAAGTCCCTCGCCCCAGCGCTGCGCATCGGTTGGCTCGTGGCCACGACGCCGCTGCGCGCAGCGGTTGTCGAGACCCTCGGCCTCGTCAACGCCGTACCGTCCTCCCTGGAGCAGCTCGGGCTGGCCCGCTTGATCGAGACCGGGGGTTTCGACCGGCACATCCGCCGGATCCGCATGCTGTACCGGCAGCGCCGCGACCTGCTCGTCGAGACGCTCGCGCGCACGGCGCCGGCGCTGCAGGTCACCGGTATCGCCGCGGGTGGGCACGCGCTGGTACGCCTGGGTGTGGACGGGCCAGGCGAGGCGGAGGCCATCAGGAGGGCAGCTGAGCAGGGGCTCGCACTGACCGGCTTGGGTCACTACTGGCACGCCCCGCAAGAGAGTGGCGAGTGGCCCGGCCCGGCGCTGGTGGTCGGGTACGCGACACCGGCCGGGCGCAGCCATCGGGCCGCAATCGCCGTGCTCGGCGAATGCCTCACCTCGAGGTGCTAGCAAGCGTCAGCGAAGCACTGGTTCGCTTCCCGGCCCGGCGGCTGGACCTTCCCGGCCCGAGGCTGCCCCATCACGCCTGGCGGCGCAGCCGGCATCAAGGAGTCTCGTCGTCGAGGCTGGCTGAGCCCACGACCCCTCGAACAGGCCGCCGCGAAGTGCCCCTGGCGAGGCGCCTGTTCCGCGGTGAACGGACGGTCGATGCCACTGTGATTCGTTTCGCAGCACAGGTCCACGGGTATCACCACGGCAACCAACACACAGGAGGACCCGATGTCTACATGGGCATGGATCCTGATCGCTATCGGCATAGTCGTTGTCGTTGGCATACTCGCGGCGATAGCGGTACAGCGGCAGCGCAGGACGACCATGTTGCGTCAGCGCTTCGGCCCCGAGTACGAGCGCACGATGAGGGAGCGCGACGATCAGCGTGCTGCCGAGGCCGATCTGCGCGAGCGGCAGAAGCAGCGCGACCAGCTCGACATCAAGCCGCTCGCCGAGCCCACCCGGTCACGGTTCGCGGCCGAATGGCGTGAGCTCCAGGAGCGGTTCGTCGACCAGCCGTCGAACACCGTGGTGGCGGCCGACAGTCTGGTGTACCGGGTGATGGAGGCGCGCGGTTACCCGATGCACAACTTCGAGTCACAGGCCAAGCTCATCTCAGTCGATCACCCAGCGCTCGTGGAGAACTACCGGTTCGCGCACGACGTGTGCGAGCGGGCCAAGTCGGAGCGGGCGAGCACCGAAGACCTGCGTGCCGCGCTGCTGCGCTACCGCAGCTTGTTCGACGACCTACTGCAGGCAGAGGAGACCACCGGGCACGACATGCAAGCGGATCGGACTCGGAACGAGAACGCCTCCGACGGCGGGCACTACACGGATCATTCGACACAAGAGGGTGCACGATGACCGATCAGCAGGCCGACGCGGTCGAGCCGCGTGCACGACTGGTCGAAGACGACCAACAGGCAGCGCCCGAGCGGCACTTGACCACCGACCAGATCGCGTCTGCCGGCGTGAGAGACCGCGCGGATACCGACACCGACGCCGGGGCGCCGTCGCGGCACCTGGAGCGTGACGACAACGGGGACGTCGCCGGCCGGGCCGACGCGGTCGAGCCGCATACGCCACTGTTCGAAGACGATGAGCTGGAGAGCGTGAGGTCCCGCTGGCGTGAGATCCAGGCGCAGTTCGTGGACGACCCGCGATCTGCGGTGCAGGAGGCGGATGCCCTGGTCGCGGATCTGATGCAGCGCCTGGCGCGGATGTTCGCCATTGAGCGCGATCAACTCGAGTCCCACTGGAAGCGTGGTGAGGACGTCTCGACGGAGGACCTCCGCCAAGGCCTGCAGCGCTACCGCTCCTTCTTCGAACGGTTGCTCGCTGTCTGAGTCCGACCAGTTGGCCGCCGCGCACTGACCAGCCTCGCCCGCACATCGTCGCGACGTACTCTCCCGGACCATGTGGAGCCTGCTGGCGCGGCTGTCGGTGCGCCGCTGGTCGCTGCGCGCGCGGCTGCTGGCGGCCGTCGTCGGGCTGGTCGCCGTAGCGCTGGCGACCACCGGGACCGTCGGCGTCACGCTGTTGCGCAGCTACCTGGTGCACCAGGTGGACCAGCAGCTTGGGACTGGGGCGCGGGTGCTCGAACGGGCGTCGCAAGTGCCGGCCGCGCCGCAAGTGCCCGCCGGGCCGCCGCCCAAGCTGGCCATCCAACTGCCGACGCCGTATTGGTTCACCGAGATCGCGGCCGATGGTGGGGTACTGCGTCAGCGCGGCGGGCCGGGAGCGCCAAACGCCGCAGGACCGGATCTGTCCGGGCTGACTGCCGCGACGGTGCACGCCGAGAAGGGCAAGGCGTTCACCGTGCCGTCCACCAAGGGTGGGTCCGGGTTCCGGGTGCGCGCCGCCGTGACACCGGACGGAAGCATCAGCACAATCGCCTTGTCACTGCAGTCGGCCGACGCGACGGTGAACCGGCTGACCACGATCACCTGGGCGGTAGCACTCGGCGTGCTCGCCGTGCTGCTCGTCCTGGCGACGATCGCCGTACGCGTCGGGTTGCGGCCGCTCGACGTCGTCGAGCGCACCGCCGATGACATTGCCGCCGGCGACCTGTCCCGGCGGGTACCCGAAGGGCCGCCACGGACCGAGATCGGCCGGCTGTCCCGCACGTTCAACGGCATGCTCGCCCAGATCGAGTTGGCGTTCGTGGCGCGGGCGCACAGCGAAGCCACGCTGCGCCAGTTCGTCGCGGACGCGAGCCACGAGCTGCGCACCCCGCTGACCACAGTCCGCGGTTACGCCGAGCTGGCCCGCAAGGGCGCGCTGCCCGACCCACCGGCGCAACGCCACGCCATGCGCCGCATCGAGGCGGAGGCGACTCGCATGAGCGGGCTGGTCGACGACCTGCTGCTGCTCGCTCACCTGGACCAGCGTCGCCCACTCAACGTGGAGACAGCCGACCTCGGGGCGCTGACCGCAGATGCCGTGTCCGACGCCCGCGTTCGGGATCCGGACCGTCCGATCGACTACACCGGGCCGGCTGAGCCGGTGTTCGTGTGGGTCGACGCCGACCGGTTCCGGCAGGTGCTCGCCAACCTGGTCGGCAACGCGCTTATGCACACCCCGGACGGCACACCGGTGCAGGTGACGTTGTCCCGGAACGGGACGCAGGCACGCCTCGTGGTCGCCGACAAAGGTCCCGGGCTACCCCCGGAGCAGGCAGCCCGCCTGTTCGAGCGGTTCTACCGCGCCGATCCGAGCCGATCCCGTGCGCAGGGCGGTAGCGGGCTGGGCCTCGCAATCGTCGAGGCCGTTGTTGCGGCCAGCGGCGGAACGGTCAGTTGCACCAGCGCGCCGGGGGCCGGCACGGCATTCGAGGTGCGGTTGCCGATGTCTTAGCCGACATCCAGGTTACTTGCAGCTTCGTCGCAGCTGGGCGCGAAACGCTCCCGCCGTGGTTGACGACAGGCGGGCGCCTTATGAGTCGAACGGCGCCCGGGGCGGCGAGCGATTGCTCGTCGTGGACGACGAGATCGACATCGCCGACCTGCTTACAACTGGGCTGCGATTCGTCGGCTTCGACGTGCGTGCGGCGCACAGCGGCGCCGAGGCACTCGCCGTCGCAGCCGAATTCCGGCCCCACCTGCTCGTTCTCGACGTGATGCTGCCGGACATCGACGGCTTCGAGCTGTGCCGGCAGATCCGCCGCGACCGTAACGAGGTGGGCGTCGTATTCCTGACGGCGCGCGACCGTACAGAGGACGCCATAGCCGGGCTCACCGTCGGAGGCGACGACTACATCAACAAGCCGTTCAGCCTCGACGAGGTGGTGGCGCGGGTCCGTGCCGTACTGCGGCGTATCCCGTCGGCTGCCGCCACGCACACCGTCGAGGACGGGGTGCTGCGCGTCGCCGATCTCGAGTTGGACGAGGAACGGTACGAGGTGCGCCGCGCCAATCATCCGATCCAGCTGTCGCCGACGGAGTTCGCGCTGCTGCGCTACCTGATGGAGAACAGCGGCCGCGTCCTGTCCAAGGCACAAATCATCGACCACGTTTGGCGCTACGACTATCGCGGAGACGACGGCATCGTGGAGTCCTACATCTCCTATCTGCGCAAGAAGATCGACCGCTTCTCGCCACCGCTGATCCACACCCTGCGGGGCATCGGATACACGCTGCGCGTCGCCCGGGCGGAGGCAGCGCGATGACCCGCACAATCAGGCGACATCCGTGGATCAGCGGAGTTGTCGCGGTGCTGGTGTTGGCCGGCGCCGGGCTCGGCACGTACTTCGGTACCCGTGACGACCATGCCGCGGCCGCCACGCCGACGACGACCGTCCAGACCGTCGAGACCGGCACGATCCGACAGAGCGTTTCGGCTACCGGCACAGTGGCCCCGGCCAACGAGGAGAACCTGAACTTCTCGGTGTCCGGCCAGGTCACCAAGGTTTCCGTGTCCGAGGGGCAGCACGTCAAGAAGGGGCAGACGCTCGCCACGATCAACTCGGCGTCACTGTCGGCGGCGGTGGCGCAAGCGGAATCGACCGTCGCGAGCGATCAAGCCCGCCTTGACGACGACAACAGCAACGGCGCGAGCGACACGCAGATCGCCGCGGACCAGGCTGCGCTCACGGCCGCCAAGAACCAGCTCGACACGGCGCAGCAGCAGCTCGCGTCTGCGACACTCACGTCGCCGATCGACGGGATCGTCGCGTCGGTGAACCTGACCGTGGGCCAGTCGGTATCCGGATCCAGCACTGGCAATGACAGCAGCAGCGGCGACAACGGCCGTAACGGAGACAGCAACAGCAGCGACGGCAGCTCGAGCGATTCGAGCTCGTCCTCGTCCGATCCGGAGATTCTCGTGATCAGCACGAGCTCGTGGATCGTGAACGCCAGCGTCGACGGCAACTCGGTAGGGCTGATCAAGGTCGGCAACCAGGCGCAGTTGTCGGTGACGGGCGCTAGCGACACGGTCTACGGGACAATCGCCTCGATCGGGCTGGTGTCCTCCTCGTCGTCCGACTCCGGAACGGCGAGTTACCCCGTCGTCATCGATGTCACCGGCTCGCCCAGTGGCATGCACGACGGCGCGGACGTCACCGCGATGTTGATCTACAAGCAACTCAGCAACGTGCTGGTCGTGCCGACCCTGGCGCTGCACCGCAACGCGTCCGGGGGCACGTACGTCGAACAGGTGAAGAACGGCAAGACCGTCCAGACCACGGTGCAGACCGGCATCGAGTCCGATGGGCAGACGCAGATCGTGTCGGGGCTTTCGGCCGGTGACCAGATCGTCGTCCCGCAGGTCAGGCTCGGCAACCGCAACGGCAACGGCACGCGGAACAACGGACCCGGTGATGGCGGCGGCTTCACGGTTCCCCCCGGCTTCCAGCTTCCCGGCGGCGTGGTCCCGAAGGGTGTGACTGGCGGTGGATAGCACGTTGACGGCGGACGCGCCGACGCAACCGCTGCCTGGAGACACTGCGGCGGTCATCGAGCTTGCCGAGGTCTGCAAGGTCTACCGCACCGGATCGCTCGAGGTCGAGGCGCTGCGCGGAATCTCGCTCACGATCAAGCAGGGCGAGTACGTCGCGGTCATGGGCCCGTCCGGCTCCGGCAAATCGACGCTGATGCACATCCTGGGATGCCTCGACGTGCCGACGTCCGGCACGTACTGGTTGGCCGGCGAGGACGTCGGAGCGATGGACGAGGTTGAGCTGGCCGAGATCCGCAACCGCCATGTCGGGTTCGTGTTCCAGCAGTTCAACCTGCTGCCGTCGCTGACGGCACTGCGCAACGTCGAGATGCCCTTGGCATACGCCGGCGTATCGCGCGAGCGCCGCCGCCGGCGGGCCACCGAGGCGCTGGAACGAGTCGGGTTGGGCGATCGGCTGGCACACCGTCCCGGCGAACTGTCCGGCGGGCAGCAGCAGCGGGTTGCCGTCGCCCGCGCTCTGGTGACCGATCCGGCGCTGCTGCTCGCCGACGAGCCCACCGGCAACCTCGACTCCTCAGCAAGCGAGGAGGTGCTGTCCCTGTTCGGGCAGTTGCACCAGCAGGGCCGCACCGTCGTGCTGATCACCCACGAGGCCGACATCGCCCGGCGCGCAGAGCGCATCGTCCGCATCCGAGACGGAGCGCTGGCATGACCTGGGCAGACCTGTTCCATACCGGCTGGGACGCCATCCGCACCCACAAGTTGCGCTCGATGCTCACGTCGCTGGGCATCCTGATCGGCATTGCCGCAGTCGTGTTGACAGTCGGGTTGGGTCAGGGCGCGCAGCAGCAGGTGTCCAGACAGTTGGCCGCGCTCGGCGGCAACCTGCTGATCGTCTCACCCGGTAGCAGCACGACCGGCGGGGTGCGCGGCGGCTTCGGGTCGGCGTCCACACTCACGATGGCGGACGCCACGGCGCTCACCTCGAAGACGGCCGCACCGGATGTCGGCGGGGTCGCGCCGGTCCTGCAGCGCAGCGAGTCCCTGCTGAACGGCTCGACGAACTGGACCACCACGGTCGTCGGCACCACAGCGTCCTGGCTTCCCGTACGGGGCCGTACGTTGCAATCGGGCCGGTTCATCAGCGCCGCCGACGAGTCGAGCGGCGCGGCCGTCACGGTGCTCGCATCGGACACTGCCGGCGAACTGTTCGGGCCGCTCGACCCGGTGGGGCAGAGCGTGACGATCAACAGCGTCCCGTACCAGGTGATCGGCGTGCTCACGTCGGCCGGGTCGGACTCCACCACGAACCTGGACGACCAAGCGATCGTGCCGTTCAGCACGGCGTCGCAACGGCTCGTCGGCGGCACGAGCCGCACCTCCGTGGGAACCCTCTACGTCAAGGCGGTGTCGGACGGACGGCTGTCGGCCGCCTACCAGGAGACGAACGCGATCTTGGCCTACCGGCACGCCATCACCGCCTCGTCCACCTCCGACTACACGATCACCACGCAACAGTCGCTGATCAGCACCACGTCGTCGGTGGACAAGACGCTCACCAATCTGTTGATCGGCATCGCCGCACTATCCCTGCTCGTCGGCGGCATCGGCGTCATGAACATCATGCTGGTGTCGGTCAGGGAGCGCACTCGCGAAATCGGGCTGCGTAAGGCGCTCGGTGGCACGCCGGCCCTGATCCGGCGGCAGTTCCTGTCCGAGGCGTCGATGCTGGGCCTCACCGGCGGACTGCTCGGAGTGGCGCTCGGCGTCGGCGGCGCGGTGCTGTTGCGGCACTTCATCTCCAACCCGATCGCGATATCCGTGCCGTGGGTGCTCATCGCGATCGCCGTCGCGATCACCATCGGCATCGGCTTCGGCGTGTACCCCGCCGCGCGGGCGGCCCGGTTGTCGCCCATCGACGCACTGCGCAGCGAGTGAAAGGACCTTCCATGATCGGTCGCGTCGCCGTCGTCGGCATCGCCGGCGTTCTCGTGCTCGCGGCGTGCAGCAACGGGGCCGCCGGCTCGCACGATTCGACGACACCGGCGTCGGCCTCGCCGGCCGGACCGGCCAACGACGGGCCGCGTGGACCGGCCGCATCAGGCACTGTCGCAGCGATCAGCGGCAAGACGATGCAGGTGCAGAATCCGCAGGCCGGCCAGGTCGCGGTGGCGTGGACCTCCTCGACGAAGTTCACCCACCAGGTCACCGCCGCGCTGGCCGCGGTCAAGACCGGCGACTGCGTGACCGCGGTGGCACCTTCCGGCACGTCATTCGACGCGACGTCGTTCACCGCGACCAGCCTCGTCGTCGATACGGGTGCGTGCACGGGCGGTACCGGGGCGCGCCCGGCCCGTCCGCCGTCTGGCTTCCCGTCCGGCCCGAAGCCCTCGGGTGTCCCGTCCGGAGGAGTACGCGTCGGCGCGGTCGCGTCCGGCAAGGTCACCTCGATCGCCGGCACGACGTTGGTCATCGCGGCGCGCCAGTTCGGCGGGAGCGGCACCGCCAACAAGACGGTGACGATCACGTCCCGCACGAAGATCAGGACCGAGGCGACGACGACCGCGGCCTCGGTCAAGCTCGGCAAGTGCGTGACCGCCGAGGGCAAGGC
>JBKOXO010000024.1:0-12852 GCA_046744105.1 Actinomycetota bacterium
CGCCACCGCGATCACCTCACGCGGGAACCGATAGCCAGCCGGAGCCACGACCCAACCTTCGACCTGATCACCGCTCCAGTCTCACCTGCAGGGCCCGGGATCAGCCAACGCAACAGAGCCGGATGGCGTACTAGCCGAACAGAGATGTCTCGGTGTAGGCGATGGCGTGGGCGGCGCAGTGCGCGCGCACGACGGCCTGGGCCTTGCGGAGGTTGGCGCGCGGCATAGCGCGCGTATGGCGGGAGGCGCGGTTGGTCTGAGACCGGGCCACAGCGCCGACTGAGGATCGGGTGCCAGGTCCTGGTGAACCGGTCCAGCGCAAGGAACCGAGTTCGGACTCAGCGACCACCTGCAACCGGAGGGTATGGGAACTTCCGTATTGATTTCGACGATCGACGCTTTGACCTCTGGCTTCTCGATGGCGACGGTGACATCGCATCGGGTGTTCAGGCCGTCTCTACATCAGGGCATACGCCACGCCACCTAAGCTTCGTCGTCGACTTGGACAACTCCAATCGGTGGCGGCGGTTTCGTGATCGCCTTCAACGTTGCCGATCTCACCGAGAACATTGACCAGCAGGTCGCCGTTCGCACCTTATAAACGTCGAACCGGAAGAGACAATTGAGCGGAGCCGCCGGCTGAAGGCGATCGCCGCCGAAGCTGGATATCGCCTGTTCCCGGGGCGCGACGCACACGTCTGGCCGACGCTCACCACCGGGCTCGAGGACCGCTTCCGCGAACGATTAGTGTCGGCTGGCTCACTCGACTCGCTGCTCAGGTTGATAGGTGCAGGATCGTTGTGCCGTTGGCTCGGGTGATTTGGAGGCTGCTGATCTGGTCGCGGGGGAGCGCGGTGCCGCTGGTGAATGTGGTTTCGCCGCCAGGTTCGAGCGTCCAGGTTCCGAGCTCGTGAGCGGTGCCGTGGCGGTCGATGAGCTGGAGACTGTAGGTGACCCGGGCCGATCCGGCGTAGCTGGTGGCGTAGCAGTCGAGGTCGATCTGGGTTCCCCATTTGTGGTCGATCAGGGCGGCGGTGGCCTGCACCGGGCTAGCGGTGAGCGCGGTCATTGCCTGCGGGTGCGGTCGGTCGCTTGCCGGGGCGGAGGGCCATACCGTGACGGCGAGCGCGATCAGGCAGGCCGCAGCTAGGCCACCGAGTCCGGTGACGAGCCAGCGTTGGCGCCGGCGTGCGGAGGCGGCGCGGCGCAGGAGCCCGGGCAGGAGGGTGTCCGGCTCGGACTCGGCTGCGGGTTTGGCGAGGTCGCCGGCGGTGATGTCCGCCAGCAATTTCGGAACTGCGGTAAGCGTGTTGACGCGCAGCGTGCACGCGGCGCAGGTCACGAGGTGGGCCTCGAACGCTTCATGTTCCGGCTCGGACAGCGCGCCGAGCACGTAGGCGGCGTCGTCGTGTTGGAACGGGTCGCTTGTCGTCACGTGACGCCTCCCATCTCGTCGATTGCCTGTCGCAGCGCATGCAGTGCGTAGTGGGTGCGGGACTTGATGGTGCCTGGTGGCACGCCGAGGGTCTTGGCGGCCTCGGCGACGGATGCGCCGCGGAAGTAACACTCGAGCAGCACCTGCCGGTGTTCGATCGACAGAGTTCGTAGGGCGGCCAGCACGAGTTGGCGGTCCACTCGGTGCTGTGCGGTGTCCTCGACGGTCTGCTCGGGGACCTGGTTGGTCACCAGTTCTGGGCGGCGACTCGCGGAGCGCCATTGGTCGATGACTATGCGCCTGGCCACGGTGAACAGCCAGCTTCGCCCGGAGCCGCCGGCCTGTTCGAGCACGGCCGGGTTGCGCCATGCGCGGAGCAGGGTTTCCTGCACGACGTCCTGGGCCCTGCCTCGGTCGCCACCGGTCAGCCCACCAATGTAGGACCACAGCGCGTGGGCGTGCTGGTCGTGCAAGGCGCGCAGCAGGTCGGCGTCCCGCTGGCCGACCACGGCCGCGTTCATGCAATCCGCTGGCGGATCGCCTGCCACAGCAGCACGGCGGCGGCAACACCGAACGCAACGGCGGCATAGTCGGCCAGCTCGGCGAGGACCTCGGGCGTCCCGGTTGCGACCTCCTTGACCCCGAACAGGCCGTGCACAACGGAGATCCAGAACGCAACCACGGTTGCCGCGCCAAAACCGACCGCCGCCACGGCAGGCACCCAGTGCCGCCACACGAGAAGCGCCACGCCGATCACGAGCCCGGCAATGACATTGAGCAGGAACAACGGCCCGATCGTCTGAATATCGCGAAAGCCTTGATCCCACAGGTCCAAATGCACGACCGCGGAGAGCAGCACGCCGGCAGAGGCCAGCGCCCGCGAGGTGTCTATTACGAAGGCACGCATACTCCGACGTACGTCAGGCACCCGAGCACGGTCCAGTCAGAGCGCCTGAGAACGGGGTGACTCAGCGCACGTCGGGGCCGTCGAACCGTCGGATCGGGAGCGGCGTATCTAGCCGAGCTAGCCATTCCCACGAATGCGTCGGGCACCCACCCGACGCAAAAGGAGATCACCATGCACGTTCTATTAAAGCCACGGTTGCTCGCGCGGGTGGCTGTTCCCGTCGCCGCCGCAGCCCTGGTAGCAACCGCCTGTACCAGCTCGCACAAGGCAGCTGCCCCGGCCGGTCCCTCGGCCGCGGGATCGTCCGCATCGTCGGTGACGGTGAAGACCCAGGCGGGCCCTGCAGGCAGCTACCTTGCCGACGCCTCCGGTCGAGCGTTGTACTTGTTTGCCTCAGACACCCGCTCGACGTCCAGCTGCACCGGCGCGTGTGCGGCGGCCTGGCCGCCCCTGACCGCCAAGGGCTCGGTAACCGCATCGGACGGTGCGGCCAGCAGCGACATCGCGACGATCACCCGCCCGGACGGCGCCAAGCAGGTCACCTACGCCGGCCATCCCCTGTACTACTTCGCCGGCGACAGCGGCGCCGGTCAGACCAACGGTCAGGGCGTCGACGGCTTCGGCGCGCTGTGGTGGCTCGTCGCCCCGTCCGGCCAGAAGATCACCACCTCGGCGGTGTCGTCTTCGGCGGCGTCGAGCGGCGGCTACAACAACGGCGGCGGCTACTGACCGCCCTGACGCCACCGACACCTCGGTGCCGCCGGGCAAGCTTCGAGGCCCCGCTCGCCCACGCGTCAGCTCTCGACAGCATCGATCAGAAAGGAGGCAGCAAGTGTCGACCTGGATGCGGACGCTGACGCTGCAGCCCGTTATGGGTCGCCGAGATGTCGAGACCCATGATCGCGCCCATGTCGGGACCAGACCCGTGGCTTGCAAGCTCAGACAACATCGACCGCCGAGCACATGTCGGAGGAGGCGACCATGCAGAACCTCACACCCACCCCGGTAGACCCGCAGGAAAGGTCACTGGGCGCGAAGGACGAAGCTGGGTTGGCGGACGACGGTGCGGCGGCGCACTTGAGAACCGTTCGGCTGCAGCCCCACGTGAGGGCCGCTGAGCTACGTCCTGGCGATGTCCTCCAGCAGGGCGACTGGTCACTGCACGTGTGCGCGGTCGACATCAGCCGGGAAGCCGTGACGATCGCCGTCACCGAGTTCGGATTCCAACTCCACTACGCTGCCGACGAGCAGGTGCAGCTGCGGCTTGACGATCCGCTATCGCGGGTGATCTGTGATGAGCGAGGAGCGTCGAAATGACGACAGCGCACGCGGCCGACGACACTGCGGCGATGGCGAAGGTGCTGGCCGACTTCCTCGCCGCGGTTTCATTTCCCGAAGGGGCTCGGCCTGACTACCCGGCGATACGCGGACTGTTCTGCGAAGGCGCCCAGCTGATCAAGAATAGCGGTGATCTGCCCGAGATCTCGACGGTCGATGAGTTCATCGTGCCGCGGCAAGAGCAGGTCGACTCAGGCGAGCTCGCGAGCTTCGAGGAGGTTGAGGTAGCGCACGTCACGGAAGTCTTTGGAAACGTCGGTCACCGTTTCAGCACCTACCAGAAGCGTGGCACGTCCAACGGCGTCGCGTTCGAGGCCAGGGGAATCATCTGCACGCAGTTCGTTCGCACCCCATCCGGCTGGAAGATCAGCTCGATGGCGTGGGACGACGAACGACCAGGGCTCAGGATTCCTGATCATCAGGACTGACCACAATCCATGACTTGAGTACCGGTGGCGAGTGGGCCTCGAGTGCGTCCTATTCCGGCTGGGACGGTGCGCGCAGTATGTAGCGCCGTCGGTGAGCTCAGGCAACGCCTCCCATGGCGTCGAGTGCTTGTCGGAGCGCGTGCAGTGCGTAGTGGGTGCGGGACTTGATCGTGCCTGGTGGCACGCGGAGGGTCTGGGCGGCTTGGGCTACCGAGGCGCCGCGGAAGTAGCACTCGAGCAGCACCTGCCGGTGTTCGGTCGAGAGCGTGCGTAGCGCGGCGCGCACGAGTTGGCGGTCCACGGAGTGTTGCGCGGTGTCTTCGACGGTCTGCTCGGGGACCTGGTCGGTCAGCACTTCTGGGCGCCGACTCGTGGAGCGCCATTCGTCGATGACGATGCGCTTGGCCACGGTGAACAGCCAGCCGCGCCTGCAGCGCCCGGTCCATCCGAGTACGGCTGGGTTGCGCCATGCGCGGAGCAGGGTTTCCTGGACGATGTCCTGCGCTTTGCCTCGGTCGCCGCCGGTCAGGCCAACGAGGTAGGACCACAGGGCATGTGCGTGCTCGTCGTGCAGCGCACGCAGCAGGTCGGCGTCCCCCCGGCCGACCACGGCCTCGCTCATGTGACTCGCACGCCTTGATAGACCACGGCCTGAGCTTGAAACAGTGGTCCAATGACCTTGTAGACGGCGGATTCCCGGTTGCTGCGGACGAGGAGATACAGCCAGTTTGCCACGCGCTCCTCGTTGACCCGGTAGCCGGCTGCGCGCCAGGCGCGGATCGTAGCTGCGGTGAGCTGCGCGGTCTCTGGAAGCGGCTGGATCTGCTGGCTGGGGTCGGCGGCGGCGCTGGGCCCAGAGGCGATCGGGGTGACGCGGCCCCCCTCTGAAGCGAGGGGCAGCGCGCTGGATTCGTTGCTCACCGGTGGATTGCTCCTTCGAAGTCAGCCAGTTCGCGGCCGGTTGTCGCGTGTTCCAACGTGATGGACAACGTGTTGCCGGGCATCGGTGGGCGCCACGGATTCTGCAGATTCCGTGCCGGAATCCGTGCCCGGCACGGATGTCGATGTCCCTCGCCTCCGAGGCACGCTTCGGCTGCGAGGTCCACTGGGCGATTACCGGCTCAACGCTGGTGGCGCGCACGGCTACCGCGGAGCGCTACGTCCGGAACTGGCTCAGCAGCCGACGAACCGCGGAAGCGCTGCTCAACGTCGGTCGGGAGGCCATGCCATGGGTGTCGCACCCATCGCGGCCAGCACGGACTCCCCGCGTGCACGGTGCTCGCCTCCGATGCATACCAGCGTTCGGGCCCATTGGTAGCGGCACCCGGCGGCCCGCAGGGCGGCAGCCGCCGAGATCAGCTCGTCGCGGTCGCCGGCCAGGGCCGCTGCCCGATGCACGATGGCCGCGGCGATCGGGTTGTCCACTGTCATGAGGCGGGCCCGGTGGAGGCGGTTATCGGCGTCCTCGTGCTCGGTGAGGACGGCGGCCTCGGCCCACAGCGCGGCATACCACGGTCGCCACATGCCGCTGTTCCACGCGCGGAGCTCCTTGGGCGGCGTGGCAAGCAGCCGCGCGGCCTGCCTGGACAGCCCCCGGTGCAGCAGCAGCAAGGCGTCGAAGAACTCGCCGAAGTGGAACTCCGACAATGACCTTCCCGGCGTGACGAGGGCGTCGACGATGTCCAGCCACTCGGCGCGGGCATCGTCGTCCCCGCGCAGCCCGTGGACTGTCGCCGCCGCATATGCGGCTCGGCTGAATACGCCGGCTCGTTGGCGACCGGCGCGCTCCCAGCCCTCGCGGAACCGCTCGGCGAGAGCGATCGTCTCATCCCAGTCCCCGGCGAGCGCGGCCACGACGATCAGCCGCGCGGTCGCCAGGTGGCCCTCCTCACGATGAAACGGGAGATCGCGGGCGCGTTCGGCGAGCCGCCTGGCGGCCCGCAGATCGCCGGCGGCGACGGAGCACTCGGCGGCCATGCCGTGCGCGTCGGCTAATTCCAACCCGGACAGGGGCGTCACTGGGATCGCCGCGAGCAGCTCGAGGCGCCGTAACGCGCTGGCCGTCGCGGCGCGGACCTCGCCGCGAGCCAACTGGACGGCGGTGAGCTGGTCTAGTGCAGCGCTTTCGGTCAACGGGTCGCAGACCCGGCTGGCCAGCGTGAGGGCACGGTCTACGAGCTCGGCAGTGAGCGGGTCGAACTCGTCACCACGGAACGCCTCTGCGGTCAGCAACCTGGCCTGCGCGCTGGCGTCGTCGGCGGCGAGCGCCCATCCGCGGGCGAGCAACTCTTTCACGTCGTCGTCGCCGGGCCGGGTGGCCATCATGCCGGGCGCGCGATTGATCAACTCGGCTGCTCGGGCGAGATCCGCGGCCGCGGTGGCCCGATCGCCCGCGCGGATCGCAGCGTCGGCCGCCGCACGACGCAGCCTCAGCGCCTCGGTGCCGAAGTTGCGCGACTCCGCGGCACCCGCAGCCCAGTGCAGAGCGGTCGCCGCGGCCTTGCTGTCAGGGGCGAGCTCCGCCGCCTGCTCATAGCGTCGCTGGGACTCGCCGGGCATACCGCGCGCGAAGCTCAGGTCGGCCAGCATGATCGCCAACCGGTGCGCCTCGGGGCGGTATTGAGCAGTGTCAGCCGCCCAGCCCAACGCACGCCGCAGCTCATCGGCGACCTGATCGAACGCCGCCCGCCAGTCACTGGCATCTTCGCGGGCAGCTGCTTCAAGGGCGGCACCGGTGTCCCGGCACCAGCTCAGGTGACGAGACGACGCCGCGACGGACTCGCCGACATCATCCAATCGATCGATGCCGTAGTGCCGGATCGTTTCCAAAGCGCGGTAGCGTGTTCCGGCCGGGTCCGCGATCGCGACGAGAAGGCTCTGGTCGGCGAGTCCGGCCAGGATGATCGGGACAGCTTCACCGGCCACCGGCGGCCAACCGGCAACCACGGCCGCCGCCGCGGCGGTAAACGTGGTAGCGAACACTGAGACCCGGCGCAGGACCGCCCGGTCGGGGTCCTCCAGCAGTGCATAGCTCCAGTCGAGCAATGACCGCAGCGAACGTTGCCGGTCGCCGGCCCGCCGGCCCCCGGTCAGCAGCCGTAACCGGTCGGCGAGCCCTGCCTCGATCCCGTCCAGACCCAGCGACGGGACACGGGCGGCGGCCAGCTCGATCGCCAGCGCCATGCCGTCGAGCCTCTGGCAGACCGCGGCGATGCGCGGTTCGTCCTCCGGAGTGAGCTGGCTCCCGCCGGCTGCCGATCGCATGAGGAACAGCTCCACTGCGTCGCCCAGACCGCCGTCATTCGGCTCCAGGGACAGCCCCGGCACCGGGAACACCCATTCGAAGGGCACCAGCAACCTGGCCCGGCTGGTGGCCAGCACGGACACTCGCGGACTGCCGGCAAGAACGCGTTCCAGCAAGCCCACCACGCCGTCGAGCAGGTGCTCGCAGTTATCCAGCACCAGCAGCGTCTCCCGGCCGGCCAGCCAGCCGAGGACAGTGTCCTGCGCCGAGCGGCCCTGATACTCGCCGAGCCCGAGCGCGGCCCCGATCGTGGACGCGATCATCGCCGGATCAGTTACCGGCACCAGGTCCACGAACCAGGCGCCGTCGGCGAACCGGTCCGTCACCTCAGCCGCGACGCTCAGCGCGAGGCGGGTCTTGCCGACCCCGCCGGGCCCGACGGCAGTGACCAGGCGGTGCTCCTCGAGCGCATCGATCAGAGCGGCCCGTTCTGCACCGCGACCGACGAACGAGGTCAACGGCGAGGGCAGCTGGGCGAGCGCCGCGGTCCCAGCGGGCGCGTTGACGGTGACTGGTGCCACGCGCAGGGTCGCTGCGGCAGCTGCAAGAGCTCGACGATCGCCCACCTGCAGCTTGCGCAGCAAGGACGAAACGTGACTCTCGACGGTGCGAACCGATATAAACAGTCGAGCGCCAATCTCGGCATTCGTCAGATGTTCCCCGACGGCGGCCAGTACCTCAGCTTCGCGGGCGGATACATCCGCCTCCGATGCGACCCACCGATTCGCCACCTCCAGATTGTGCGCCCTCGTCTACCCGCCCGCCGCGTTCCAAACCGGAAAGACCAACCGTCATGGGGCACCGCGCGCTCACAATGACACACCGAGACGCTGGGCATCGCGCTACGTCGGCTGCACTGATTTGGCTCACCCTGACGGCTGTGAGCTTTCCCGTACTTTCCGGCCGAGGAGCCTGCTCGCTCCCGACGTATTAGTCGCTGCGGGTCGCGTACGAGGCGCGGCCGCAGATCGGGAAGGACCACAATGAATAGCAGCACGAAACGTCGTCTTGCCTGTGGCATCGGTGGGGCTCTGGCCGCCGTCGCGGGAATGGCCACAATCGCCATCGGTGCGGCCTCGGCGGCCAGTGACGTGACACAGCCGGCTGGGCTCACCGTTCAGGCCAACGCGGCCGGAGCACCCGCCACCCTGGTCGCGAGCCTGGAGGGACGCAACGAGGTGACCGCCGGCGCTCCGGCCGGGCAGGGCCTGGAACTGATCGGCATTCAGGGCGACACACTCAGCTACTCGGTGTCGTGGAGCGGTATCGGCACGCCGACGGAGGCGGACATCCACTCCGGAGCTCGAGGGGTGGACGGCCCCGTCGTGGTGCATTTGTTCACGACGCCGAACGCGGATGGCTCCGCCTCCGGCAGCGTCACCGTCAGCGACCCGGCGCTGCTCGACGCGTTGCGCTCGAACCCGGGCGGCTTCTATACCGACCTGCGCACCACCCAGTTCCCGGATGGCGCAGCGCGTGCCCAGCTACACCTGCTCGACCACGCGGTCGCCACGAGTGGGGTGGCCGCCGTGCAGGAGTCAGTGCTTCACGGCAGCCAGATCTACGCCTGCACCGCGCAGACTGACGGGTCGTTCGCCTTCACCCAGTTCGGCGTCGACGCGCACCTTAGCGATGGCATCCACCACACCTTCGTGCAGCCGGCGGCGGGCCCGCCGCAGTGGCAGGCACCCGACGGCAGCGCGGTCACCGGGAAGGTCGTCGCCAAGAACGCCAACGGCGACGGCAACATCGCCGAGTTGAACCTCGACGCCACCCAGATCGGTGCCTCCACCGGACTGCTGTCACACGTCGTCGAGGTGCTCCGCCTCAACACAGCCGGTGGCGTCGCCCCGACCGGGACCTGTGATCCGCAGGCCACCCCCACCGTCAACGTTCCCTACCAAGCCGACTACGTATTCATCAACGGATAGATTCGACCTACAAGTCGCCGCGCCGGGGTCCCGATGTCAGGACGGCTGCCCGGGCCAATGGCCTCGACCCCTTCTACCAAGGGGATCGAGGCCATTCGTGCTTCCTACCGAAGTCGATCAACCATCGTTGTAGGGACGCGGTTCTACCGCCGCTGGTGAGGGCGGTGTGGTTGGGCAAGAATGGTTGCGCGTAGGTCGTGTAGTGCCGCGTGACGGGCGCCGGTGAGGGATGGTTGGTTGGTGACCTGCGCGGCCCGCAGCGGAACGTGGCGTGGTTGGTGAGCGAATTGGCTCTCGACGCTGTCGATAACGGTGGGGTGGGCGCCCCATGTGCCGCCGATGACGACGAGTTCTGGATCGGCGAGTGTGACGAGGGCGGTCAGCACGCCGCAGATCGCCTCGGAGAGCACTGTTCGTGTGCGTTGGGAGTGGGCGCTCGTGCCTTGGACGGTGCGGAGGAGTGCGTCTGTGTCGATGGCGGTGGAGCTGGCGTGTCGCAGGTGTAGTTCGGCGAATACGTCGGTGAGGTGGAGGGCGCGTCCTTTGGGGCCGCGGGTGATCAGGTGCGCGAGTTCGCCGGCGATGCCGCGGTGCCCGCGGCGAACCTCGCCGTCGCTTACGAGGGCGCAGCCGAGGCCCTCGCCGAGGTAGAGGTAGGCGAAGTCGTCGAGCGCGCCGTGTCCGGCGGCGCGGCGCTCGGCTCGGGCGGCCCAGTGCACGTCGTTGTCGACCGTGACGGGCCCGGTCACGAGCGGCTCGAGCGCATCGAGTGGCGCCAGTTCGCCGATCAGGAATGGCGCGTCGGGAAGGTGGACCAACGTGCCTGTTGTGCGGTCGACCGGGTCGGCGGCACTAACGATCGCCAGCCGGCTAGGCGCGGTAGCGGCCGACTGAACACGGCCGGCTACCACTTGCAGCGCGCGGGTCACTCGCGCGGGGCGCGCCCGGCGCGGCACCTGTTCGACGTCGCGGCAGATGACGTCGCCGTGCACGTCGATGGTCTCTGCGACGATGCCTTCCGGGCCGATGCTGACCACGAGGGCCAACCCGAGGTCGTCGGCCAGGGAGTAGTACGACCCGACACCTCCGCGGCCTGTGGTGCGCTCGCCGGTGTCACGGAGCAGCCCAGCCTCGCTCAGCCGTCGCACGCTGTCAGACACCGTCGGCTTCGAGATTCCGGTGCGGATGGCGAGCTCGGCGCGGGTGAGGCGGCGTTCCTCCAGCAACGCACGCAGCACGTGTTCGTCGGTTAGCGACCGGAGCAGGTTGAGCGACGGCTTGGCCGGGGTCATGCCCACCAGTCTAGTAAGGAGTCTTGACTGGAGAGTGTCAGGTGTCCTACCGTGTCTTGAGTAAGGAGTCCTTCCTGAAGGAGTCGACACGGTGACCGAGACACCCACCCCGTACCCGAGCGCGGCGACAGCGCTGCCGCCGCTACCGCACTGGGAGACCACACCCACCGACCTAGCGGCCGCCACTCGCGAGATCAAGGCCGCGCTGCGGGCGCGCATCGGCACATCCGGTCGCACCGTCGAGGACGTATTCGCCGTCATCGAGCGGCGGGTCGCCACGCAGGTCGCCGAGATCGCCGCTGCGAAGCAACGAGGCGAGACGATCTGGCCACTGATCGACTATGCCGACATCGCCGCCGGCACCGTGCCGCCGGAGGCGCTGGCAACGCTGCGCCGCCGCGGCTGCCTGGTGGTGCGCGGGCACTTCCCGCGAGCGCAGGCGCTGGCCTGGGACCGCGACATCGTCGACTACGTCGAGAGCAACCACTTCTTCGAGAACTACCGCGGCCCCGGCGACGACTTCTTCGGCAGCGTCGGCTCCAAGCCGGAGATCTACCCGATCTACTGGTCCCCGGCGCAGATGCAGGCCAGGCAGAGCGAGCGGATGGCCACTGTCCAGGCCTTCCTGAACGCGCACTGGAGCAGCGAGTCCAACGGCGTGAAGTGGTTCGACCCCCATCGAGACTCGCTGTACCCGGACCGCATCCGCCGCCGCCCGCCAGGCGCCAACTCCGGCGGCCTCGGCGCCCACCTGGATCCGGGCACCCTCGACCTGTGGATGACCGAGGCCTACCAGAAGGCCTTCCGCCACCTGTTCGATGGCACCGTCGAGCAGTACGACCCGTGGGACGCCGCCCACCGCACCGCCGGGCCGCAGTACCCGGGCAGCACCATGTGCTCGGCGTTTCGGACCTTCCAGGGCTGGACCGCGCTATCGGACATGGACCACGACCAGGGCGTCCTGCACACCGTCCCGATCCCGGAGGCGATGGGCTACCTGATGCTGCGCCCGCTGCTGGCCGACGTGCCGGAGGACGACATGTGCGGGGTCACCACCAACCAGGTCTTCCCCGCCAGCGAACGGTGGCATTCCCTGCTGCTGCAGGCCGTCAGCGGCATCCCCGACGTCAAAGCCGGCGACTCGGTCTGGTGGCACTGCGACATGATCCACAGCGTCGCGCCGGTCACCAACCAGACCGGCTGGGGCAACGTCATGTACATTCCCGCCGCCCCCTGGTGCCCCCGCAACCAGGAATACGCAAGCTCGGTCGCCACCGCGTTCCGCACCGGATCCAGCCCCAGCGACTTCCCCGCCGAACACTACGAGCGCGACTGGCACAACCGGTTCAAGATCGAAGAACTCAACGCCACTGGACGCAGCGGCCTCGGCCTCAACTGAAGACCGACACAAGACGCTCACACATCGGCAACAGCCTCGTTGGCGGTGCGCCGGCGCTCCAGCAGATCGATCTCAAGACAGAGGCAGATGTGCCTGGATTGAACCAGGAAGAGTTCCAGGACCACGCGGAGCGGGCGAAGACAAGCTGCATCTTCTCCGGCGCGCCCGCCGGCGTGGGGCAGATCAATTTGTCTGCCACGCTCGCTCCGTAAACCAAGCCGGACGGCTCAGACGCGAACGAAGGAGACGCCATGCAGATCCGCTTTCCGGGCGAATCAGCCGAGTACCGGACGGCCCGCGATCGCCTGCTCGAGCGCGAGATCGAGCTCCGGCGCGCGATGGAGGCGGTGGCCGTCGCCAGGCGCGCGCTACCGCCCGGTGGAACCGTTTCCGAGGACTACGTCTTTGAGGCCGCCGCTGCAGACGGCAAAGTCAGCCGCGTGCGCCTATCGGAGCTCTTCGCGCCTGGCAAGGATTCGCTCGTCATCTACAACTTCATGTTCCCGCAGGGCTACGGGGGACCGCGTCCGGGGCCGGCCAGCGGTGAAACGGCACTGCTGCCACCAGAGGAGGGCCCGTGCCCGTCCTGCACCGCGCTGCTGGATCAGCTCGACGGCGCCGCGGGGCATGTCACCCAGCGGCTCAACCTTGCCGTCGTCGCGAAGACCTCCCCGGCGCGCCTTATCACCCTCGGAAACGAGCGCGGCTGGCGGCACCTACGACTGCTCTCCTCGGCCGGCAACACGTATAACCGCGACTACTTCGGTGAGGACGAGGACGGACGGCAGAGAGAGATGCTCAATGTATTTCACCGCGAG
>JBKOXO010000196.1:0-6077 GCA_046744105.1 Actinomycetota bacterium
CAAGAACCTCGCCTGCAACCAGGACTGCTTCTTCCAGGGCCGGGAGACCTGGGGCGCCTACTTCGGCTCCGACGGGAACATCTACGCCAGCGACTTCTGGCTCGGGTTCTTCATCGTCAACCCGGGATAGACGGGGCGTGGCGTCGCCGGTGGCGACGTAACCCACACAGGGCCGCTGCTCCGCTCAACTCGGCCGGCTTCGCCGCACCACGACCCCGCTCTGCCTGCGTTGAGCCGTCGCGCGCAGCCGGTTGAACATGGCGGCATCGGCAGGCTGACCTGGCGCGGTGCGCCCGTAGTCAGCCCGTTCCTCCAGTGGAACAGTGGGACCAGCGGTGCGCAGCCGTGATGGTGGCGGCGTGACCAGCTTGGAAGCAGCGGGACGGTGACCATGCGAGGGTTCGGCGAGCTGGAGTCCAAGATCATGGATACGCTGTGGTCCTCGGGTCGTGCCGCGACGGTGCGCGATGTGCTCGAAGAGTTGCGCGGCAGCCGGGAGATCGCCTACACGACGGTGATGACCGTCATGGACAACCTGCACCGCAAGGGCTTCTTGCTGCGCGAGCGAGACGGTCGCGCCTATCGCTACTTTCCAAGCTTCAGTCGCGAGCGGTACGTCGCGGAGTTGATGCGCGATGCCCTCGCCTCGAGCACGGACCCTGCAGCGGCGTTTTTGCACTTTGCCGAACAGCTCAGCGAGGACGAGTCCACGGCCCTGCGCGCGGCGCTGCGCCGGCTGGCCCGGAGGAAGCCGTGATCCTCGCGCTGTGCCTGCTGCTGGTCAGCAGCGCCCTCATCGTCGCCGGTCCCCGTGCCTTGACTCGGCTGACCCGATCCGGGCGCCATCCGCTGGCGGCGCTCGTGGCCTGGCAACTGGCCAGCTGGTCGGTACTCGGCAGTGTTGCGCTTGCCGCCGCCCTGCTGGCTGCACCAGAACTAGGTGCCGCTAGCCGGCTTCCGATCGAATTGGAGGAGGACTGCCTGCACGCGATCCATCACATGCACAACCTCGCCCACAGTCCATTGCTGCAAGCGGTGGCGGCACTCGCGCTCGGCGGCGTGCTGTTCCGCCTCGGTGGCTGCGCCGCGCGGGCCTGGGGGACTACTCGCCGCCTGCGGGCCCGACACCGTGTGCTGCTGGGTCTGGTCAGCCGCTGCGATCCTGATCTCGACGCCGACGTGGTCGACGACGACACCGCCCTCGTGTATTGCCTGCCCGGCCACGGCGGCCGGGTCGTGTTCACCTCGGCAGCCCTGTCCCTGCTCAGTGCCGAACAGCGCGATGCCGTCCTCGCCCACGAACGGGCCCACCTACGCGGCCGGCACCACGCGCTCTTGGCCAGCGCGGGCCTGCTTCGCAGCACATTCCCGCGGATACGGCTGTTCACGCAAGCCTGCGAATACACCGCGCTACTAATCGAAATGCGCGCCGACGACGTTGCCGGGCGCAGATCTGGACGGCGACCGCTTGCCGAAGCCCTGCTCAGGCTGACCACCGTGACCACACCCGAAGCGGCACTCGGCGCGGCCGGCATCACTACCATGGCGCGTATTGAACGTCTGCTCCGCCCACCCTCCCAGCAGCAGCTATCCGTTGCTCGTCAGATCGCTCGTGACACGGGCCTTGCGATGGCCGCGAGTCTGCTTCCCGCGTCGCCGGTGCTGCTCGCCGTCGCCGGCCACGCCCTACTCTGCCCGGTCTAGCTGGCGCGTATATGCCATCATGCTGCCCGGCGTTGGAGCCCGTTTTGCCATCTACCAGCCGTCTTAGTTAGTCAGAGTGACCGTCGAATCGCCACACCGCGTGCGCAACAGCGGCCGGACAGGTAGCTGCAAGTTCCATTGACACGGCAGAGCTACTAACTAAAGTCGTAGATTCCCAGAGTATCTCGCTCTCTCCATCTGGAGGGGCCATGCGCAGGGTCCGCCGTCCTCTCGTTGTCGGTGCAGTTGCGTTGGCGATGCTCGCTTTACCTGCCGTTGCGGGCGCTGATCACGCGACGCGCCCGCACACGCCGAACATCCACGCCAAGGGGCACAGCCCCCATCCGGCCAGCTTCGAGGGCGACCCCGACGGCGTGCGGCACATCAGCTCTGACATCGCCTTCCAAGGGAACCTCGCCTTCAACGGCAACTATGACGGGTGGCGGGTCATCGACATCTCCGATCCCGACAACCCGCTCGAGCTCGCGCACCCGTCCTGCAACGGCGACCAGGGTGATATCGCCGTCTACGGCAACATCCTCGTCCGGTCGTGGAACTCGAAGAAGACCACGCCCAGGACCTGCCTCGGCACGACGGTGCCGGCCGGCTGGGAGGGCGTGCACGTGTTCGACATCACTGACCCGGTCAACCCGGTACCGAAGGCAGCCGTCGAATTGCCCTGCGGCTCGCACACGATCACCGTCGCCGGCGTCTCCAGCAACCGGCTGATCCTCTACTCGAACAACTCCAGCAGCTCGGGATGCGGCGTCGGCCTAGACCTGGCCGGGCAGAACGCGCTGGGCGATTTCATGGATGTCATCGCGGTGCCGCGGGACGACCTCGCGAACGCGAGCTTGATCAACCGGGTGCCGCTCGCCGGACCGGCCACCGACATCCGCACGGGGTGCCACGACGCGGCGGTGATCCGCGGGAGCGTCAACCTTGCCGCGTGCGCGAGCGGGGACACCACGAACGTGTTCAGCATCGGTGCGCCGCGCGGCGGCACGCTCGAGGCTCCGCAACTGCTGTACACGATCCAGGAACCCGGGGTCGGCCAGGCCGGCACGTTCGGCCGGTGGCACTCTGCGGCGTTCACCTGGGACGGCAGAGTCCTCGCCCTCGGCTGGGAGCCCGGCGGCGGCGGTGCCCCATTCTGCACCGCGAACGGCACGCAAGTGCCGGTCGGCGGTGGTGTGTTCGTGACCCAGACCGACACGCACAAGTCGGTGTTCTTCTATGACGCGGCGACCGGGCAGAAGCTCGGCATGTGGACGCTGCCGCGGCCGCAGTCGCTCGAGGAGAACTGCACGATCCACGACTACAACGTGGTGCCGCTGCGCAGCGGACGCCACGTGCTGGTCATGGGCAACTACCAGGCTGGGACGTGGGCTGCTGACTTCACCGACCCCGCGCACCCGCAGACGATCGCCTGGTCGGACCCGCCGCCGCTCGGCCAGGTCACCACGCCGACCGGCGAGCTCGTCAACGAGCTTGGCGGAGCCTGGTCGTCGTACTGGTACAACGGCTTCATCTACGAGTCGGAGATCACCAAGGGCCTGAATGTGTTCCGGCTCAGCGACCCGGTAATCATGGGCCCGATCCGGCTCGCCCGGCTGAACCCGCAGACCGAGGAGTTCTCACTGCCCTAACAGATCGCACACCTCATCGGGGAGGTGGTCGGCGTGCGAAACCGACCCTGGCAGTTATCGTTATTGGCCGCGTCAGTCCTAGTGGTCGCAGGCATGGTGGCCGCCGCCCCTGCGCAGGCGTCCCCCGAGGACCAGCACAGTCCGCAGGCGAAGGCACTTGCGAACATCCCGAGGTCCAGCGACTTCCGTTGGAACGACCCTGCGCGGGGTCGCAACTTCCAGTCCGACCTGGCCTTCGAGGGTCATTTGGCGATTGCCGGTAACTACAACGGTTTCCGGGTCATCAACATCTCCGACCCGGCGCACCCCAGCGTCGTCCGTGACGTATGGTGCCCCGGGCCGCAGAACGACGTGTCCATCTGGGGCGACGTCATCGTCGCGTCGGTTGATGACGTGCTCACCAGCCCCGCATGCGGCAGCCTCCGCGCGGTGCCGCAGACCGACCCGAACGGCTGGGAAGGTCTGCGGATCTTCAGCCTCAAGCAGGTGCTCGCCACCCAGCCCGACCCCGACGGTTTCACCCGCGTGCAGCCGGTCGGGTCGGTCTTCACCAAGTGCGGCTCGCACACGCACACCGGCATCCCGGACGGCAACCGCATCATCGTCTACGTCGCGTCGTACTCGCTGCGCTCCGGACCGCGGTGCGGCCCGGAGAACGCCGCCACGTACGGCTACGACCCGTACCACCGGCAGATCTCGGTCGTTGAGATCCCGCTGGCCAACCCCGCGGCGGCGCACGTCATCGGCGAACCGAAGGTGAACATGCCGCTGTTCACCGACCTGGTGCCGGCCGGGTTCAACCCGCTCGGCGGCTGCCACGACATCCAGGTCTACCCGGCCAAGCACCTGGCCGCGGCCGCCTGCGCCAGCGTCGGGCAACTGTGGGACATCTCCGACCCGGCGCACCCGGACACCGAGCACCCACTGTGGGTGGTCGACGAGCCGGACGTGCAGTTCTACCACTCGGCCGCCTTCACCTGGGACGCCAACGTGGTGATCTTCGGCGACGAGGTGGTCTTCGAGAGCAACTGCAGCGGGCCGCAGGGCCAGATCTGGTTCCACAACACAGCCACCGGTGCCACGCTCGGCTCGTTCCAGATCCCGCGCGTGCAGCCCGAGGAGCAGTACTGCTCGGCCCACCTGTTCAACGTGCTGAAGACCGACCAGGGCTACCAGCTCGTCGCCTCGTGGTACAGCGGCGGGGTCACCGTCGTCGACTTCACCGACCCGTCCGCCGCCAGCGAGATCGCCTACTACGACTTCGCACCGCTCGAGGCGGTCGACACCGAGGGCCTGTGGTCCGCCTACGGCTACAACGGCTTCGTCTACAGCAACGGCCTGTACCGCGGCTTCGACAGTCTGTTCATCCCGCAAGCCCGAGCCGGGGCGAAGAATCTGTCCACCCTCAACCCGCAGACCCAGCTGTAGGACGCGGCGCGACAGCGCTGGAGGTGGCGTATGAGACTACGGCGAATCGCAGTCGGTCTTACCGTGCTTGGGCTGGGTCTTGCGGCGCCCGGCGTTGCCGCGGCGCATCCGCCGACGCCGCCCGAGCCGGCGCCGGACAGCGCCGTCGCGTCGGACCCGCTGGACCAGCACGGGCCGCTGACCGGCCACCTGCCAGCTACGAGTTCGAACGTCGCGCTGGTGGGCAAGCTGCGCGTGCACGACGCGACGGCGGGGATCATCTCCGACGTCGCCGAGCTGGGGAACTACGCCTACCTCGGCCAGTACTCGCCGGCCTGCGCGGTACACGGAGCGGGCGGTGCCTACGTCGTGGACATCAGCGACCCGACCCACCCGGCCGAGGCTGGCTTCATCCCGGCACATACCGGCTCGTACGTCAGCGAGGGCGTGCACGCCATCCACCTGGATACGGCGTTCTTCACCGGTGACGTGCTCGCGTTGAACAACGAGATCTGCGGCGACGGCGGGCTGGGCGGCGTGTCGCTGTGGGACATCACCGACCCGCTGCACCCGGCGGCGCTGGCGGAGAACTTCGGCGACGCCACCGACACCGCCGGAAACCCACGCCCGGTCGTGCAGTATCACAGCGTGTTCGCCTGGCAGCAGGACGGGCGGGCCTTCGTCGTCGCCTCCGACGACGAGGAGCAAGGGTTCTCCGACATCGACATCATGGAGATCACCGACCCGCGGCATCCGGTCGTTGTCTCCGAGACCGGACTGCTCAAGGACCTGGATCCGTTCGCGATCGGCCCGTACGGCAACGGCACCACCAACTTCAACCACGACATGACCGTGCGGAAGATCGGCAACACCTGGACGTTGCTGTCGTCCTATTGGGACGCGGGATATCTCAAGTTCAATGTGAACGACCCGGCGCACCCGACGCTGCTCGGCGAGACCGACTTCACCGACCCGGACCCGGAGTTCCCGCAGTTCAGCCCGGCGGAAGGCAATGCGCACTACGCCGAGTTCGACCGCACCGGCCGGTTCTTCATCGGCACCGACGAGGACTTCTCGCCCTACCGCACGCTTTTCACGGTGACCTCGGGACCCGCCACCGGAACGTATGCGGCCGGGGAGTTCGGATTCACCACGCCGATCGCCTCGCTCCCGGACCAGAAGATGAACGGCCCGACGATCTACGGCGGCTACGCCTGCAACGACGACGTGGCCGCGATCCCGCCGGCGTCATCCCTCGGGACGCTGCCGCCGGGCCAGGCGGCGATCCTGGTCGTCCAGCGCGGCCCGGTGCAGGAA
>JBKOXO010000144.1:0-12245 GCA_046744105.1 Actinomycetota bacterium
GGCCAGCACCGTTCCGGCGATGCGGGCGTCGGCGTCGGCGCGGGCCTGCTCGGCGAGGCGCGCGGCGCGGCGCAGCGTCACGCGTGGCGCGGCCGCGCGGACGTCGAAGGCCACCACGTGCTGGGCGCGCACTGTCCCGTCCAGGCCCACCACACACGCGGCGAGGTAGTCGACGTTGACCTCGACGCCGAGTCCCCCTGGACCAGCCGGATTCAGCCGCAGTGGGTTGCTCGGCCGGCCCGGCGTACCCCGGTCCGGGTCGAGCTCGTCGAGTAACCCGGCGGCCAGCAGTTGGTCGGCGAGCACCGAGACGGTCGCCCGGGTCAGGCCGGTCGTGTCCGCCACCCGGGCCCGGGTGCTGCGCCCGGCTGCGGCCACCGCCCCGAGCACCAGCGCCAGGTTGTGCCGCCGGACGGTGTGCTGCCCGGCCGGCGCGGCTGCGACGGGGCTCACGGGCCTCACCTTGCGCCCAGCACATGCTCCAATGCGAGCTGGTTCAGCCGCGCGACGCCGTAGCCCCGTGCACCTGCCGTATCCGGGTCGAAGTCCTCGAACGCGCTGCGATCGTTCAGCAGGTCGGCAAGCGTCTCTCCGGGGGCGAGCGTCGGCTCGCGCAGCGATGTCACGCCCGTCGCGTCGAGTGCCTCGCGCACCTCGGGATCGGCGCGGAATGCCTTCGTCCGCTCGCGGAGCAGCAGGTAGGTGCGCATGTTCGCCGCAGCCGACACCCACACCCCGGCAATGTCCTCGGTGCGGTAGGGCTTGTAGTCGAAGTGGCGTGGACCGTCGTAGGCCGGCGCGCCGTCGAGCCCGTTCTCGAGCAGGTCGACGAGGAAGAAGGCGTTGAAGAGGTCCCCGTGCCCGAAGATCAGGTCCTGGTCGAACTTGATGCTGCGCTGGCCGTTCAGGTCGATGTGGAAGAGCTTGCCCGCCCACAGCGCCTGCGCGATGGCGTGGACGAAGTTCAGCCCGGCCATCTGCTCGTGACCGACCTCGGGGTTCAGCCCGACGATGTCGCCGTGCTCGAGCTCGGCGATGAACGCCAGCGCGTGGCCGACCGTCGGCAGCAAGATGTCGCCGCGTGGCTCATTCGGCTTCGGCTCGAGCGCGAAGCGCAGGTCGTAGCCCTGCTCCTTGACGTAGGACGCGAGCGTGTCGACGGCCTCGCGGTAGCGATCCAGGGCGGCGCGCACGTCCTTGGCGGCGTCGGACTCGGCGCCCTCCCGGCCGCCCCACATGACGAACGTGCGCGCCCCGAGGGATGCCGCCAGGTCGATGTTGCGGGCGACCTTGCGCAGCGCGAAGCGGCGCACCGCGCGGTCGTTGCTCGTGAACCCGCCGTCCTTGAACACCGGGTGGAAGAACAGATTCGTCGTCACCATCGGGACGATGAGCCCCGTCTCGTCGAGCGCGGCGCGGAAGCGTTCCAGGTGCTTTTCCCGCTCGCTGTCCGACGACCCGAACGGCACCACGTCGTCGTCGTGGAACGTCACCCCATAGGCGCCGAGCTCCGCGAGGCGGTGTACCGATTCGACCGGGTCCAGCGGCGGGCGGGTCGCGTCGCCGAACGGGTCACGGGCCTGCCAGCCGACCGTCCACAACCCGAAACTGAACTTGTCCGCCCGTGTCGGTTGCACGCTCATGCCGACCACCCCATCGTCGCGAGATTGTTTATTGCCTGAACTTACTCCTCGATCCCGCGGGGCGGAACGTCTCGTCAGCTCAGGCCTGCTCGCGCAGGGCCCGCAGGCTCTGCTTGAGCGACCCCATCGTGGCCAGCACCGCGGTCGGCTCGTAGCCGCAGTGCGCCATGCAGTTGTTGCACCGGGGATCCTTGCCGCGCCCGTACTTGTCCCAGTCGGTGGTCTCGACGAGCTCGCGGTAGGTCTTCACGTACCCGTCGGCCATGAGGTAGCAGGGCCGCTGCCAGCCCAGCAACGAGTATGACGGGATGCCCCAAGCCGTGCACTGGAAGTCGACCTTGCCCTCGAGGAAGTCGAGGAACAGCGGCGAATGGTTGAGCCGCCACCGCTTGCGGTTGCCGTTCGCGAACGCCTTGCGAAACAGCTCGCGTGTCTCCTCGACGCCGAGAAAGTGGTCCTGGTCCGGTGCCTTCTCGTAGGCGTACGCCGGCGAGAGCATCATGCTGTCGACCTTGACCTCGTCGTTGAGGAAGTTCAGCACGTCGATGACCGTCTGCGGGGTGTCGGTGTTGAAGAACGTCGAGTTCGTGGTGACCCGGAAGCCCTTCTCCTTCAGGAACTCGATCGCGGCGACCGCCTCGTCGAACACGCCTTGCTTGTCGACGGCCTGGTCGTGGCGCTCGCGCAGCCCGTCGATGTGGATCGCGAACGCCAGGTAGCTCGACGGCTTGAAGTCGAACTTGTCCCACCGCTTACGGACCAGCTCGGCGTTCGTGCACAGGTAGACGTACTTCTTGCGCTTGTTCAGCTCACGGACCATGACGTCGATCTGCGGGTGCATGAGCGGCTCACCGCCGGCGATCGAGACCATCGGCGCGCCGCTCTCCTCGATCGCGGCGACTGCCTGCTCGACCGGCATGCGCTGGCGGAGCACATCGTGCGGCTGCTGGATCTTGCCGCAACCAGGGCACTTGAGGTTGCACGCGAACAGCGGTTCCAGCTCGACGATCAGCGGGAACTTCTCTCGCTTGGAAAGCTTCTGCTTGAACAGGTACCAGCCGATCCGCGCCGACTGGCGCAGGGGGATGGGCATCGGTTCAGTTCTCCTTAATTCCGGCTCGTCGGCGAGCAGGTGGGCGTAGAGGGCGCCATCAGTCGGCAACCTCCTTAGGGAGCGTGAACTTGATGTCTTCGTGGGTGACGACCCGCTCGTCCACATCGACCGGGCCGAGCGCGCGCAGCATGCCGATGACTTCGTCCACGAGGTGCGGCGGTGCGGACGCCCCGGCGGTGATGCCGACCGTGCGGGCGTGCTCGATCCACTCGGGCAGGATGCCTCCCGCGTCGTCGACCAAGTGCGCCCGCGTGCCAGAGCGCTGCGCCACCTCGACCAGCCGTAGCGAGTTCGACGAGTTCTGCGAGCCGAGCACCAGCACGAGATCGGCGTCGCCGGCGATGGCCCGCACGGCGTCCTGCCGGTTGGTGGTCGCGTAGCAGATGTCCTCAGTGGGCGGCGACTCGATCAGCGGGAAGCGCCGGCGCAGCACGTTGACGACCTTGTTCGCCTCCTCGACGGCGAGTGTCGTCTGGGTGAGAACCGCGACCTTCGCGGGATCGGCCAGCTCGACCTTCTCGGCCTCCTCGGGGGTCTGGACCAGCTGGATGTTCCCCTCGCCGAGCGTGCCCTCCGTCTCGTCGTGACCGTTGTGGCCGATCAGCAGCACGCTGTCGCCCCGGCCGAGGAAGCGCCGCGCCTCGGTGTGCACCTTGGCAACCAGCGGGCACGTGGCGTCCACGACCCGCAGGTTGCGGCGGGCCGCTTCCGCACGGACCGCCGGCGCTACACCGTGCGCGCTGAACACCACGGTGGTGCCGTCGGGAACCTCGTCCAGCTCGTCGACGAACACCGCGCCCTGGCTCTGCAGGGCGGCGACCACGTGTGCGTTGTGGACGATCTGGCGCCGCACGTACACCGGACGTGGATAGCGGCGCAGCGCCTGCTCGACGATGTCGATGGCGCGCTCGACGCCGGCGCAGAACGATCGCGGACCGGCCAGCAGCACGCGCCGTGGCCCGGCCAGGTCGGCCCAGCGGCGCAGTGCCGGGGCGAGGCGGCGCAGGGTGAGCAGCGCACGTGCTCCGGCAGCAATCGTGGACGGCCGGGCCACGGGCATGAACGCGGTGTCGACGATGACCCGGACGACGGCGACGGGCGGGCGCTGCAGCCCGGCGCCCATCGCGCGCACGATCGCCGCAGACTCCATGTCGACGGCGAGCGCGCCTGTCTTCGCGAGCTTCTCCCGCTGCTGCCCTGTGACGATCTTGTCGCAACTGACCATGGGTCCGAAGTGGACGCGCATGCCCATGCGGCGCAGTTCCGCTACCAGCGGTGACGCGGCACGAAGCACTATGCGCCCGTGCTCGTCACGGACCTCGCTGGCCACGACGACGTCTCCCGGACGCAGCGACGGATCCAGGCCACCGGCCACACCGGCCACGACCAGAGCCTCCGGCGCCAACTCGGCGAGGCGCGGCAGCCAGCGGCGCACCCGCTCCGGCCCCATGCCGCAACGCTCGAGGACTGCGCCCGGCACCCGACGGACCAGCGCCGCGTACTCGGTGCGCAAGGCAGCAACGACCACAAGGCCGCTCATACGTCACCGTCCCCTCGCGCCCATGGAAGTTGTTCGACCTGCGGCGCGTCATGGGCCGCCGAGGGTCGAGCAACTTCAGATCCGGGCCGGGTCATCGTTGCCTCGCCACGTAGCGGCCGAGGGCGCTGATCGGGAAGAGCAGGCGGTACATCTCGTAGTTGATGTAGAAGTCGCCGGGGAATCCGGTGCCCGTGTAGAGGTCCTCGTCCCAGCCGCCGTCGGGGCGCTGCGTGCGAACGAGGTACTCGATGCCCCGGGTGACCGCCTGCGATTGCTCACCAGCCGCCAGTAGGGCGAGCAGCGCCCAGGCGGTCTGCGACGCGGTCGAATCGCCGCGCCCGTGCCATGCGGGCTCGCCGTACGAGCGCAGGTTCTCCCCCCATCCGCCGTCGTCGTTCTGGTGATGCTCCAGCCAGCGCACCGCCCGGCGGATCGGCGCGGCATCGGCGGCGATGCCGGCTGCGACCAGCGCCGGGACGGCGGCGCCGGTGCCGTAGACGTAGTTGGCACCCCAGCGCCCGAACCACGACCCGTCGCGCTCCTGGTTGTCGAAGAGCCACCTGACGCCGCGGCGGCATGCCGTCGTGTCCGCCCTGCCGACGTGGGCCAGCATCTCCACGACGTGCGCGGTGACGTCGGCGGTGGGGGGGTCGATCACCGCCCCGAAGTCGCAGAACGGGAGCTTGCCGATCAGCCGGCTGACGTTGTCGGCGTCAAATGCACCCCAGCCGCCGTCCTTCGACTGCATGCCGATCGTCCACGCGATTCCGCGCTGCGTCGCGGCGTCGATGCCCGGCACGGTGGCATCGCCGACGCGGTTGAGGGCGAGCACGACCTCGGCGGTGTCGTCGATGTCCGGGTAGTTGTCGTTGGCGAACTCGAACGCCCACCCGCCAGGAGCTAGGCCGGGGCGGCGCACTGCCCAGTCACCGGTGACCGTGATCTCCTCATCGAGTAGCCACTGCGCGGCCCGCGCCACGGCGGGATCGCCGGGCTTGGCTCCCGCATCGAGCAGGGCAGTGACCGCGAGGCAGGTGTCCCAGATCGGAGACTGGCACGCCTCCATCCACCGCAGATCGCCGTCGTCGGTTGTGAAGCCGTCGATCGCGCGCAACCCGGCGACGATCACCGGATGGTCAAGCGGATAGCCCAGCAGATGCAGTGCCAGGATCGAGTAGACCATCGGCGGCTGGATGCCACCCCACCCGCCGTCGGCCTCCTGCCGGGCGATGATCCACTCGGCGGCCCGCCGGAACGCGTGCCGGCGGCCCGGCTTGACCGGCGAACGGTGGTACAGCTTGAGGAGGCGGTCCAACGCGCCGAACGCACGGGCGGTGAGCCCCGTCTTGGCCGGCGGCGGCGTGTTGCCGCTGCGCAGCTCGCCGATGTGGAACGGCAACGGCCGGACCGGGCGCAGCGTGGCCACCACAGTGATGGCAACGGCTGTCTGCCGGGCCCAGCAGCCCCAGTCGTAGACGTTGAGCGGAACCCACGGCGGCAGCAGCACGAGTTCCGGCGGCATTGCCGGGAGCTGCTCCCACGACCATTCGCCGAAGAGCGCCAGCCAGACCCGGGTGAACACCCGGGTGGCCTCGAGGCCGCCGCTCGCCAGCACGAACTCGCGCGCCCTGGCCAGATGCGGGGCGTCGAGCGGGTCGCCGGCCAGCCGCAGCGCGACATACGCCTCGACGGTGGTGTTGAGGTCGGGCGGTCCACCGTGGAACGTGGCCCAGGTGCCGTCGGCGCGCTGTTGTGAGCGGATCCAGCGCGCCGAGCGCTGCAGCTGGTCCGGGCGCAGGATGCCCAGGAACTGGCGCAGCAGCAGGTCCTCGGCGTCCATGGTGACGTTCGTCCTCAGGTCGCCCTTCCACCAGCCGTCGGGATGCTGCCGGGCCTCCAGGTGGGCGCGAGCGCGGTCGACCGCGACGCGGGCGTCCGCGGCGAGGTTGGTCACGTATCAGACCCTTCAGTGATCACGGTCGACAACGTATCGCGCGAGTGCGACGAGGTCGGCAACGGCGTCCTGCGGCGCGGCCAGCGCCTCCAGATGCCCGAGCGCGCGGTCCAGATGCGCGTCGGCTTCGCGGGCGGCCCAGTCGATGCCGCCCGCCTCCTCGATGAGCTTGGTGGCCAGGGCGACGTCTTCGTCGGTGCTGGGCGGCCCACCGGCGAGCAGGTCGGCCAGCCGGCGCGACGCATCGGTGCCGGCATCGAGCGCGGCAACCACCGGCACGGAGCGCTTGCCCGCGCGGACGTCCGAGGAGGCCGACTTGCCGGTGACGGCCGGGTCGCCGGTGATGCCGAGAATGTCGTCGACGAGTTGGAACGCCATGCCCAGCTGGTGCCCGAAGCCCCGCAGAGCGGAGACCGTGTCGGCGGGCGCGCCGGCGGCGAGCGCGCCGATCGACGCAGAGCAGGCGAGCAGCGCCGCCGTCTTACCGGCCTCCATGTTCAGCACGTCCTCGACCGTGATCGCGGTGGCACCCTCGAAGTGCAGGTCGTCGGACTGCCCACTGATCAATCGCTGCGTTGCGGCCAGCATCGTCGGTAGCGCGCGCCGGCCGCGCTCGCCGTCGTCCGCCAATACCTCGAGCGCACGGGTGAGCATCGCATTGCCGGCGAGGATCGCCTGACCCTCACCGAAGACGGCCCACCCGGTCGGGCGATGGTGCCGCTCGAGGTCGCGGTCCATGACGTCGTCGTGCAGCAGTGAGAAGTTGTGGACGAGCTCGACGGCCGCCGCGGCGGCCAGGCCATCGTCGACCGTGCCGCCCCCGGCCTGCGCCGAGACGACGGCCAGCGTCGGCCGCAGGCCCTTGCCACCGCTGAACGGCACCGGGTTCCCGTCGCGGTCGCACCAACCGAGCTGGTAGGAGGCGATGAGCCGCATCCGGTCGTCCTCGATGCCGGCGACAGCAGCGCGCAGTGCCTGCTGGACCGGCTCGCGTGCCCGCGCGACGACCTCCGGGGCGGTCCTGCTCACGCTGCAACCTCCAGTGCCGGGACGTCAAGGACGGCCTCCGCGGCGGCGATGCCGCTCCGGACCGCACCCTCCATCGTGTCGGGCCAGCCCGTCGCCGTCCACGACCCCGCCAGCCACACGCCGGAAAGCCCTGATTGCGGCGTTGGCCGGAGGCTGGCCGTACCGGCGGCCTGACGGAACGTGGCACGCCGCTCACGCGTGACGAATGCGTCGACCACATTCGCTCGGGCGGCGGCTGGCAGCAGCCGGGCCAGCTCGGCGACGTAGCGCTGCTGGATGGACCTGCTCGGCTCGTCGATGATCGCGTCGGCGGCCGAGACGGTGACCGCCAGGTACTGCCCGGAACGCAGCCCGGACGTGCCCGTCCGGTCGAAGAACCATTGCACCGGGGAGTTCACCGCGGCCGCGAACGGCAGGTCGGTGACCCGCCGGTCGTAAACGACGTGCACGTTCACGATCGGCGCGGCGCCGAGCCCGGCGGCCCTTTCGACCAGCGGCGCAGGCGTAACGGCGCGCGCCTCCTGATGCGGCACCGCGAGCACGATCGCATCGGCCTGCAAGGTGCGCATGCCGTCGCGGCCGCGGACCCGCACGACGCCGGGTTCGACGGACTCGACGCGGTGCGACAGCAGCACCTCGACGCCGGCCCGGTCGAGCGCGTGCCGCGCCGCCGTCCCGTGCACCTCGCCGAGCGGCACCCGCGCGTAACCGACGTCGCCGGCGTCGGCGTGGTCTAGGAGCCCGGTGCGGAAGACCTTCGCCGCGAGGGCCAATGACGCCTCGTCCGGGTGAAGGTTCAGGGTGGCGACCGCGACTATGCCCCATAGCGCGTCGACGATCGCCTCGCGCTGACCGTGCCGACGCAGGAACTCACCGAGCGTGCGGGCGTCCAGCGACGCGTCGGCGGGATCGAGTCGTTTCAGCGCGAGGGCGCCGCGGACCGCGCGCAGCCGGTCCGCGGGGCTGAGCAGTGCGTACCGGGCGAGGGCGCCGGTGAGGTGCGCCGGCGCGGGGACGCCAGGTAGGCGGGACAGCCGTGCCCGGCGGCCGTCGGCGCGCAGTACCGGGATGTCGAGCCGCCGCTGCAGCACGACGTCCGCCTCGGCGTGGAGGCGACGCAGCAGCCAGCGGTACGCCTCGCAGCAGCGCAGGAACACGTGCTGGCCGTTGTCGATCGACAGTTCGCCGCGCGGGAACGAGAACGCCGCCCCGCCCAGGCGTGGCCGCCCCTCGACCAACGCCACGGTGCGCCCGGCGTCGGCGAGGCGTAGCGCCGCCGTGATGCCGGCCAACCCGCCACCCACAACAACGTCCGTCATGCGCCCCTCCTCCGAATTGCGCAACGATTCCTCGCCTGAGACGAGGAATTCTTGCGCAACCGGGGAATCATGCACGTCCCCGGGCGAGCGAAAGGACTGCCACGCGCAGCTTGTCCCGGGCCGGCAGCGAGGCGCGTCCCCGCATGACGATCACCGGATCGGCGGCGATGCGGCCGAGCAGCTCGCGATAGATGCCCGCCATGGCGGCACAGCAGGCGGCGCTGCGCCGGTCCAGGGTCGGCAACAGCCGCAGGCCCCGGTCGTACCACCCCCACGCCCGGGCGGCTTCGAAGCGGACGAGCTCGGCGAGCCGGCCGTCTTGCGGATCGAGCGTGCCGTCCGGCCGCGTCACCAGGGACACGTCGAACAAGTCCAGGTCGCGCTTGGGCAGATACACCCGGCCATTGCCGAGGTCCTCGCGGATGTCGCGCAGGATGTTGGTCAGCTGCAACGCCACGCCCAGGGCATCGGCGAGCGCCGGGTCGGCCCGTGGCGGGTCGAATACGCCCAGCGAGAGCCGGCCGATCGAGCCGGCCACGCAGCGGCAGTACCCGACGAGCTGGTCCAGATCGTCGTAGCTTCGGCCGGTCACGTCCATCTCGCACCCGTCGACGAGCTCGCCGAACGCGCCGAGCGGAATGGGCAGTCGCCGCGCTGCGTCGGACAGGGCCAGGTAGACAGGGTCATCCGAGTGAGCGTCTGGCTCTGTCGCTCCCGCGCGAGCCGACGCGAGCTGGTGCAGCTTCTCCTGCGCGGGCAAGTCGCCGTCGCCGATGTCGTCGATGCGGCGCGCCACGGCGTACACGGCAGAGAGGGCGCGCCGCTTGATCGCCGGGAGCAGCCGGATCCCCCATGAGAAGTTGCGTGCCTGCTCGCGGGTTATCTGCTCGCAGATGTCGTACGCCTCGTCGACGGTACTTATCTCGGCCCCTCAGCTCTCGTCGTCCGCCGCTCACCGCGGTCGGGCGGCTCCTCGATCGGAACGCGCCTGGCAGCGCGGCCGCTGACTTCGCCTCGGACTCGCTCCGCAAGCTTGGCTCGTAGCGGCGGCGAGCTCTTCGCGCGAGCGCTCATCGTGCTCATACGCGACCGAACCAGAGCCGGGCCGCCTCGCCGGCGGTGCGTCCCTTGGACGGTCGAACCGTACGGGCCAGTACGTCATAGTCGGCCCGGCGCAGCGCCGCGGCGGTGGCCAGCCCGCCGCCGACGAACCCCGCGACCGCCAGGCGTGGCCAGCCGGAAAGCCGCCGCACCAGGGGCCGGCCGGCCTGGAGCATGCCGCGGGCGAGCGCCACGTGGGTGGCCACGGCCTGGCGCACCGCGTCACCGGTCGATGCGGCGAGCGCATCGTCCAGCTCGACACCGGGCAGGTAGACCCGCCCGGCGCGCGCGTCCTCGCCGACGTCCTGGCAGTGCTCAAGTACCTGCAGCGCGTTGCACACCGAGTCGGACTCAGCCACGTTGCGCTCGGTGGCCGCGCCGGCGATGTGTAGCACGATGCGCCCGACGGGGGCGGCCGAGTAGTCGCAGTAGTGCAGCAGGTCGGAGAACCGCTCGTAGCGCGTGACCCGCTGATCCATGCGGTTGGCCTCGATCAGGTCGAGGAACGGTTCGAGCGGCGTACCAGCATCCACCAGCACACCCAGCGCCCGGACCACCGGCAAGGCCGCCGCACCGGACGGTAGGGCGCGGACGTCTTTGTCGACGGCGTCGAGCAGGGCGAGTCGGTCGCCCGGCGCCTCGTCACCGACATCGTCGACGAACCGCGCGAACGTGTAGGCACGCATGAGCTTGTCTCGCGGATCGCGGGGCAGGATACGCAGCGCCACGGGGAAGTTCTCGCTGCCGGCCTGGGCGGCCGAGGCGGCGCTCAGGCGCTCGAGGATGGCGGTCTGCCACAGGTCGGCTGTCATCCGCCCTCTCCTCACCCGAGATGCCGTCACGACAGGAGGCCACAACGAGCGCTTGCGGCGCAAGACTATTCCAGGCAGCGATCAGCTAATGTTCGCGCGTGGCGTCTTTTGACCTCGCCGCGCTCATCGCGCAGCGCGGTGACGAACGGTATGACTTGCAGTCGCGTTACGTGAACCCGCAGCTGTCCCGGATGTTGCATGCGATCGGGTTCGACAAGGTCTACAGGCGCGCTGAGGGTGCCTACCTGTACGACGACGCCGGCAACGATTACCTCGACATGCTCGCCGGCTTCGGCGTCTTCGCGGTCGGCCGGCACCATCCCGTGGTGCGGCAGGCACTGCACGACGTGATCGATCTGAGCCTCGCCGATCTCACGCAGTTCGACGCGCCGCCCCTCGCCGGTCTGCTTGCTGAGAAGTTGCTGGCAAAGACGCCGCACCTCGACCGCGTCTACTTCGGCAACAGCGGCACTGAGGCAGTCGAGACATCGCTGAAGTTTGCGCGCTTCGCCACTCGGCGTAAACGGGTGCTGTATTGCGATCACGCGTTCCACGGCTTGACCACAGGGTCACTGTCGGTGAACGGGGCCGGCGAGTTCCGCAAGGGCTTCGACCCATTGCTCCCCGACGCCAGAATCCCGTTCGGAGACGTCGACGCATTGCACCGCGAGCTGGACAAGGGCGACGTCGCCGCGCTGATCGTCGAGCCGGTGCAGGGCAAGGGCGTCGCCGTCGCGCCGCCGGGGTTCCTCGTATCGGCGGCCGCGCTGCTGCACGAGCACAAGGCGCTGCTCATCGCGGACGAGGTGCAGTGCGGCATGGGCCGCACCGGCGAGTTCTGGGCGTACCAGTTCGACGGCGCCGAACCCGACCTCGTGGTGACCGCCAAGGCGCTGTCCGGCGGCTACATCCCGGTGGGCGCCTGCCTCGGCCGGGACGAGATCTTCCAGAAGGTGTTCTCGTCCATGGACCGCGTCCTCGTGCACGACTCAACGTTCGGCTCGAACGCGCAGGCAATGGCGGCCGGGCTGGCCACGCTTTCCGTCTTCGAGGTTGAGGGGATCGTCGAGAACGCCCGCAAGGTGGGCGAGCTGCTGCAGGCCCGGCTCGCCGAAGTGGCCGACCGCTACGAGATGGTGGCCGACGTCCGGGGTCGCGGCCTGATGATCGGCATCGAGTTCGGCCGCCCGTCGTCGTGGAAGCTCCGCCCGGCGTGGATGGCATTGCAGGCCGCGCGGCGGGGGCTGTTTGCGCAAACCGTCGTGCATGCGCTGTTCCACCAGCACCGGATCCTGACACAGGTGTCCGGCGACCACCTCGAGGTGATCAAGCTGATCCCGCCGTTGAACATCGGCGAGGCGGAGGTCGACCGATTCGTGACCGCATTCGTCGATGTCATGGACGAGGCGCACCGAGGCAGCGGGCTTATCTGGGACTTCGGCAAGTCGCTGATCAAACAAGCTCGCAGCTGACGGAGCGATCGCCCGCGTTGCTCAGGCCCAGTCGCCGCTGGTCGCGCGACGGCCGAGCGGCGAGAGCCGACCCAGGTGCGCGATCTTGTCCGGGTTGACGAACCCGCGGATCGTCTGCACCTGACCATCGACGATCTCCAGGCTGATCAGGCTGATCAACCCACCCTCGGTGTCGAAGAACATCGCGCCGGGGTCGCCGTTGATCTCGACGGGACGCATGGTGATACCCAGCGCCTCGGCGCGGCGGTACAGCCCCACAAC